>NZ_JAKKSG010000003.1:0-330945 GCF_025653545.1 Shewanella sp. SW1 | reverse complement strand
CTTTAGGTAAATCTCGCCAAGGGATACCTGTTCTAAGGCGGTAAAGAATACCTTCGAATGTTTGTCTATGTTCAGGTTTGTCATAAACACGGCCTGTGCTTTTCATTAAATGAAATAGCTTTTCCCAGCGTGCATCGGTTAGCATAAGTCTTGGCATGGCTTGAGGTTATGGTTACTTTTGGCGAAGCAAATTATAACGTCTTGCCATGCTGTCTAAAAATTACTCTCGAAAGATCAACAGACCCTAGTGCACCACTATTTAATCTTAAGTTGGTAAACACTCGTGGTGCCACTAACTTCATTGCCTATGATTAACAAAGGATTACCGTTAGGGCTTTTATCGGCACTGACAAATTTCATCCCTTCTGGCCCTAAATCACCCGCCAATGTTGCATCACCTTTAACTGCACCTGTAGCGGTATCGACAACGAAGTCAGCTTCAAAATCACGGTTCACAACATAGTCGACAAAATGCACATCAAAAGGATTAGTCACGTCATAGATCATAAAGCCAGAGGTACGTTCTAAACCAACAAAGGCATATAGTCGTTGACCAATTTGGCCTAGGGCTAAAGCTTCTGGCTCTGGCCCCTTGTCATCGCTGCGACTATCACCTTTATTTTCTTCGTTGTTATTGTTGAACTTATCCCCCAGTAGTGCGGCGGTAATACGTTCAAAATCACTGCCACTGTCAAACACTTGCTGACCATCAGCATTCCAAATCGAGAAGGAACGAGCACCAAAGCTCACGACTTTGTCGTAGTCGCCATCCTTATCATCGTCCCCCATGCTCTTCGTTACCTTAAGACGCGCTAATTGGGTTTTATCTTTCGCGTTGGCAAATTGCGGATGATTCGAGTCGAGCACTAAATCCCCTGCGCGGGCTTCTTCCGAAAAAGCCGCATAGTCACGGGAGTCACCTTCATTCGCAGTCACAATAAAGTCAGTGTTATTCCAACGGTAACTAGCAAGGGTATCGGGTTGATACATGCCGTACACCCCTGTGTAACTTTGCAGGTTCACAAGATTATCTTTGTCACTCGCATCAATTTTATTCACATCAAGCCCGTAATCTTTGAGGCCTAGCGGTAAAATCTTCGAGACTTTCGCATTGGCGATATCAATCACGGCAATAGCATTGTTCTCTTGTAAACTGACAAATGCACGGCGGTTATCATGGCTAATGGCGATATATTCAGGTTCTAAATCCTGCGCCACACTCGCCATTGGACCATTAATTTTAATGTCAGCGGTGATTTCACTTGCATGCGCACCGCCCTGATTAAACACACTAAAATCTATGATGGTCGCAGCGGCTGCAGGCTTACCGTCAGTAATAGCAATCAGCGCAACACTGCCTTCAGGATCTAAGGTATAAGCAGGATTAGGTTCGCCTTCATTGGCCACGAGTAAGGTTTTACCGTCGTGGGTGAACACTACATTATCGGGTAAAGCACCGACTTCGACGGCGCTGATAAACTGCGGAGCATCTGTGCCGTTAAGCTGATAAAAAGCCACAAAACCATTGGCTTGGGTTTTATTGCCTGCAGAGTCACCACACTCAATGGCAGCCGCTAACAAGTTGCCTGAAATACTCACGCTATTCACGCTACCCATAAAGGCTTGACCCACATCCTTAGCAACATCGAGTTCTGCTAATTTATCGAGATTATTCAATGCTAAAGGATCTGTGGCGTTTGATGCAGTCGCTAATAAGCTGCCATCGATAATATCGACTTTGCCGCTAATCGCATTGACCACAAAAATACGGTTTGAAGCACTATGATATTCAACAATTTCGGCGGCACTTAAGCCATAAACGCCAGTCTGATGACGACCAATTAACTCAGCCTTTAAGCTTGCAGTTTGTGGCAGGCAAACATATTGGGTTTGCGCGACTGCAATTTCATTGTCATCCAATTGTCCATTATGGTTGGCATCTAATCCGGTATCAATACGCTGACCACCGGCGGGACAATTTGCATCACCAATAGTTAATGCGGTCACTTTAACCAGTGAATTTAAGCCGTTGTCGCCATCATCACCGCTGCAAGCACCGAGCAATAAGCTCGCCATAATGGCGGCTGCAAGCGGGAGTCGTTGTGTTTTCATCGTGTCATTCCTGAATATTTTATTTTTAGTAGGGTGAAGCTAAAGCCCACTAAATTAGTCAGCATAAAAGACACCTAGATGACAAAGCAGTGACACTCAGATGACAACTCACACTTTTGAATGAGTCAGTTTGAACCATAAGGATGTGAAGGACCAAGATGTAAAGAACTGAGTTACAAAGGGCTGCAATTTGATAAGAAAGACTTGATAAGAAAGATTTAAATGAAGAATCTTGTGAAGATAACGGCTCAATCCACTAAAGTGATGCCTCGATAATCAAACTTACCACTTAGTTACAATTTAATCGGTAAAATACAGTAAAGAAATCATCGCAAAGATTGGTTTATTTGTCCTAGCGCTTTACTATGCTATTGCTTAATGCCTTACCGTGAAAATTGATCGAAGCACAATTCACTTTTCCCCAAACACCGCCAATTAGCGCAAGATGCTGGCTAAAAATGGACGGATTAAAGTGAATTGTCCTAGTACAATTTAAACCGCGCCGCATAACCCTGAGAAATACGCTTTCAATTCTTTCGCCACCCGAGGTAACAGTGGACCCACAATCACAACCTTCAGCCCATAACGGCAGACGTATACCGAATTTAGCACTGCTTATTCCCATGCTAGCGGCGATTGTCGCGATCACACCATTGGCCATCGACATGTACTTACCTGCGATGTCGACATTGGCCCTTAGTTTTCATACCGATATCACAACAGTGCAACAGTCCCTGAGTATCTACTTAGCAGGTTATGCACTGGGCATGTTGTGTTTCGGTCCCTTAGCTGACCGCATTGGCCGTCGCCCTATGGTGATAATGGGGCTGAGTGGCTTTATGCTAACAAGTTTATTGATTGGTTTTGCTGGTCAAGTCGAAATCTTTCTTGGACTACGCTTTTTGCAGGCCTTTATCGGCGCAGCAGCGACTGTGGTGGTACCGGGATACATCAAAGAAGTCTATGGCGATAATACCGCCAAAGGTATGTCTTACGTGAGTTTAATCATGATGTTAGCGCCATTACTGGCACCTAGCATTGGCAGCGTTATCTTAGAACTCGGTGATTGGCATTTAATCTTCTTCATTCAATCTGCCTATGCCGCAACCCTGTTATTACTCGTGCTGTTTGCGCTAAAAATGCCCAGTGATAAAGATATGGATACCCGCAGCCAAAAATCATTTCTTGGTGCCTATGCGACCGTATTTTCCCGACCTGGCGTTAAGTTAAACATTGCCAGCGGCGTGTTAACGTCTTTTGCGTTTTTCTGTTATCTCACCGCATCCCCCTTCGTTTATATGGAAGTCTTTGCCTTAGATAAATCCTATTTTGCCATCTTGTTTAGCACCAACGTTGGCGCCTTGATGTTGGCCAATATCATTAATACTCGCATTGTCGGCCGCTATGGTTCGCTGCGTATGTTGCACGTATCGACCTTTTTTGGCGCTATTGCGGGAGCTGGTTTATTAACCGTCAACCTACTGGATATGAGCTATCATTTTACCGTGATCATGCTTATTCCTTTGATGGGCAGCCTAGGGGTGATGTCAGTCAACGCCGATGCGATAGTGCTGATGAAGTTCAAACAAGAAACCGGAACGGCAACGGCGGTTATTGGCACATTAAGATTTGGCTGTGGCGCGTTAGCGGGGCCGTTATTAGCGGTGTTCTATGATGGCACAGCAGTGCCTTTCTCTGCCCTCATGTTAGGCTCTATTGTGTTAGTCGGCATTTGCCAATTCAATCGTCCAAAGCATCAAATACAGCCGACGGTTTAAGGGTCTATTTTTAAGAAATCATGGATACCAATGCCTCATCGGCAACACATGTTTGATCGCGTGAAAACAGCGCATTGGCTTTTTGTAGCAAATAAGTAATATTTAATCGCAACAGTTAAGTATCTGCTTATCTAACGTCCCACAGCAAAACGGCACTTTTAGTGCCGTTTTTGCTTTTTAAGCATCTAAAAATCTGAAAAATATAAGATAAGCCCATAAATCAGCCTAGATTACTTGGCGATTCCAGCAAGTTATCCAGCCATTCAAACGTGAAATTGTTTCAAGTTGGTTATTTTTTACATAAAAGGCTTGAAATGTTGTTTTTTTTGAATATGATGAAATTCTGTTCATTGCAACAGTTGCTGCATCCTAAGGATGAATCACTTGTCTTCTACGAAGTCAGTTCAGCATTTCGGAGTCTGAATTACCCTTCAGGCTTAATTTTTAGAGCGATTACCGTCGCTGTAACAAAATACTGTTTACCGTAACGGTACTATGCAATAGGAGTTCCACATGGAGATGTTATCCGGCGCCAGCATGATAGTGCGTTCTTTGATTGATGAAGGCGTAAAGCACATTTTTGGCTATCCTGGCGGTTCAGTTTTAGATATCTACGATGCCCTGCACGTTATCCCAGGTATTGAACACATACTCGTTCGCCACGAACAAGCCGCCGTACACATGGCCGATGGCTACGCCCGTGCCACGGGTAAAGTGGGTGTGGTATTAGTCACTTCAGGACCCGGTGCCACCAACGCGATTACCGGTATTGCCACCGCCTACATGGACTCTATTCCCCTCGTCGTATTATCGGGTCAAGTACCGAGCAACCTTATCGGTAATGACGCCTTCCAAGAATGCGATATGATCGGTATCTCTCGTCCAGTGGTCAAACATAGCTTTTTAGTTAAAGATCCCACTCAAATCCCTGAAACGATAAAAAAAGCCTTTTATATTGCCTCTACCGGCCGTCCTGGGCCTGTGGTCGTCGACCTACCAAAAGATTGCTTAAACCCAGCGCTGCTGCACGAATATATTTATCCCGAAAGCGTGAAAATGCGCTCGTACAACCCGACAACCTCGGGGCATAAAGGACAGATCCGTCGTGGAATACAGGCACTATTAGCGGCTAAAAAGCCTGTGCTCTATGTCGGTGGTGGCGCCATTATCTCGGGTTGTGATAAGCAAATTTTACAATTAGCTGAGAGATTAAATATTCCCGTCGTCAGCACACTCATGGGACTGGGGGCTTTTCCAAGTACCCACAAAAACAGCCTAGGCATGCTAGGGATGCACGGTCGCTACGAAGCCAACATGACTATGCATAACTGCGATTTGATCTTCGGTATTGGTGTGCGCTTCGACGATAGAACCACTAATAATGTGGAAAAATATTGCCCGAACGCGACCATTTTGCACATAGATATCGATCCCTCGTCTATTTCAAAAACTATCCACGTCGACATTCCCATCGTAGGGTCGGCCGACAGTATTTTAGACAGCATGTTGACACTGTTAGATGAATCGAACGAGCACAATGACAACGATGCCATCGCCACTTGGTGGAATGATATTGAGCAATGGCGCGGCCGCGATTGTCTGGCCTATGACAAAAACAGTGGTCGCATCAAACCACAGCAAGTGATTGAAACCTTGTATAAGCTGACCAATGGCGATGCCTATGTCGCCTCTGATGTTGGCCAGCACCAGATGTTTGCCGCCTTGTACTATCCGTTCGATAAGCCGCGCCGCTGGATCAACTCAGGGGGTCTAGGCACCATGGGATTTGGCCTACCCGCAGCGATGGGGGTTAAAATGGCGATGCCTGATGCCACAGTTGTCTGTGTCACGGGTGATGGTTCAATTCAGATGAACATTCAAGAGCTTTCGACCGCGCTGCAATATGATACGCCGGTTAAAATTATCAACTTAAACAATCGTTTCCTTGGCATGGTTAAACAATGGCAGGACATGATTTACTCTGGCCGTCACTCACATTCCTATATGGATTCAGTACCCAATTTTGCCAAAATTGCCGAGGCCTATGGCCATGTAGGTATGACGATCAGCGATCCCGCCGAACTTGAGTCAAAAATGGCAGAAGCGCTAGCGATGAAAGACAGACTGGTCTTTATCGACATCATGGTGGATGAAACTGAGCACGTGTACCCCATGTTGATCCGCGGTGGTGCGATGAATGAAATGTGGCTGACTAAGACGGAGAAATGCTAATGCGTCGAATTATATCTGTATTATTAGAAAACCAATCCGGCGCCCTGTCTCGTGTGGTCGGTTTGTTTTCACAGCGCGGTTATAACATTGAAAGTTTAACGGTGGCGCCAACGGACGATATCACACTATCGCGGCTTAACATCACGGTCGTTGCCGATGAAATGGTGTTAGAGCAGATAGAGAAGCAGCTACATAAACTCATCGATGTGTTAAAAGTTTCGAATATTACCGAGTCTGCTTATATTGAACGCGAATTAGCCCTTATTAAGGTCCGCGCCCAAGGCGAGTTTAGGGAAGAAGTTAAACGGATGGCGGACATTTTCCGCGGCCAAATTGTCGATGTCACCGCCAATTTATATACCATCCAAATGGTCGGCACATCAGAGAAACTCGATGCGTTTATCCATGCGCTAGGTGAAGTGACTAAATTGGTCGAAGTCTCTCGCTCCGGCGTGGTGGGTTTGGCTCGCGGAGAAAAGGCCATGAAAGCGTAGCTTTCTCACGGAAATCTCGCGGACATTTTTTGCGTGAACACAAAAACATCAAGGGGAGCATTATGCTCCCCTTGTTTTTAGGTGGTTACCACAGTGTCAATTATGACTGGCTGTCTAGCAAGCGCGATGAAGTGATCTCGATTTTGCGTGGTTTCAACGCTTCAGGGATTTCACGCACTAAATCAATATTGAGTAAGCCATTTTCTAAACTTGCGCCGAGCACAGTGACATAGTCTGCCAGTTGGAAAGTGCGCTCAAAACCGCGTTCCGCTATGCCTTGGTACAAGTATTTACGCTCGGTTTGGCTTTCAGCTTTATTGCCTTTCACCAGTAATTTCTCACCTTCACTGCTGATCTCAAGTTCATTCATTGAGAATCCGGCCACGGCCATAGTAATGCGATAGCGATTTTCGCCTAATAATTCAATGTTATATGGGGGATAGCCAGTATTGCCATTATTAGCGGCGGCATGTTCTGCCAGCTGAGCTAAACGGTCAAAACCAATGGCACTACGGTACAGGGGAGCTAGATCATAATTACGCATATTCATATCCTTGTCTTAAGCAATATGGAGAATTGGCGGACGGTTTTCACGATGAAAACGCTTGTAGAGTCTGCCGAGTTAAATCTTCTGTCCTTACGGCACAGAATTCACACTAGGATCCTCATCGAGCGATCCTGAAATAGATATAAGGACGGGAGAGAAAATTTCAAGCAAGAAAATTAAAAAATGTGCAAAATTTAAAAAGACTAATAAAAACAAACTCTAATTAAGTTTTAACACTTTGAATTGACGTGTGATTTGTATAAAGGGATTAGCGTCATTGCAATACGGAAATCTATATTCACTAAATTGCAGCCAATAAAAAAGGAGCCTAGGCTCCTTTTTTAGTCTTAGCATCGAATTAACGAGTGCGTGGACACAATTCTTCAGCGCTGAAGAAGTAAGCAATTTCACGAGCAGCAGATTCAACAGCATCTGAACCGTGAGCCGCGTTTTCGTCAATGCTTTCTGCGAAATCAGCACGGATAGTACCAGGAGCTGCTTGAGCTGGATTAGTTGCACCTAAAATTTCACGGTGAGCTAAAACAGCGTTTTCGCCTTCTAATACTTGAACCATGATTGGACCAGAAGTCATAAATGCAACCAGAGCACCGAAGAAACCGCGCTCGCTATGCTCAGCATAGAAACCTTCAGCTTGTTCTTTGGTCAGGTGTAACATTTTAGCTGCAACGATCTTAAGACCAGCAGTTTCAAAACGATTGTAGATAGCACCGATGTGGTTTTTTGCAACAGCATCTGGCTTGATAATAGAAAATGTGCGTTCGATCGCCATAACTAGCTTCCTTTGTCAGCAAGTTTAAAAAATTCGCGCGGATTATACGAAATTTAAAAGCTAAATCCTATCTTTATAGCAAATTAGTCTGAGATATTGCGCACATTCGCTTTATTCGTAATCAGTTTGATCACACAAAATACCCCGCTAGGAGGATAAATCCTTAGCAGGGTTCATTAACTCATTAAAAAATGGGATTATTTTCTATTTTTTGCCCAAATACCAGCCCATGCAATCAAAGCGACTAAAATGACTGCAGGTGCAAGATCTAACAAGTGATGGAATAAACCGACACCGCCATGACCTGGATGAGCCCAAGCCATTGAAGGGACAAGCATACATAACAATACAAGCAAAAGTTTCATGTGAACATCCTTGCAGTTGCGATAATAAAGTTAAGCCATATAAATGCCTTAACCAATATACAACAAATTACGATATCCACTGAAAATGAACTTGACTGTGATCAAACTCTCGCCAAATATTCTCTGCGCCACTGCAAATACGTGAGATAAATCACCTTAGTTAATCTTCTGAAGGACAAGATGCCTCACATAAAAAGCCGTACCACAACTGTGCTCACTACTTTTCATCAATCCAACACTGCTGAATTGCTTCCAGTATTTTTTCATTGCAATGCTTAGGATCATCTGCAAAATCATTCAAAGCTAACACCCACTCATACAGTTGGGTGAAATGCAGCTGAGTGGGATTCACCTCTGGGTGTGCTTCGAGTAATTCCAACGCAATATCTAACGAATCTATCCAAGTTAATGTCATCGTTTTCCCCTATTCGGTTCGCTTGAATGGGTAAGCTAGTGCTTAACGCCGTTACCCATAAGGAGGTGAATCAAGTGTTGATATTCCGTAGTCAATACTCGACACCAAGGGTGTTAACCCTGTGCTTGCGTCACCTTTTTTACTTTAATCGCATTTTTTTCAACAAAATCAATAATAGCACCCGCCACATCTTTCGTGGTGGCACCTTCAATCCCCTCAAGCCCTGGTGAAGAGTTCACTTCCATGATCACTGGGCCATGGTTTGAGCGTAACAAATCAACCCCTGCCACATTCAATCCCATCGTCTTCGCCGCACGAATAGCCACAGAGCGCTCTTCAGGAGTTAGTTTGACTAAACTCGCCGTGCCACCACGGTGCAAATTAGAGCGGAACTCACCGGGCATAGCTTGACGTTTCATGGCGGCAATCACTTTATCACCGAGCACGAAACAGCGAATGTCTGCGCCGTTGGCTTCTTTGATATATTCCTGCACCATGATGTTGGCTTTCAGGCCCATAAAGGCTTCAATCACGCTCTCAGCCGCTTTGCGGGTCTCGGCTAATACCACGCCAATGCCTTGGGTGCCTTCGAGTAATTTAATCACCAGAGGCGCGCCACCCACCATATCAATTAAGTCAGGAATATCACTCGGTTTATTGGCAAAACCGGTAATAGGCAAACCAATACCGCGGCGTGACATCAGCTGCATAGAACGCAATTTGTCCCGTGAGCGGGAAATTCCAACTGAATCATTTAAGGCATAGACGCCCATCATCTCAAATTGGCGCAACACCGCCGAACCATAAAAGGTAATCGACGCCCCAATACGGGGGATCACGGCATCAAATGCAGGTAACTCTCGCCCGCCAATGTGGATACTCGATTGCCGCATATTGATATTCATATAACATTCAAGGGGATTGATTACGTGTACTTCATGACCACGTAATTGAGCCGCTTCAACGAGTCGCTTCGTTGAATATAACTCTGGCCCTTGCGATAAAATCGCTATTCTCATTTGGTCTCCGGCAACCATTAATTTTGAGCGCATAATACGCCTGCGCAAGGATAAATCAAACAACTAGAGGCATAGACAAGATTAGTTGCACAAATGCTCAACGCCAAAAGCAAAAAACCAGTCACGTGGACTGGTTTTAATCATTATCGAAGCAATATTAATTGCCTTCGCTAACCATGTTAACCGTGTATTTAGGGATCTCAATCACCATGTCAGTGTCGACCACTCTAGCCTGACAAGATAGACGGCTTTCGGGCTCGAGTCCCCATGCTTTATCTAACATGTCATCTTCTAGCTCATCACTTGGCTCAAGATCATTAAAGCCTTCACGCACGATACAGTGACATGTCGTGCAAGCACAGGACTTTTCACAGGCATGCTCGATATTGATGCCATTACGCAGCGCAACATCGAGAATGGTCTCACCAACATTCGCCTCAAGCACAGCGCCATCAGGGCACAACTCGGCATGGGGAAGAAAGACTAATTGGGGCATTACATCACCTATATGTTGTCGATCGACTGGCCTTTAAATGCCACTCGAATAGAATTATCCATACGTCTGGCAGCAAAATCTTGGGTTTGCTCATCCAGTTTTTCAATCGCGAGTTTAATCGCATCGGCATCATCGCCCGTAGCCACTTGCGCCACATTGGCCATAGTAGCATCGATCTGAGCACGCTCATCGGCATTCAGCAAATCGCCATCCTTCGCTAACGCGGCATGTAAAGACTCGAGTACCCTCGCCGCCTCCACTTGCTGTTCGGCCAGCATACGACGACCGATATCGTCTTTAGCATACTTCATCGAATCTTTCAGCATAGTGGCAATTTCAGTATCCGATAAACCAAAAGACGGCTTAACTTGAATACTAGACTGCACGCCGGTGGATTTTTCCATCGCGGTCACGCTAAGTAAACCATCAGCATCTACTTGGAATGTCACCCGAATGTGCGCAGCGCCTGCAGCTAACGGCGGAATACCCTTTAAGGTAAAACGCGCCAGTGAGCGGCAATCGGCAACGAGCTCACGCTCACCTTGCACCACATGGAATGCCATGGCCGTTTGACCATCTTTAAAGGTGGTAAATTCCTGCGCCCGTGCAACCGGAATCGTGGTATTACGCGACACCACTTTTTCAACTAAGCCGCCCATGGTCTCTATGCCTAATGACAAAGGGATCACATCGAGCAATAGCAAATCCGATTCGGGTTTGTTACCCACTAAAATGTCGGCTTGAATGGCCGCACCAATGGCGACAACACGATCGGGATCGATAGATGTCAGCGGTGGTTTACCGAAGAAAGCTTCGACCTGTTCACGCACTAATGGCACGCGCGTTGAACCGCCAACCATCACAGTTTCAAGCACTTCATCCGTCGTGACGCCCGCATCACGCAGGGTACGGCGACAGCTGGCAATCGTCTTTTTCACCAATGCCGCAATCATGGCATCAAATTCAGCTTTAGTAACGATTTGCGTCAGTTCAGTACCATCGGCAAGGATCACTTTTGCTTCAGTTTCTGCTGCATCCGTTAAGGCTTCTTTGACTCGACGCGATTCAATCAACAACTGACGGCTTAATTGTGAGTCGATGTCGCTAAGCAGCCACACTTGTTGCATATGTGCTTGCAGTAAATGATCGAAATCATCGCCACCAAGCGCTGAGTCACCACCGGTGGCTAACACTTCGAATACACCGCGATTCAAGCGCAAAATAGAAATATCGAAAGTACCGCCGCCTAAATCATAGATGGCAATAACGCCCTCTTGCTTAGAATCTAAGCCATAGGCAATCGCAGCAGCCGTCGGTTCATTCAACAAACGTAGCACTTTAACACCCAGCAAAGCTGCAGCATCTTTAGAGCCTTGGCGCTGAGCATCGTCGAAATACGCAGGCACAGTGATCACTACGCCTTGCAGTTCGCCGCCTAAGGTTTTTTCAGCGCGGGCGATCAGCGGACGTAAAATCTCCGCAGACACTTGCACGGGATTCACTTGGCCTTGGGGAGTCACAAATAAAGGTAAACCGTTTTCGCTTTCGGCAAACTCGTAGGGCAATGATTGCTCGCCAGCTTGAATATCCGCTAGGCTGCGGCCCATAAAACGCTTTACCGAAACGATCGTGTTTTGCGGATCCTGCGCCGAACTCAACGCCGCAAGTGCGCCGACTTCGACTGAATCTTGGGTATAACGCACGATAGAAGGTAATGAATGCTGTCCAAGTTCGTCCGGCAGGGTTGCCGTCTCTCCACTTCGAACGGCCGCCACCAAAGAATTGGTCGTACCTAAATCGATGCCAACGGCAAGTCTATGTTGGTGCGGCGCGGCACTTTGACCGGGCTCAGCTATCTGCAAAAGGGCCATATATATCCAACTTAGTAATGCCAACTCAAGCGTACTTGAGTCAGCAAAGTAACATAAACACGGAAAATCAATCTAACAGAGCGTCTTCGACTCTGGTCAACTCGTCGTGTAATTTTGCCATAAATTTGAGTTTGCGAACTTGATCCGCCGCTAACAATGCATCTTCAGCCTGCTCACTGGTTAATAGTTGAGTCAGTTGCTGAGTGAGTTGCGCGCGGTACTCTGCAAACGATTGATATAGCTCGTCAATACTTGCTTGAGGATCGGCACTATCGCGTATATCTTCTAACGCCTCGCGCCATTCCATTTGCTGCATCAAGAAGCCGGTATCTTTCACTGTCGTGGTTTCATGGCTTAATTCAATTCCACGCAGCGACAACATATGCTCAGCGCGGCGAATGGGATCTTTTAAGGTTTGAAAACCATCATTGACTTGCGCCGTGCGCTGCACCGACAGCAATTTTTGCTGATCAGTATCATTGGCAAATTTATCGGGATGAACCGCCCGTTGCAGTTCGCGATAGCGTTCTGCAAGTAAGGCGGTATCAATATCGAAGGCAGGGGAAAATTTAAACAGCTCGAAATAATTCATGCGTCAACTTTAGCGGTTAAACAGTGAAACTCTCACCACAACCACACTCACCTTTTGCGTTAGGATTATTAAATTGGAAGCCTTCATTCAGCCCTTCTTTAACAAAATCCAGCTCGATCCCTTGAAGATAGATAAGGCTCTTGGCATCTATGATGATTTTCACATCTTCGATATCAAACACTTCATCATCATCATTTAAAGAATCAACGAACTCAAGTACATAAGCCATACCAGAACAGCCTGATGTTCTTAAGCCGAGACGCAGGCCTACACCTTTGCCTCGGTTGACTAAGAAAGATCTGACACGATCGGCTGCCGCTGGGGTCATTGTAATCGCCATCTTAACTCCAGATGTTACTTAGCTTGTTTCGATTTGTACTCGTCGATAGCAGCTTTAATGGCATCTTCAGCCAAAATTGAACAGTGGATCTTCACTGGTGGCAATGCCAATTCTTCAGCGATATCCGTGTTTTTGATCGCCGCAGCTTGTTCGATAGTCTTACCTTTAACCCACTCAGTTACCAGTGAGCTAGACGCAATCGCGCTACCACAACCGTAGGTTTTGAACTTAGCGTCTTGAATGATGCCATCAGCACCAATTTTCAACTGAAGTTTCATCACGTCACCGCAAGCAGGCGCGCCTACCATACCGGTCACGACCGAAGGATCGTTTTTATCAAAAGAACCAACGTTACGAGGGTTCTCATAATGATCTATCACTTTTTCACTGTAAGCCATGGTACTGCTCCAAAATTATCTATTGTAAAGGTCAGAATTAATGATGTGCCCATTGAACTTGGTTCAGGTCGATTCCATCTTTAAACATTTCCCACAAAGGAGACATTTCTCTTAATTTATCAATAGATTGAGTAATTACTTCGATAGCGTGATCGATTTCTTCTTCGGTTGTGAAACGGCCGATTGAGAAACGAATCGAGCTATGTGCCATTTCATCGTTTAAGCCAAGTGCACGTAATACGTAACTAGGCTCTAGGCTGGCTGAGGTACAAGCCGAACCCGATGAAACAGCTAAATCTTTCAGAGCCATCATTAACGACTCACCTTCAACATAGTTGAAGCTGACGTTGAGGCTACCGCTAACACGGTCAATCGCATCACCATTGATATAGGTTTCTTCAATGTGCTTGATGCCATTCCATAATTTGTCACGTAATGCACCGATACGGGCATCATCAGAGGCCATTTCCGCTTTTGCGATTGCAGCAGCTTCGCCTAAACCTACGATTTGATGCGTTGGTAACGTACCGCTACGCATGCCACGCTCATGACCACCACCGTGCATTTGCGCTTCTAAGCGAATGCGTGGCTTACGACGAACATATAGTGCGCCTATACCTTTAGGACCATACATTTTGTGACCAGAAATCGAGATCAAATCCACTTTAGTGGCTTGCACATCGATAGGTACTTTGCCTGCACTTTGCGCCGCATCCATGTGGAAAATGATGCCTTTTGAACGGCATAGTTCACCGATTGCATCGATATCGTGGATAACACCGATTTCGTTGTTCACGTGCATGATGCTGACAAGGATAGTGTCGTCACGCATTGCCGCTTCTAAACGTTCCATCGGAATGATGCCGTTTGCAGCAGGCTCTAAATAAGTCACTTCGAAACCTTCACGCTCTAATTGGCGACAAGTATCGAGAACCGCTTTATGTTCAGTCTTACTGGTGATGATGTGCTTGCCTTTCTTGTGATAGAAATGAGCAACACCTTTTATCGCTAAGTTGTTCGATTCCGTCGCGCCAGAGGTAAACACAATTTCGCGGTGATCGGCGTTAATTAACTCGGCAACTTGGTTGCGAGCAATATCCACCGCTTCTTCGGCTTGCCAGCCGTAGCGGTGTGAACGTGAGGCCGGATTACCAAAGATGCCGTCCATTGTCATGCATTGGAACATCTTTTCCGCGACTCTAGGATCAACAGGCGTGGTGGCGGCATAATCTAAATAGATAGGAAGCTTCATAACACACTCCGTACTGAGCAGTCTCTGGTAGAGGCTACATACAACGTACAAAAATTATTTTTATATATAACAAAGTGCCGCTATAAACTGACTCTTTGTTCCTTTTGCATAGTGTCTTGCTTAAGTGAGATAAATTGCACATCTCGCTTCTGCATCAAGCCGGCAAGACTGATACCATCTAAAAAATCGGAAATTTGTTTGCTTAAATCGCCCCAAAGTGAATGGGTTAAACAGCGAGTTCCACTCTGGCAATTGCCAAGTCCTTGGCAACGAGTCGCATCGACAGACTCGTCTACGGCATGGACAACCATGCCGACTGAAATATCATTGGCTTCTAGACCTAAGCGATAACCACCGCCCGGTCCACGTACACTGGCAACTAAACCGTGTTTTCTTAGCTTAGCGAAGAGTTGTTCCAGATAGGAAAGCGAAATCCCTTGTCTTTCAGAGATATCCGCTAAGGGAACTGGTCCCGATGCTGAGTGGATTGCCACATCTAGCATAGCGGTTACTGCATAACGACCTTTTGATGTAAGTTTCATAACTACCATAGCTCCCGAACAGGTATGCATTATTTCAACATACCCGAGTAATTCAGTCAAGTATTAAAACCTACTAAAACACTCAAGTATATGAGTGTGCACATAACCAATACCCTTTCATCTTGGTGGGGTATTTAACCTTTTTCTAGCCTAAGATTCAATGCTAAAGCGCCAATTAATCGACAACTAGCACGATATAAACGCAGGATAAAAGTGATCTCGGTACTATGGCGCGATCAAACTCAGGTTTGATCGCAATATGCGCCTTTACAACAGGATGAGCTAAAGTAAAACGCTAAACGAAACCCTTGTGAGGGTCAGCCCTTAAGCAAGTTAGACCACTAAGTTAAATCATTTCGTTGAACCATTTCTTGAAACTTAGATACTCGGATCAAACTCATCTAATGCACTATGGCGTTTTTCCGCTGCCGCTTTTTCTGCATCATTAAACTCGCCCATATCAAGCTCTGGCAGTTTTTCGGTGCAGACATTACCACCTAGCCCTTGAATGGCTTGACACAACTCTTGAACTTTCGAGTCCATCAAATGCATGTGATCGAGCATCTGCCCTATTGCATTGGCCACCGGATCGGGATTATCCGGTGATACCGCGTACGCATCGAAGCCATATTTTTTTGCCATCGCGCTGCGGCGTTCAGTTTTCTCTTTCGATTGCGGTGACGGTGTAGCCACCACGCGCCCAGGAATCCCCACAACCGTGGTATCTTTGGGCACATCTTTCACCACAACAGAATTCGAACCCACACGCGCACCATCGTGCATGGTAATAGGACCGAGGATTTTTGCCCCTGCGCCCACCACCACGTTATTGGCTAACGTCGGGTGACGTTTCCCCGCCTGCCAGGTGGTTCCACCAAGCGTGACACCGTGATAAAGGGTGCAATCATCACCAATCTCAGCCGTTTCACCTATCACAACGCCCATACCGTGGTCGATAAAAAATCGATGACCTATGGTTGCCCCAGGATGGATTTCAACTCCTGTCAACCAACGGGAAAACGTCGATAAACAACGTGCCGTTAAGCGCCAATCGCGCTTCCATAGCTTATGGCTTATCCGATGCAACCAAATGGCATGCATGCCTGGATAGTTAACCAAGATCTCAAACGCGCTACGCGCCGCAGGATCACGGTGATATATAGATTCAATATCTTCTTTTAGCCTAGCTATCACGCCCATTGTTTATCCTTCGCGATTAGTGTTAATTATTAAGGTTTGGCTATTTTTCGTTAGAACCCGCCACTTTCTCAATTGACGTCAAAATACCCCTGAGGATATTCATTTCCTGACTCTCAATCCGTGCACGACTAAACAAGCGGCGAAGTTTCATCATCACTTGTCCAGGATGGTTCTTGATGATAAATCCAGTTGATAACAGTGTCGTTTCAAGGTGTGCGAAAAAACGTTCCTGATCGGCAGCCAAGGGATACTCAGTCAGCTCTTCTTCGGCAACATCTTTTTGCGCGAGATGGGCAACGCGGGTTTCATAACAAATGATTTGTACGGCTTGCGCCAGATTAAGCGAGCTGTACTCTGGATTTGCAGGGATAGCCACATGATAAGTGCACTGTTGCAGCTCTTCATTGCTTAAACCATGGTTTTCACGGCCAAACACAATCGCAACAGGGCCTTTAAGTGCCTCGGTCGCTAATTTCACCCCAGCTTGTCTTGGCTCTAACATGGGCCAATCTAAGGTGCGACTGCGCGCGCTGGTTGCAATCACTAGACTGCAATCGGCAATCGCTTCAGCAAGTGAATCCACTTTCACAAGATGTTTCAGAATATCCGATGCACCCGCGGCTAATGCTATGGAATGACCGTCGGGCTCAACCCGGGGCTCTGCAAGATACAGAGTAGACAGACCCATAGTCTTCATCGCTCTGGCAGTAGAACCAATATTGCCGGGGTGCGAAGTCCCCACTAAAACCACTCGAATATTACTTAGCATGAAACAACTTAATTTAATTCATAAAACGTTGGGGACGAATATTATCACAGCCATTGCCGAATGCTTATATGAAAATCGGTATTTGATATAACTATCAAATCGAGTATAATACCGCCCGCTATTTTAACGTTCTTTAACATCCAGGGGATTGCAATGCATCCGATGCTGACGATTGCTGTACGCGCTGCCCGCGCGGCCGGCCAAACTATTATGCGCGCCTATACTGAACTTGACCGTATCGAAGTCAGTTCAAAAGGTATCAACGATTTTGTTACCAGTGTAGACAAGGAAGCAGAAGCGACAATTACTTACCAAATTCGTAAATCTTACCCTGATCACACTATCGTGGGTGAAGAGAAAGGCGAAAACCGCGGTGAGAATAAAGACTATGTTTGGATAGTCGACCCTCTGGATGGCACTAACAACTTTGTTAGAGGCATTCCCCACTTCGCGGTTTCTATCGCTCTGCAATACAAAGGCAAGACTGAAGTTGCCGTTGTTTACGATCCTGTCCGTGAAGAACTCTTTACCGCCGTCCGTGGTAAAGGCGCCAAACTCAATGATTTCCGTCTGCGTGTTACCAACGTGAATGAATTAGCGCCTACCATTATTGGTACTGGCTTCCCATTCAAGGCGCGTCAACACACTGAAACTTACATGGCTATTTTCGGCGAAGTCTTCGGCCAATGTGCTGACTTACGTCGCGCAGGTTCTGCCGCATTAGATTTAGCCTATGTTGCCGCGGGTCGTTTGGACGGTTTCTTTGAAATCGGCTTAAAGCCATGGGACATCGCTGCTGGCGATCTGATTTGCCGCGAAGCAGGCGGTACAGTGACTGATTTTACTGGTAACCATAACTATTTGGTTTCGGGCAACATCGTTGCTGGCTCACCTAAGGTGACCACAGAATTAGTGAAGATCATGCGTCCATTATTGAACGAAGGCTTAAAGCGTTAATCAAGATTAACACTTAGCTTTAAATAAACGCATAAAACAAATACAAAAAAGGCCAGTGGTAATCTCTTTAAGAGCGCCCACTGGCCTTTTTGTTTATGTGGTTTTCATTCTAAAGCCTTAAGTACTCGAGTTATCAAGTCCTCAGTCGCCACAATATCGTATTTAGAAATAGTATAGTAATTAAGCAATAGTCATTGGGAAGAAAGGAGTGTCCTGAAAACATCTGCACTGATTTCAGCCCAAATCGGCTAACAGGACGAACAACCACTTATCCAGTTATCTACCCGCTAACGCTTGTGCTGGTGAAATTTGGCTCGCCTTCCAAGCGGGATACAAAGTCGCGATTAAACTCATCACAAACGCCATAACAATCACCAGTACCGCATCCGAAACATGCAATTCAGACGGTAAAAAATCGACAAAGTAAACATCGGCCGAGAGCAGTTGAATACCGAGTAACTGCTCAACTGAGCTCGCAATCGCACTTAAATTCAGCGCCACACTAATGCCAATAATGCCGCCAAGACCACAGCCAAGCAGACCGTTTAACGCACCCTGCACCATGAAAATCCCCATCACAGCCAAACGACTCAGGCCCATGGTCATCAAAATCGCAATTTCGGACGCTTTATCCCGCACCGCCATCACTAAGGTGGAGACGATGTTAAAGCAGGCCACACCAATCACTAGCACTAAAACTAAATACATCACAGTACGAACTAACTGAATATCTTGATATAAATGCCCTTGAGTACGGGTCCAGTCACTGATATACACAGACTGCTTTTGCGCATAACCGAGTTCGCGCACTTTTACTGGTGCATCAAACACTTTATCGACGCTAATACGCACACCCGTTACACCGTTATTCATGTTCAAGATCTGCGCCGCGTATTGCAATGGAATATAAGCGGTTGTCAGTTCAAGCTCGCCGCCCAGATGATAGGTGCCTGACACCACAAAACGATGGCTCTTCGCCGCACGTAAACTGCCTGCCGTGTCGGGATCGATATCCTGCACATATAAGGCCAGCGTATCACCCACCTCAAGCCCCAACTTAGTCAATAAACTCTCGCCAAGGACGATATGATTCTCATCTTGGCTCAGACTCTGCCAGCTTGCATCACTCATAAACTGTGACAAAGTTGAAACCTTCGTTTCTTCTTTCGGATCAATACCCACCACGGCTAAGCCTTGAAAACCACCAGGCTTCTGCACTAAACCTTGCATGCGAATAAAGGGGGCAGCACCACGAATACCTTCAATTTGTAGTGCACCTTGCGCAACACTCTGCCAATTGACGATAGGTTCGTCCACCCCGACAATGTCCGCCTGCGGCACTACACCCAGTAATCTTTGCTCTAGCTCGCGCTCAAAACCATTCATTGCAGACAGAACTATGATCAATACCGCCACACCTAAAGCGATACCGGCAGTCGATGCAAAGGAAATAAAACTAATAAAACTGTTGGATTGGCGGGCGCGATAAAAACGCCAACCAATGGATAGGGCTAACGGTCCTTTCATACTTGGGTTTCCGCCGCTAATTGCAAGTAACCGTTTTTCATCATCAGTTGGCGGTCCATACGGACAGCCAATTTATGATCATGGGTCACCACCACAAACGCCGTACCTAACTGATCGGCCAGCTCGCGGATCAACTCATAAACCGCATCGCCGCTGTTGGCATCTAAGTTACCCGTAGGTTCATCGGCCAACACCAGCTTAGGTTGATTGATTAGCGCCCGCGCGATAGCGACGCGCTGACGCTCGCCGCCCGATAGTTCGGCGGGAATGTGGGTCATGCGATGGCCTAGCCCTACCCGCTCCAATAAGACTTTGGCATCGGCGAGTGCTTGTTTACGGTCTTTACCTTGAATAAATGCCGGCATAGCGACATTTTCTAGCGCAGTGAATTCAGGCAATAAATGATGAAATTGATAGATAAAGCCGAGATCTTGATTGCGGATCTGCGCTTGGCGCGCACTAGACACTTGGTATAAATCTTCGCCTTGCAACAAGACTTTGCCCGCGGTTGGCTCATCCAAAGTGCCCATAATATGCAGCAGTGTGCTCTTACCTGAGCCTGAGCTGCCGACAATCGCCAACTGCTCGCCCTTAAACACCTGCAAATCGACATTAGACAACACTTGCGTGGTCACGGCGCCATCATGGTAACTCTTACTGACACTCTGCACTTGCAGTAACACGTCTTGCATTGAAGTTCTCTCTTAAACATGCTTTGGCATCAATTTATTTCATTAAATCAATGCATTAAATTATTTTCACCTTGGCAAGCCATCACTCACGGATGAATGCCCATGGGTGACGACTATTCATAAAAGCTCACGGGTTTACTCGTATCTCAGCGCAGTTGCGGGTTGCACACTGGCCGCACGCAGCGCGGGATATAAGGTCGCCAACAAGGTGACCAATAGCGTGCCTATCACAATCACTGACAACTGCATCAACTCCAGTTTTACTGGCAAACTCTGTCCCGCACCTAAAATCGAAATGCCTAAGGTCGTCATAATGCCATTCAGATTCAAAGTGATAAGTATACCTACCGCGAGCCCAAGCACTAAACCAAGTACAGCATTGAGCGAACCCTGCACCACAAAAATGCCCATCACGGCGGGCGTGGTTACGCCTTGGGTTTTTAGCACTGCCACATCCGTGGTTTTATCGACCACCATCATCACTAGCGCCGAAACAATATTGAATGCGGCCACGGCCACAATCAGGCTCAGCATCAGTGACATCATGTTCTTTTCCATTTTTACCGCACCAAACAAGTGACCATAGGTATCGCGCCAATCGCTGGTTGTTACCTTAATATCTTGTTTAGCGAGAACATCCTGCACTTTAGACGCTAAAGCGGGCGCGCTGAAGGGATCGGCTAAATAGAGTCTAAGCTGATCAATAGCCTCACTCGGTTGACGCATTAGACGCTTTGCATCTTGATAATGGATATATGCAACGCCGGCATCAACCTGAGAGCCCATTTCAAAAATGCCAGATACCAAGAACTTACGTTGACTCGGCACTGGGCCTAATGGGGAGTACACCACACCATCGCCACTCAATAATCGTACCGTATCACCGGGAGCGACTTTGAGTTGCCGTGCGAGCTCAGATCCTAAAATCACCTTGAAGTCGCCACTCGCCAACTGTTCAAATGCACCTGAGTAAGTGTGCTGCGCAACGGAGGATAACTTTTGCGCTAATTCGGGAAACACCCCATAAACCTGCACAGCGCGAATATTCGACGCAGATTGCACCATGGCCTGCGTCGACACGCTCGGTGTAACGCCTAACACACCCGGTAAGGCTTTAAGCGCACTCGCCTGCTTTGTCCAATCGACTAACGGCGCTTCGCTATAAAGGGTTAATTGTGGCACTGCACCTAAAATACGTTGCTTAAGTTGGCCTTCAAGGCCATTCATCACTGAACTGACAACGATCAAGGCTGCAACGCCTAAAAAAATGCCCGAAACGGCAAATAAGGTAATGAACGACGCGAACGCGTTCGCTTTTTTGGCCCGCCAATAACGGTAACCAATATAGAAAGGGAATCCTGGATTCATTGAAAGAGGGTTGCGTCCTGTGTGCTGAACTTGCTAAATCATGAAGATGGGCACGATAATAGGGGTATTGGTCCTATAAATAAAGAGGCAAGCCTTGTTCACTGACACCAATCCGTATTTTAGTGTGCCTCACCACTTTACCGCCTACCTAAGCCAATGGCCGAGTTCCCAGCCATTACCCTCAGAAATGGCACTGAGATCAATGCAATCATTAGGCATTCAACTGCTCAGCGAAGTCAAAACACTCGAAGCTAACTGCTTGCTACAGCTGCGCCATTTAGATAACGAGGCAAAAGTTGTCGTGGATTTTTTAAAGCTGCAATCCCGCAAAGTAGATTTAGTGCTGCAACATGTATTAGAAAAAGAAACCCAAGAGGGCGAAAAATGCTTTGGTAACCAATTTGGTGGCAGTGGCCTGAGATTACTCACCCCAACAGCCTTAGACATTGGCTCCCACTATAAAATTACTCTGTTTATTCACGACGAATTAGTTGCCATTCTCTGTTTTGGCAAAGTCATCGCCACTCAAGCACAAAAAATAGCACAAGCCGAAGGCGATATGAGTCGTAATGACAGTACAGAGCAACATACTCAACCTGAACATCTACAATGGCAAACCGACTTTGAATTCAGTCAAATTCTTGAATCTGACGTGGAGCAATTAGTCAAAGCCAGCCTCAATGTGCAACAGAAACAACTCAAGTTACGCAAACTCGCCAGAGACGAGCGTCAATAGCCGCTGACTTTTCTCTGGCACCTACGCCATCAAGTCTCTACAATGTCTGCAACTATTTGTGAATGAATCAGTTTATCGCACGCCAATGACTCACATATCAGCCCTAACGCCGCCAGCCGTCAAAAATGGCACTCAAATTCAGACTCTGTCCACCGTGGGCGGCGTTTGCCAAGCCGTTACACTCGCCAATTTAGCGCGTCAACATAAGGGAACGACCTTAGTCGTCACCAGTGACACGCCAAGCGCCTTAAGCTTAGAGTTAGAGCTGAGTTATTTGCTCAGTAAAACAGGCATTAAGGTCAGATTATTCCCTGACCGCGAAACCTTGCCCTACGACAGTTTTTCGCCCCATCAGGATTTAATTTCCCAGCGACTCGAAACGCTATCGCAGCTGTCTCAGATTGAGCAAAATATCGTTATCGTGCCCGTCACCACCTTGATGATACGCCTGCCACCTAAGGCATATTTAAGCGCCAACGTGTTTGTGCTCAAAAAGGGTGATAGCTACAAGTTACACGATGTACGCCAGCATTTAACCGACACTGGCTACCATTCGGTGGAGCAAGTGTATGAACATGGCGAGTTTGCCATTCGCGGATCGATTCTGGATATCTTCCCAACGGGGATGAATATGCCACTGCGCATCGAGCTATTCGATGAAGAAGTGGAAACCATTCGCCATTTTGATCCAGAAACCCAACGCTCATTGCAACCTGTCGACTCAATTCGCCTATTGCCCGCGAAGGAATTCCCAACCGACAGTTCGGCCATCGAAGGTTTTAGGCAAAGATACCGCCGCCGTTTCGAGGTCATAGTCAAAGAGCCGGAATCGGTTTATCAGCTAGTGAGCCGTAACTTGATGCCGGCGGGGATCGAAAACTACCTGCCGCTATTTTTTGATGACACCGCCACCCTATTCGATTACTTGCCCAAGGACACTCAACTCGTCACCTTAGGCGATATCGAAAAGTCGGCGCGCGCCCATCTGCAAGAAGTCGAGCATCGCTATCAAGACAGACGCGTCGATCCGCTGCGGCCATTACTGGCGCCTAAAGAGCTGTATTTACTCATAGAAGAGTTATTTGCCGCCTTTAAACCGCTGCCACGTTATCAAATGCAAGTGCCAACAGATGGCACTGAAACAACGAAAGCGGTTGTTATTGCCGCCAGCACCCTGCCCGACATCAGTGCCAATCATAAATTAAAGCAACCGCTGCTAGCGCTGCAAGATTATGCCAGCAGCGCCAAACGCATGTTGTTTAGCGCCGAGTCCGAGGGTCGCCGTGAAGCGCTGCTTGAATTGCTCGCTAAAATTCAGTTAAAACCTGCGCTGTTTAACCATTTTGATGAATTTATTCAAAGTGATGCCAAGTTAGGCCTTATCGTATCACCGCTGTCACGCGGTTGTTTGCTGCAGTTCAGCGCCAAAGAAAGTATCAGTATTATTTGTGAGACTGAACTCTTCGGCCATCGAATTTCCCAGCAACGCCGGCGTGAAAAACAGCGTCAGATCAGTAATGATGCCCTGATTAAAAACTTGGCCGAACTCAAAGTTGGCCAGCCCATAGTGCATTTAGAACACGGCGTTGCACTTTATAGGGGCTTAGTCACCCTAGATACGGGTGGACTGGTCGCAGAATACTTGCAATTAGAATACGCTGGCGGTGACAAACTGTATGTGCCAGTGTCTTCATTGCATCTCATCAGCCGTTACAGTGTTGGCGCCGATGAAGACGCCCACTTAAATAAACTCGGCAACGAGACGTGGGCTAAAGCCAAGAAAAAGGCGATTGAAAAAATCCGCGACGTCGCAGCCGAGCTGCTCGATGTCTATGCCCGTCGCCAAGCGCGTCCCGGCGAAAGCTGCGCAATTGACGAAGAAGAATACGCTCAATTCGCCCGCGGCTTCCCCTTCGAAGAAACCGTCGATCAAGAAAGCGCCATCATTGCCGTGTTAGCCGATATGCAATCGCCGACCGCAATGGACAGATTAGTCTGTGGCGATGTGGGCTTTGGTAAAACCGAAGTCGCTATGCGCGCCGCCTTTGTGGCCGTCAACGCTGGTAAACAAGTGGTCGTGCTAGTTCCGACCACATTGCTTGCCCAGCAACACTATGAAAACTTTAAAGACAGATTTGCCGACTGGCCCGTGGTTACTGAAGTTATGTCACGCTTTCGTACCGCCAAAGAGCAGACTCAAGTGCTGCAGCAATTGGAAGAAGGCAAAGTCGATATCGTTATAGGTACCCACAAGCTACTGCAATCTGAGGCCAAGTTTGAAAACTTAGGCCTATTGATTATCGACGAAGAACATAGATTCGGTGTGCGTCAGAAAGAGAAAATCAAGGCGCTGCGCGCCAACGTGGATATCTTAACCCTGACCGCAACGCCTATTCCGCGCACCTTAAACATGGCCATGTCGGGCATGCGCGATTTATCGATTATCGCCACCCCGCCCGCCAAACGTTTAGCGGTGAAAACCTTTGTGCGGGAATCGGATCCCGCGACTGTGCGCGAAGCCATTTTGCGGGAAATTCTCCGTGGCGGCCAAGTGTATTACCTGCACAATAATGTTGAAAGTATTGAGAAATGTGCCCAAGGCATTATCGATTTATTGCCTGAAGCGCGAGTCGTCGTTGCCCACGGTCAAATGCGTGAGCGCGATCTAGAACGGGTAATGTCAGACTTTTACCATCAAAGATTCAACGTGTTAGTCTGTACCACTATTATCGAAACCGGTATCGACGTCCCAAGTGCCAACACCATTATTATTGAGCGCGCTGATACCTTTGGTCTGGCACAGTTACACCAATTGCGTGGCCGCGTCGGGCGATCGCATCATCAGGCCTACGCTTATTTGATGACGCCGCATCCCAAACGTATGACCCCAGATGCACGCAAACGTTTAGAAGCCATTGATGCTCTTGAAGATCTCGGTGCGGGCTTTATGCTGGCGACCCAAGATTTAGAGATCCGCGGCGCAGGTGAACTCTTGGGCGATGAACAGAGTGGCCATATTTCGAAAATTGGTTTTAGCTTGTACATGGAAATGCTCGAAGCGGCAGTAAAAGCCTTAAAACAAGGCAAAGAACCGTCACTGGCGCAAATGCTCAATCAGCAATGCGAAATTGAACTGCGTATCCCCGCCCTTCTGCCTGAAGCCTATGTGAGCGACGTAAATATTCGTCTGTCGCTCTATAAACGCATCGCAGGTTGCGAAACACAGGCGGCGCTGGATGAGTTAAAAGTCGAATTGATCGACCGTTTTGGCTTATTACCTGAACCGACGCGTAACTTAATGGAAATGACCCTCTATAAACATGAGGCGACTCGCTTAGGTGCGACTAAAATAGAAGTGCACAGTAAAGGTGGCAGCATCGAATTTAGTGATGATCATGTCATAGATCCTGTGTTTATTATTGGATTACTCCAAAGCCAGCCACAAATCTATCGAATGGAAGGACCGAATAAGTTAAAGTTCAGCCTTGCAGCCGAAACCAGTAAAGACAGGCTCGCTTTAGTGAAACTCTTGCTAGAACAATTATCGCAACATCGTCTTGGAGATAAATAGTGTTACGTAAACTCGCGGTCTCTATCGCTACACTCATTGCACTATCACACAGTCAGGTCGTCCAAGCAGAAGCTTGGTTCGAGGTTGAAGTCTATGTGTTTGAACGCCAAAGTCAGTCAAGTGAACAATGGCCTGATACGCCGAACAAGACGAAAACCGATAACGCAATAGACTTAATCTCCCCCGCTATCGCGCAAGCAATCACGCCGATACCCAGCGCATCTGCGCCTTGCACACTGGTCTTTGATGCCGATGCAAATAGCCACTGCGCTGAAACCTTAAACGGTACCTCGACGTCAGAACCTATGCCTGCTGTGCCTGCGAGTGTGGAATATCGTTACCCGCCGGTGATCCCATCAGAAATCAGCAGCGCACAGATCAGTTATCCTACAGCCAATGGCAACCCAGTATTGTTAACCCGCAGCCAAAGTCAGTTCGCGAGCATTATCAATAGTATTTCCCGCGAACGTGGTACGCGCAGTTTACTGCACATGGCTTGGCAACAACCTATGCGTGGTAAGAGTGGCTCAGTACCCATACGCTTATTTGCGGGTAAAGATTTCTCAGGTACTTATCACTTCGATGGCAGAAAAATCATTAAGCAAGCTCAAGCAGAGCCTATGACTAATGCCGATGGCACGCCAATGCTTGCACCTGCTGTATCACCAGTATGGGAATTAGATGGCACACTGAATATCTATTTAAGCCACTATTTGTATATTGAAACCGCATTGCACTTGCGCAAAGAAGGCAGAAAATTAATGCCAGCCGTACCCAGTGATGCGGCCGATACCAGCGCAACACTCACGGCGCCCAAAGTCATGACACCATTTTTAATGTCTGTGCCTTTGGAGCAAAACCGCCGTGTGAAGAGTGAAGAAATCCATTATTTAGATCATCCCGAAATGGGCATGGTGATCCAAATCCGCAAGATGGCGCAACCCAGTGCAATGCAAAATAATCAGAATGCCGAATCAATACAGACTGTTGGCCAATACTGAACAAACACACAACCCGCACAATTCTTAAGTTAACACGGTACGTTTAAATTAAGACTGAACGATGGAGAAATCGAGGTAGATATCATCAGCCTCGTCTTCTCCTACCGTTACGGTTAATCCCTCAGTGCAAGGCACACCTACTTCGCACCAAGCAATTAAAGCATTAACAGCAATGTCACTGCCTTGGGCGAGTACTTCAACACTGCCATCGCGGCAATTGGTTACATATCCTGTCACACCAAGGGCTCTGGCCTTAGTCAAGGTCGCATGACGGCAACCAACACCTTGCACTTTTCCCGTCAAATTAATTAATACTCGCTTCATCTCACGCTCCTTTTTCACGGAACCTTGTTATAGAAATAAGCATAGCCGCAATTATCCAAAGGCTAAGTGTTAACCTATGGATTTGTAGAGCAAAAAACAAACAATATTTAAATTTAGGCAAAAAAAACAGCTAACAAGACTGCTGCTAGCTGTGTCGGGCGACATACGCAAAGGGATATCCAATAAATGGACAAATAAAACAGCAAATCTGTATCATTTTGTTACAAAATAGCAAGGGTCGCTACTTTACACAATAAATAATTATTTTCAAGAGTTTGAAAAGTAAAACTATCCATCCCGAATGAATATAATGCTTTTAGCTGAAAATCAGCTCGTACACCCATCTACATTGTTCATGTTTAAAAACACCCCCTGTGATAGCCAAAGAAGTATAAAGGCGTGTTGACGTTTAACGCTGAGATTGTGTTTGTTCTGGCAAGTTAGTAAACACGAAACGAGGGGTTGAGAAGTCCCCCTCTAATGACAAGCGGCGCGTATGCCTGACGATAAAGCAAGGCAAGCAAACTAGATGCAAAAAAGCAAAAAACCGACCTAATTAGCCGGTTTTTGCTTGATTGTGTGGTTAGGTGATGAAGTGCTACTCGCTGATCATCTGACCATTTTGATAGCGATACTCGGATGAGGGTTCACCATTAAAGTAGTACACCGACCTCCCATGCAGTTGATTATCAAGATACTCATCACTTTGCAGCAGGCTGCCATCTTCGTTAAAACTATAGCCTTTGCCTTGCAATTGACCTTTATCATCATACTGGGCCCGCCCTAATAAATGGCCATTGACGGAAAAGGCTTGCCAGAGACCCACTTCGTGTCCTGCTTTATAGTTGCCATGCCAGAGCTTAACCATGCTGTAGCTGCTTTCATCTTGCAGCAGCCATTGGCCTTCGCGCTGACCGTTAACATACTGACCTTGGGCTTGCAGTTGTTTATCAAAGCCACGCAGTAAATACGCGCCATGTAACTTAGCGTTTTTATAAAACTCTCGACGCATTATCGTGCCATCGGCTGCGATTTCTGTTTGTTCACCACTCAGCTCACCTTGTTGGTTAAACTGCTCATTGCGCGTCGTATCCGCGTTTTTTGTGACCCACTTGCCGGACTTTAACCCTAAGTGATATTGGCCGCTGACAAAGCCGCCGTCCTCGGCCTTATCTTCTCGATATGCACCGTGCATTTGACCTTTGCGGTAGTTTATCCGCCTGATATAACCGTTCCAGCCAGCACCGATATACAAGCCATCGTATCGCCCCTTGAGTTGTTCATCACGTTCAATCAGCTCACCTGCTGCATCAAAACGCTGACGTAAGCTCCAGTCTTTTGCAGTATCTTGCTGATATTGATAAGTTAACTTTCCCGCAGAATCGAAGCGCTGTTCAGTGCTAGTCTGACCTTTAGCAAGGTATTGCGTGTCGGTTTGGGTCGCAACATTACCGGCATTATCATAGGTAATATGTTGAATTCCACGACCATCCTTATCATACTTTTGCAGCTCTGCTAACCGCCCTTGTTCATCAAAACGCTGCTGGTTTCCCACCTGTTTATCATGCTCATAGTGTTTAATCTCTTGCAGCACATCGGCAGCTCGGTAAATCAACACTTCACCGTGTATTTTCCCCTTAAGATAAAACTCTTTAGTGTATAACCAGCCATCTTTTGTCCAATACAGTCGCTCGCCTTCTCTTTTTCCCGCCACCATATTAACGGTTTGCTCCGGCTGACCATTGTTATGAAAGCTTTCATATAGCCCTTCCATACCGTTAGCGCCGTAGGTTACGCGTGTTTGCAACTGGCCATTGTTAAAATAACTTTGCGATAATCCTAATTCAGCCCCATTCACACGATGCTGAAGCTCCCTTAATTGACCATTAGTATGGTAACTTTTCTGATCTCCATGCAACTGGCCATGCTGGTAGTGGTACTCTCCCGAGAGCGCTCCGTCTTCCCAATAATGCAGATGCGTGCCCTGATAGCGCCCTTGCGCATCGCTACTGCCCTTGCGAGACAGTTGACCATCGGGGTAGAAAAACTCGAAATCACCAACGATAAAACTCTCGGCTAAATTGGGACTGTTGACGCTACCCTTAAAAACGGGTTTATCCGTCTCCAGATAAAAGAGTTGTAGCGGCCACACGCCATCTTTCTCTGTTGGTGCTTGCTCCTGATAATAAATGGCTTCACCAGGCACATCGCTAAGCCGCCATAATTCGTCGAGTAAAATTCGCTCAGCCGACAGATTAAACGACATAAGTAGTGCAGATAATAGTAATAAGACTCTCATATTCTGCTCCTTAAGGTAACGCAGGGAATGTATTAACCCACTGTTTATTGACCGGTTCGCCGCTTATCGTCAGCTGCTCTATCTGTGCTGCGCGCCCCGCCAGTACAAACCAGCGTTCCTCACGTAATACTTGCTGCAACGGACGCTGATAAAAATCACTGCTGTCACCTTGAATAGCAGGAGCTAGCTGTAAATTTTGCGCATTTAAAAAACGATAGCGCCGCATAAAGTCGGCCACGGTTTGATGGGTATCAACATTCGGCAACTGAGTGATATCAATCAACCAGCTTTGCTCGGGTTGATACGCTAGCGCTTGCCATTTGGGCGTACCGGTACAGGCCAAAGTGCTGCTGACATTGATGTCGTAAAAATTGCGGCGGATCCCATCGGCGCTAGTCAGTTGATACAGCACAAACTTATCCAGCCCTCCACCAAAACCCGTGTTGTTAGTGTTAGTGCTTGTGTTTGTCCATTGCAGTGTGTGCTCGTTGACCTTAGGTGCATCGACAACACTGAGCGTGCACACAGCTGCCTGCTCGGAAGTTAACAGCAAACTGACGCCGTATTTGGCCACGACTTGCGGCTCAAGTAAGGCGGGGTCTTCAGGTGCAGTAACTTGCGGCTGATTAACATAGGACGCATACATATCATCACTATAAAGCAGCTGTTGCTGCGCCGGCGGATAGGCGACATTTTGCGCGTAATCTTGAGTCGGAATAAAACGAATGTTCTTAGTCAGTTCACCACTGTCAACCACAGTATTCACATAGAGTGTCAGCGTCGGCGGCGCTGCGGGAAAGGTAAACTGTGTGATCGATTCATATTGTGCCGCTGAGGCCAACGCCACCATATTTTGCTCTGCCGGGGTTAACCAATCCGGCCCAATGGGCGGCGGTGAAAGATATTTCACCATAGCGCCTTCGGCACCGTCAAAGCGCCGGTATAACCAAGATTTGTCAGTGCTGCCTCGCGATTTCAGCAAATAACTGAATGATTTATCTGGGATTGGCGAGAGTTCCAGCTGTATATCTTCATACTGCAAGACCACAGTTTTGCTGGGATCGGGGGTCAGGTTAAGTTTGACTAATTTCGCGCCGCGATAATGGGCAGTCGCGCGAAACTCAGCAACCTGAGCTAAGAGGTCATTCGGCGCATTCCAACCGATAAGCAAATTCTGCAGCTCAGACTGATGGAAACCATCCTGTTCTGGATAACTGTAACTGCCTACCTTGCTCAATTGCAGCGGCAGTACTGTGCCATCCGCACTGTGTGCTGTGATATCGGTTAAGCTAAACCCGCCTTCGGGTTTAAAACCTGAAAAGTCATACTGATAAGTCAGCTTTAATAAATCATCTTGCTGGTAAAAGTAGCCCGCATCATAGGCAAATACAGCATCTTGGGTTAAGGTCTTATTGACATTATCCAACACAACGTCAGGTTGTTTTTGATACTCAAATACTGGGAAATCATAAAAACCTAAATACTGTGTCAGATCGCCCAACTGGCGCTCCTGCGGCAACATAATAACGTTGCTGCGCACTGTGCCCTTATAGCCGTAGCGCTCAAACGGCGCTTCTGCCACTAAGGCTAACTGCGCTAACCACCCCCGCTCACGTTCTAACATCAGCTGACCGTATATTTTGGCTTGCTCGCCGCCACTTTCAACTTTGGCTAACACATGAGTATCAGTGACTTGCAAGACGGTAAGTTTTGCATTCGCGTGGCCTTGATAGGCAGGAAGCGCGACAACCGCCCCCGCTTTGGCGGGTATGGTGCTAAGAAAGGCCGATGAGCTAAAGAGCTTTTTCAGTTCCTGCTCAAGCTCTGCGCCGCGTTCAGCCAGCAGGGCCTGCCATAGAGGTTTGTTCAATGCACTGAATTCTTTAACGCTGCCATCGTCTAGATTTAAAGAAAATTCAAATCCCTGCGAGAAAATAGCGTGCATTTCGGGATTACGATCGGCCCGCTGGCCACTACTGACGCCGCTCCCTTGGCCATCGCGCATGTTCATATAATCGACATGCACTTGAAACCGACTGTTTTTGCCTGTTTCGAGGACCTTATAACGCAGCAATTGATGTGACGTGGCGTTAACCGTTTCGGTACGCTGACCATTGTCTACAGTGATGTTAGTGGTGCTATACAGCTGATACGAGCGCTCTTCCCCTTTTTCAGGCGTAAACTCAACATCAGCATCCCCAAAAGAACAGGCCGATAATAAACAGCATGCAACTACGCTAACCAAGTACTTCATGGTTATTCCTTGTATCTCAAACAAATAGTAAGCGCCGCATTATGCCCTTTCATACCCAGTAAATAAAATGCTTTGGCTATTTATGCCTATCCAGCGCAACACCAGAGTGCGCGACTAAGCATCCTTTTTAGATAGTCACAGGTACAACAATGCCAATCTTAAATAACACTTCTGCTGTTCGTTTAGCTAAAAAGATATTTGCCCCAAAGCAAGATAATTTTGTCGTCAGTTTGCGGCTTGAATTGTCATTGCTTCCCCAGTGACACGCCATAAACTCGTCCCTGAGGGCTCGACGGCGGCATCCATGCCGCCAACGGTCACTGGTGCAACAATGCCAATCCTCACTAACCCTCTCGCTGTTCGTTCATCTAAAAAGCGATTGCCCCATTGTGGGCTAGCCTAAGATTTAGCACACATTTCCTTTGCTATTAATTGACCTATTTTTTCTAATGATAGAGTATGTACTTAATTTGGTATTAATTCAGTTATTTAAGACTTCTTATATGGATATTAACTTCTCTTGCATTAGAACACATGATGGTAGTAAAAACTCAGGATTTGAAGAGTTGATTTGCCAAATTGCCCATCTTCAAAAGCCAGGTGATGGAAAGAGATTCGTTAAGAAGGATGGCGCTGGAGGCGATGCAGGTGTTGAATGTTACTGGATTCTTGAAGATGACTCGGAAATATGCTGGCAAGCTAAATATTTTTTAGATGGAATGAATTCTTCCCGTTGGCAACAAATAGATGAGTCATTTACTACAGCCTTAGAAAAGCACTCCAAGTTAACACATTATATTGTCTGCTTACCTCTAGATAAAGCCGATAGCAGAAAGAAAGGAAAAGGTGGAAAACAAGTAGTTTCTGTCGAGGATCAGTGGTTAGAGCACATTAAAAAGTGGGAGGGCCAAGCAAAAGCTGTTGGTCGTAAAATTGAATTCTCATACTGGGGTAAGCATGAGATTACCACTTTTCTTACGCTTGATGACCCCCTTTACTCAGGTAGGGCTTTGTATTGGTTTAATGAACCATTTCTCGGGAAAGAGGTATTCAGAAGTATCGCAAAACGGTCGCAAGACAGCTTAGGAGATAGGTATACCCCTGAGTTTCATGTCGAATTGCCAATTGCAAAGAGTTTTGATGGCCTTTGTTTGAATTTCTCATGGTGGGATCTTCTCAAAGAGAGAAGATCAGAGCTAAAAGACGCTAGCTCAGATGTTATTTCTTTCTTAAAAGCAGAAAATAAAAAAGGGGATGTTTCATTAAACATTGAAAGCATAAATAGCTTAGCTGATCAGCTTAATGATGTTGTGGATGAATTTGGCAAAGGGATTGCTGACAAGGATTTTCACAATCGAATATCAAAAATAAACTCTTTGCTAGAAGAGCTATCTAAGCTATATGCCGAGGTATATAAAGATGTGCATGATAAAATCGATTGGTCTGAAAGAAAGGATAACTCTAGAAGTAGTCTGTATAAATTAGACAATGCAATAGATGATCTAGCATCTTTCATAAAGCAAAAAAAGGCGATCTCGTCCCAGACAAAAGCTGCGCTTCTTTACGGGGAAGCTGGAATAGGTAAGTCACACCTCCTATGTGACCTGAGCTTACATAGAATCAATATTAATTTACCCACATTGTTTTTATTAGGTGCTCAATATCAAGGTGGGAACCCAACTGGTTTTCTAAAGGAGTCATTAGACTTACAAAACTATAGAAGCTCCCAAGTCTTAGGAGCTATAGATGCAGCCGGTGAAGCATCGGGGGCGAGAGCACTCATTATCATTGATGCTATAAATGAGGGAAATAATAGAGATGACTGGCATAACCAAATAACAGGATTTTTGTCAGATTTATCAAGATTTCCATATATTGCTGTTCTGTTTAGTTGCCGCAGCACTTATCTAAGTTACATTCTTCCCGATAGTGCAGACGAAAGCTTATTGCCTCGCATAGAGCATCATGGGTTTAGGGGGCATGAACATAGGGCTGCTGAGAAATTTCTTTCCCAGCAAGGCATATTCAAACCAAGCGCACCAATATTAGCGCCTGAATTTACAAATCCACTTTTCTTGAAAACATGCTGCCGAGCTCTAAGGCAAAATAAAAAGAACTCATTTCCAAAAGGGCTTAATTATATTACCTCATTATTTGATTTCTATGTTTCAAGTATTGAAAGGGTTGTAGCCAAAAGGAAAAAGTTCAATCCGGATGAGAATATCGTTAAGTCCACACTTATACATATCGCTTCAAAACTGTTACCAAATAATCTTGAAGGTCTTCTGAAGCAATATGTTAGAAGATTGGTCAATAATTATGATCCAAACCCTAATCATGGAGATAGTCTTTTCGACATATTGATCGATGAGGGCATTCTATCTGAGGATGTTTCTTATAAAGAAGATCAGCGTGGAAATCTTATTATCAGATTTACATATGAACGATTTAGTGATTATTTTATTGCACAGGAACTAGTAAATAAGGTAGATGACATTAAAGTAGCCTTTTCAGATGAAGGTTCTATAGGGGAATTACTGAAAAATAATGGTTACTATCGTTTTTCTGGAATATTCGAAGCCTTGGCTATCATTGTTGCTGAATGCTTTAATAGGGAACTAGAAGATTTGCTTCCTGATGATATTGAAGTCGGGAAACGGCAATTAGATGAGACTTTTCAGAATACTATTTTATGGAGGAGCCCAAGCTCTTTTTCTGAAAGGACGCTGGAGCTTTTAAATAACCTAGAGGGTTATTCCTATAGTCACCCAGCCATGGATATTTTATTGAAATTGTCAACGGAACCCAATCATCCATGGAATGCTGAGTTTCTTCATCGAAATCTTGCAAAAAAAGCTATTGCTGAGAGAGACCACTTTTGGTCTATACACATAGCATACGGTGATAGCTCTGAAGAAGATGATGAATATGAGTCTATCATTAGAACTATTATTGAGTGGTCACACTCTGGCATATTAGATTCTGTAGAAGAAGAGCGAATTAGGCTCTGTGCTATTACCCTTATTTGGTTTTTGACTACCCCGAATAGAAGAATAAGAGATCGATCTACGAAATCACTAGTAAGAATTCTTTCTAGTTACCCTAATCTTGTTGAAATTTTATTAAACGATTTCTCGCATCTAGAGGATACATACTTAACCGAGAGGCTTTATGCCGTAGCATATGGTGTCGTTTGCAATACCAATAAAGAAGATATTATTAGAGGTATAGCGAGTACTACATTTGAATTAATATTTAGAGATGGTGAGCCACCTTCGCACATTCTTCTTAGAGACTATGCCCGAGGAATTTTAGAGTATGCCTTGCATATTGGAGTGCTTTCGGCAGAAATTACTCCGGAACAATTCAGACCACCTTATACGAGCAGCTCACAACTGGATAATCCATCACCAAAAGAGATGGAGCGCATAGCAGGAGATGAATTTTCATCAAGAATAAAGAGTTCTTTAATGGGCTTTCCTGGTGACTTTGGAAACTACACCATGGGCTGTGTGCATAATTGGTCTTCAACACCTATAGCCTTACCAAAAATTGAGAATGGATATGAGATTAAGAAACGATTTGCGCACGAGCTATTAACTGACGATCTGAAAGAAGAATATTTGGCAAAAATAGAACCAATGCCAGTAAGTGATAATTCAGTTTCACCAAAAGAGTTATTAAAGGCTATTAGAAGAATTAAGTATGATTCCGAAGACTGTAAACGCAGCTTTGAAGAGCAAAGAAAAGAACAAGAAAATTTTGATAGCATGGTAAGCGCACAACTCAGCGACGAGCAGAAAGAGTATTATCGTTGGCTTTCTGGGATAAGAAATAATGGGCCAGCCCCCTTTAGCAGGAAATGGGCTCAAAGATGGGTTTGCAAACGCTCTCATGAATTTGGTTGGACTGAAGAACTATTTGCTGATTTTGAAAGAATGTGCTCTTACGGAAGGAGTGGCGGCCACAGTGGTGGAGCAATGGAGCGTGTCGGGAAAAAATATCAATGGATGGCCTTCCATGAGTTTTTGGCCAGACTTTCTGATAACTTCCATTGGATTAATAGAGGTTATAGCGATGTACCAGATGATGATATTTATGAAGGGCCTTGGCAAATAAGCAAACGCGATATTGATCCGACTAACTGGGCAAGACAATCTGGAGAATACAAAACTTATCACAACAAACAGTGTACTTGGTGGCAACCTTATCACTTCCCATTCCCAAATGAAAATGACGTGGTAGCCAAAACTAACTTCTTGTGGGATGAAGGGATTATACCTGAATTCTCTGAGTTACTTCAAAGGACAATGCCTGCTGACAATTCTGATTGGCTAGTTTTGCATGGCTTTTGGTCCGAAAACAGGAAGTATACAGATGATGATATCGAGGCTCCTTATCTTGACGGTTGGTTCAGGATCAACTCTATTTTCATCCGCAAAGGTGATTATGATTCATTAGCCAAAGGAGTTGAGGGAAAAATACTTTGCGATCCTCATATTGTCAGCGCACCATCAACACAACACGAAGGATTTTTAGGGGAATATCCTTGGCACACTATATATCACCATCTTTCTGGGTGGAGAGAACCAGAAGAGGTCTTTAGGGATCAAATTACAGTCGAACACTTTGTCCCATTTTCTAAATATGAATGGGAAAAAAGCGGTAACGACTATTCTCTTAATAGCTCACTCTACTTTCATATGCCAGCCAAGGAATTGATTAAGGACATGGATTTGTCTAGATCTTTTGGTCAATGGGGACGCTGGGAGCATAAGGGGCAACTTGTATTCTTTGATCCAAGCCTTGAAGAGTACGGCCCTTCATATGCATTAATGCGTTCTGATAAATTACAGAAATGGCTTGATGATAATGATATGGAGATTGTCTGGTTAATAGGCGGAGAGAAGGAAATGTTTTCTTCTGGAGCAAGTCATTTTTTTGGCCGTTTGGCGTATAGCGGCTTGTTTAAATATGAAGATGGAAAACCTGTAGGCAGTATATGGTTCAATAAGGAAGAGTCAAAAAATTGAGACATAAGCTAGTTCACAAAATAATCTTATAGCAATCGTAATCGGAACCACGTTTACATAAGTTTGGGGCTAAATGAAGTGGCACACTAATTTTGGCCACCTAAATAGAGGTGATATTATTGCCTCATAGATGACCTTAGGTGAACATATGAGACCGACAACCAGAAAAACATTTAGTGCTGAATTCAAACTTGAAGCTGCCCAATGTGTTGGTGCAGTAATTTTGAGCAGGCATTTGTAGGTCATTGGGATACTAGAAGTTATCTGAAAACCAAATTCTGTCCGATCTTTGTAACACGGAAATATCCCAAAGTGTGTTGCGTATGTCTTTTAAATCTACAGGTTACGTGAATGCACTAAAGGTGAACCATGGTGATTGGCGAGACGACCGCCCGCCCCATGGACGGGGCGGTCGAGCATCCAAGGATGGACTGGCTGCGCGTCGGTGAGTAAATACCATGGCAAGCCTATATGCGTGGATATCAGCCAACACTAAAATCCTACTTAATCTATCCCCAATAGCCACAGCCATATGTCCGCCACATGAAGTACGAAAGCCAAACCATAAGGCAGAATAATCGATAAGATAAATCCACTCCCCCTCTTAAATATAAAAAGAGGAGTGATACTTTTATTCAATCGATATCAATCAAGCCAACTTAAAGGCTTTTATTTTGGGGAGATGGGCGGCGAGTTGGGGGAATTTGTGGGGTTGAACGTCATCCCAATCAATCGAATAATAGGCGCTTAATTCACTGGCGAGTTGCTGATTATCGAACATCTCATCATTCACAGAAAATATGCACATGGCCTTGTGGGTATTCTTTTCACGAAATTGCGACACGCACTTATTGGCAATATCGGCATATTCTTCTGGGCGATCGATCTTGCCCTGCATATTATTTTCTGGGTGCAAATTAGGATTAATCAGTACTGATTTAAGACCATTTAAAAATCCAATCCGCTCGGCCCAATAAGCGCCGAGTCCCACGCCAACCATTAACGGCGCGGGATCGTCACTATGCTGCATTTGCTTAGCGACTTCCTTGAGCAAGTGTTGCATGTCGTGCTTAGGGTGCAAGGTGCTGTAACTGATCAAACGCACATCAGGGTCAATAAATTGCAACTGACGCATTTTTTCGTGATTACCTGGGCTAGTAGCATCAAATCCATGAAGATAGAAAATCATATCAAGGCCTTTTAATCATTTTTGATTACAGTGAATTAGCTAACCCTAGCAAAAGAGTGATCTCACACCTTGCGCTACATCAAACTTTCGCCTGTTGAGCCAAACAAATTTGCTCTGCAAGCTGCTTGGCATTTTCCCAACGGGCCGTATTATCGAGCGCCGCTGCCGTTTGCGCGGCATTGGGTTTAAGTAAACTTGCAGGATACTGTGGCGCGCTCACAGGCCAAGTAAAGCCATCGAGTAGCGACATTACGCCCGCATTGTCATTACACACTAAAATCATGTCACAACCTGCGGCTAAGGCGGCGCTGGCCCTTGCACGGTAATCGCCCGCAAATCCTGCGCCTTGCATGCCGAGATCGTCGGAGAAAATCACCCCGTTAAAGCCAAGTTCTTTACGCAGCACTTGTTTTAGCCAGTATTCAGAGAAGCCCGCAGAGTTGGGGTCGACTTTAGGGTAAACCACGTGCGCGGGCATCACGCCTAATAACTTTTCTTTTGCGATCAATTCTTTAAACGGCAGGATATCCTTTGCAAAAATCGCCTCGGCATCACGTTCATCAATGGGTTTCTCGTAGTGCGAATCCGCCACTACACTGCCGTGTCCGGGGAAATGTTTACCCACGGCGCCCATGCCAGCTGCGGCCATGCCAGCAATAAAGCTTTCGGCCAATGTAATAACCTCGGCGGGCTCTGGGCTAAAGCTGCGTTTACCTATGACTTGGCTCACGCCGTTTAAGTCCAACACGGGCGCGAAACTTAAGTCGATATCGCAAGCCAGTAATTCAATCGCCATCAAGAAACCGAGCTCACAGGCCCAACGCTTGGCCAATACCATATCACCCTTTGCTGCGGGGAGAATGTCGCCCATGGCGGGAATAATGGTAAAGCCATCACGGAAACGTTGTACTCGGCCCCCCTCATGATCGACGGCGATTAATATTTCTGGGCGGATTTGGCGTATCTGTTGTACCAGACGGATCAACTGATCACGGCTCGAAAAATTGCGGGAAAATAGGATTAGACCACCCACCTGTGGATGGCGTAGCATCTCAGATTCAGCCTCACTGACGTCCAACGACAGTAAATCCAACATTAAATAGCTCATACTTCTCCCTAAAAATATTCATTAATACTCAAAAAATAACCACTCAAGCCATAAGTAGTTCACGCTCACAAAAAAGCTAAAAAAAGCGAGCCACCTACTCTTGTAGCGCTATCGAAGCCTGTATTCTTGGCCATAAAATGGCCTGTAAAAAAGTCCCAATTAAGTTCAGCTTATCCGAACTATTACGAATAAAAAAAACTAATGTGAATTGTCACACTAATCTATGGGATACTGGCGTTAGAGTATCACACAAGCAGATTTCGCATGAAAGAACGCCGCCACTGACCAGAGTACACGCGCAAGATTAGCGTGCTTCAATCTGCAGAGCGAGCAATCCCATGCACTCAGACTAAAATAATAAACAAGACACAACAGGACTTCTATCATGATTAGCGTATTTGACATGTTCAAGATCGGCATAGGTCCATCGAGTTCACATACCGTCGGCCCAATGAAAGCGGGCAAAATCTTTATGCAAAACCTGACTGACTCAGGACTCGTGACCCAGATTGATGAATTAAGAGCCGAACTCTTTGGCTCCCTCGGCCAAACAGGCAAAGGCCACGGCACGGGCAAAGCAGTGATTTTAGGCTTAATGGGCGAAGATCCCGAAACCGTGGACACTGACAGTATCGACGGTATTTTAGAACACGTCTCCAAGGACGAAACCTTAACGCTGCACTGTGGCAAAGTAGTTAAGTTTACCCGTGAGCAAGGCATTACCTATCACAGACGCAAAACGCTACCTGCACATGCTAACGCCATGACCTTGTACGCTTACTGTAAAGGAGAATGCATTTTTGATCGCACTTACTACTCAGTGGGTGGCGGCTTTATTTTAGATGAAGATGAAATTAGCCAACGTAATGCATCGCCAGCCTCACAAATTGAATCGGCACCTTTTGATTTTGTGAGTGCGGCTCATTTACTGGAATTATGCGGCGAGCAAGGTCTCAGCATTTCTTCTTTAATGATGGCGAACGAACTGAGTTTAGCCACTGAAGATGAAGTCAAAGCCAAGCTGTGGAATATTTGGCAGACGATGAAAACCTGTATCGAACGCGGTTATCAGAAGGAAGGTATTTTACCTGGCGGCCTAAAACTGCGTCGTCGTGCTCCTGCACTGTACCGTCGTTTGAAAGCCGAAGGCCGTAACAATGTCGATCCATTAACCGCTATGGATTGGGTCGATTTATTCGCACTGTCGGTCAACGAGCAAAATGCGGCCGGTGATCGCGTCGTCACTGCGCCAACAAACGGTGCTGCGGGAATTATTCCTGCCGTATTATGCTATTACGATACCTTCGTACAAGAAGTGGATATCGATGTCTGCGCCCGTTATCTATTAACTGCCGCTGCGATTGGTATTTTGTACAAGAAAAATGCCTCAATTTCTGGCGCCGAAGTCGGTTGCCAAGGTGAAGTGGGCGTGGCCTGTTCTATGGCCGCTGGCGCACTGACTGAAATCATGGGCGGTACAGTTGAGCACGTTGAAAACGCGGCTGAAATCGGCATGGAACATAACTTAGGTTTAACCTGCGATCCTGTGGGCGGCCTAGTGCAAGTGCCTTGTATCGAACGTAATGCCATGGGCGCGATCAAAGCGATCAACGCTTCTCGTATGGCCCTACGCGGTGACGGTAACCATAAGGTTTCACTGGATAAAGTGATCAAAACCATGATGGATACAGGCAAAGACATGCGCAGTAAATACAAAGAAACCGCCAAAGGTGGTTTAGCGGTCAACATTGTTGAGTGCTAAGTGCTGAGTGTTAATTCACTTTCGCTAATTGCTTAAATCGCACCATAAAAAATGCCATAACTCAGTGAGTTGCGGCATTTTTGTTTTAACGCATCGACGTGACTGCCGAATCGGCTATTTATGGCTTAAAGTACAAGCTATGGAACTTAAGGTGCTCTTCAATAAAGCTCGCGATGAAGTAGTAGCTGTGATCGTACCCCGCTTGCATCCGCACATCCAAGGGATAACCCTTGGTATGGGCGATATCCACCAGCGATTGTGGCATCAATTGGGTATCTAAAAAGCTGTCAGCTTCACCTTGGTCAATCAGTACTGGCACTTCGCTAATCGCGAGCTTAAGCAACTCACAGGCATCGTACTGGCGCCAATGTTCACGATTTTCACCTAAGTACTCGCTAAAGGCTTTAATACCCCAAGGTGCATTACTCGGATTCGAAATCGGGCTAAAAGCCGAAATTGAGCTATATCTGTGCGGATTACTCAGACCAATCACCAAAGCACCGTGACCGCCCATCGAATGGCCGGAGATGGCGCGCTGGGTAGTGACAGGAAAATGGGCTTCAATCAACGCCGGCAGCTCGTGGACTATGTAATCGTACATTTTGTAATGACGATTCCAAGGTGCTTTTGTCGCATTGAGGTAAAAACCCGCGCCTAAGCCTAAATCGTAAGCTTTATCCGCCGCATCGGGCACATCGTCACCGCGAGGACTGGTATCAGGGGCGACAATCGCCATCCCAAGTACTGCTGCCATGCGCTGTGCACCCGCCTTCTGCATAAAATTTTCATCGGTACAGGTTAGACCTGAAAGCCAATACAGCACAGGCACAGGTTTATTCACCGCCTCAGGCGGCAGATAAATGGCAAAGCGCATCTCGCAGTTTAACGACTGAGATTGATGGCGATACTGCTTATGCCAACCGCCGAAGCTCTTGTTACAACTGATATTTTCTATGGTCATACAAGTCCTTTTTAAGCTCAATCTTTTAGCGCTATTTATAACGTTAGTCTTAGCGTTAGTCATGGCGCTTATCGTCAGATCAGTTGGCAACACAGCAGACAGATTTGCACCTGTCTGCCGGTTTGTCACATCAAGCTGAAGCATCAACTTAGCGTGCAAAATCGCTTATTTATCAAAATGGATCACGCTACGGATGCTCTTACCTTCGTGCATCAGCTCGAACGCTTCATTGATTTGCTCCAGCCCCATAGTATGGGTGATAAAATCATCGAGCTTAAACTCACCCGCCATGTAACGCTCAACAATGTGTGGCAGTTCAGAACGCCCTTTCACACCGCCAAAGGCAGAACCGCGCCAAACGCGGCCAGTCACCAATTGGAATGGACGGGTTGAAATCTCTTGACCAGCACCGGCAACACCGATGATGACTGATTCACCCCAGCCCTTATGACAACACTCTAAGGCGCTGCGCATCACGTTGACGTTGCCGATACACTCGAATGAGTAATCCACGCCACCGTCGGTCATCTCAACGATCACCTCTTGGATGGGCTTATCCAATAATTTTGGGTTGATGCAATCGGTCGCGCCGAGTTTTTTGGCTAACTCGAACTTAGATTCGTTGATATCAATCGCGATAATGCGGCTGGCTTTGGCCATAGTGGCACCGATAATCGCCGATAAACCGATACCGCCGAGGCCGAAAATCGCCACGGTTGCACCTTCTTCCACTTTGGCCGTGTTCATCACAGCGCCCATACCAGTGGTTACGCCGCAACCTAACAGACAAATTTCTTCTAATGGCGCGCTCTTATTGACTTTAGCCAATGAGATTTCAGGCAGTACAGTATATTCAGAGAAGGTCGAGCAGCCCATGTAATGGAAAATGGGCTTGCCATCGAGATAAAAACGCGTGGTGCCATCAGGCATTAAACCTTTACCTTGGGTCGCACGGATTTTTTGGCACAGGTTAGTTTTGCCCGATAGGCAGAACTTACACTCGCCGCACTCTGGGGTATAAAGTGGGATCACATGATCGCCCACTTGTACGCTGGTCACACCCTCGCCCACTTGCTCAACGATACCGCCGCCTTCGTGGCCTAGAATCGCTGGGAATACGCCTTCTGGATCGTCGCCGCTCAGGGTAAACGCATCCGTGTGACACACGCCCGTAGCCACAATGCGCACTAAGACTTCGCCCGCTTTAGGTAACATCACATCCACTTCTTCAATCTTAAGTGGTTGTCCTGGTCCCCAAGCAACAGCGGCCTTTGATTTAATAAACTGCGGTTTTTCGTTCGACATTGTTACGTCCCTTGAATAGGTAATAGGAGTAAGTCATTGGTGTATCATAAATTCAATTCAGGCCAAGCAAACTCTTGCGCCCATTGCACTAATGCTACTGAATAGGAGGATTGTATTTGTTTCTCAGCGAGAGACAATCTAGTATTCAAGCAATTCATTTTTACTGAGTAACAACAATGTATCTCTGGGACGGCATTTCTGAATTTGTCGCAGTGGCCGAGGCCGAAAGTTTTACCCTAGCAGCGCAGCGGCTGAATATCTCCACCGCCCACGTTAGCCGCCAAGTGAGCACCTTAGAAAATCGCCTTGGCACAAAACTCTTTTACCGCACAACCCGCAAAGTGTCGTTAACCGAAGAAGGCACGATTTATTATCGTCATTGCCGCCAATTACAAACGGGGTTAGAAGAAGCCGAGCGCGCCATCTCAAACCTAAAGGACTCACCCCAAGGCTTAGTCAAGCTCACAGCGCCCGTCGCCTATGGCGAGAAATTCATCATGCCGTTACTCAATGATTTTATGGTGCAATATCCCAGCGTTGAGTTTAGCGTCGACCTAACTAATCGCACCTTAGACTTGATTGAAGGCGGTTATGATCTGGCCATTCGCCTCGGAAAACTTGCCGATTCGAGTTTGATGGCCAAACCCTTAAGCAGCCGTACCCACTATGTCGCCGCCTCACCGAGTTATGTAGAAAAATACGGTCAGCCCCATACCTTATCTGAACTTAGCCAGCACAATTGTTTGATCGGTAATCATAATTACTGGCGCTTTGTGGAAAATGGCCGCGAGCGTAATATCAAAGTCCGTGGCAATCTCAATTGTAACAGCGGTTACGCATTAAGGGATGCGGCACTAAAAGGCATAGGGATAGTTCAACTGCCTGATTATTATATTGAAGAAGATATTCAAGCCGGACGGTTACTCTCCTTCCTTGACAGTCACCGCGAAGCCAAAGAAGGCATTTGGGCACTCTATCCGCAAAACCGCCACCTGTCGGCCAAGATCCGCGTATTGGTCGATTATCTTGCCGAAAAACTCGCCGAGCAGGATTAAACACTGTTTGAGCAGATTGATTGGTAGCAGACAAAACGGCGCAAACTAGCGCCAGTTTTCCCGCAAAGTGTAATACAACATGCCTAATGCCAGCGCTTGATTGCCAAACCATTCATTTAACGGAATACGGATATGGCGCATGGCCGCAAACAAATCAAATTCACGCAATTGCCCATCCATCGCATTGGCCATGATCTCGGCCATAATGTGCGATGTCGCCACCCCATGCCCAGAATATCCTTGGCAATAGAACACATTAGGCGACACTTTGCCGAGCTGCGGGATACGGTTAATCACAATTCCTGCCATTCCGGCCCACGCAAATTCGATATTAATGCCCTTTAATTGTGGAAATGTACGCTCAATTGCAGGCCGTAATTCCGCAGCCACATTTTTAGGATCACGGCCGCTGTAGTTAGTGCCGCCGCCGAACATCAGCCGTTTATCCGCGGTCAGGCGATAGTAATCCAGTACAAAGCGGCAATCGTACACGGCCAAGTCCTGCGGATTGATTTGCAAAGCGATATCATCGGGCAGAATCGCAGTGGCACAATTGCCTAAGGACGCCGGAAATAACATACCGCGCAGTTTTGGACGGGCGAGTTTATGGTAAGCATTACCCGCGATCAGCACACTGTTGGCGCGCACTTTTCCCTTGGCAGTGACAACAGTCGCCACATCGCCTTCTTCAATATCAAGTACGGGTGAGTGTTCAAAGATTAACGCCCCAAGACCTGCTGCGGCGCGGGCTTCACCCAGGCATAAATTGACTGAGTGCAAATGCATGTTACGCCGATTGACTAAGCCGCCGTGATACAAGGGCGAGCCTAAATAGGCAGGCATTTCATCGGCGGATACCAGCGTCATAAATTCACCCATGTCGCGGCGCTGCGCCTCATCATGCATAGCCATAAGCTCTTGCATGTGCTTTGGCTGGTAAGCGGTTTGGATATGACCAAACTTTAAATCACAGTTTATGCCGTACTTGGCCACCCGATTTTTAATTATATCGTGGCCGCGCCAACGCATATTCCACACATAATCTTCAGCTTCATTGCCGATTTGACGGCGCAGCTGTTTTGTCATCGCAACATCGCCGGACAAACTGCCCGTCACCTGCCCACCGTTGCGTCCGGTCGCGCCCCACGCAATTTTATTGGCCTCAATAAGTGCCACTTTATAGCCCTTCTCAGATAATTCCAACGCCGTTGCCACGCCGGTAAACCCACCACCGACAATCGCCACATCGACTCGAATGTCGCCTTCAAGCGCAGGATAATCTGACTCTTGGTCAATGGTGGCATTGTAGTAGGAGGCGCAACGCTCTGCTGGCATGGTCATTCCTTGATGTTGAAAGTTAACTGTTGAAAGTTGATGGCTGAAAGTGAGTGTTAAGTCTTAGTTCTGGGCACTCAGTTCTTCTGGACACTCAGTTTTGGACACTCGTTTTAACACGGCATCATGCCGACGTTGTTTTATATTTTTTACAAGCGTTCAGAATTTGTGAGTATATCTAAGTTGAGATCGAGGTCAACAGTGAATTGCGATAACTATTTTTGCAGGACATGACAAAGGAAGTTGAGCTGACTGCAGGCTCCTTCTTGAAGAACCTGAAATGGAGGTGCTTGAGATGGAAGCTTCTGAAATGGCGGTACCTAAAATTAAGGCACTAAAATTAAGGCTTTAAAATTAAGGTTCCTAAGATTAAGTTACCTAAGATAGAGACTCCGAATGTTAAGGCGCGGCTCATTTTATCTTTTAAGCCTTATACTTTTTGCTGGTTTAAGATAGGCTTGTGCGGCGTCATCCTCTTTTAATCTCAGCAACCTAGAGTCCATTATGCCACTATTACCACTTACCCAATTGCCGTTTTCCCAAGCGTGTGAAAACAACAAAGCGCCGATTTTAGCGGTATTAACACAAGCATTCTCACTCAACCAACATGTGCTCGAAATCGGCAGTGGCACAGCGCAACATGCTGTGTATTTTGCAGCAAATCTTCCCCATTTAATCTGGCAAACCAGCGATCAAGCTGAATATATTGAGGTCATTACCGCAAGGTGTATGCATGAAGGCAAGCTACCCAACGCAGCGGCAAACCTACGCTTACCACTTACCCTTGATGTCACTGTGCCATGGCCGGTGAAGGGACTAACACCTGATATTGATGGCGTATTTACTGCGAACACTTTGCATATTATGAGCAAAAATATGGTTGAAGCGTTTTTTACTGGCCTTGGTCTGTATCTCCCCCAACTCAAGACCCTGTGCATTTACGGCCCCTTTAACTACCAAGGCGAATTTAGCAGTGATAGCAACCGTCAATTCGATGCCTTTTTAAAACAACACAATCCCGCCAGCGGCATTCGCGATATTGAATGGATTTGCAATTTAGCCAGCGAGCAAGGCTTAACGCTGAAGCAAGATGTGGCTATGCCCGCCAATAATCGACTACTACATTTTGTTAGAGGCTAGCTTTTTGTTAAAGGCTCATTTTTTGTTAAAAGCTAGCTTTGGTTTAGTCCGTTTTGGCCTCAGCGGTTCTGTGTCCATAGCTCAGTACTCGAGTGGCTTTCCACTGCTCGTCCTGTTTGCGCCACACAATGACAAAGTCGGCTAGACCTTCACAATTGCCGGTTTCAAAGCTGCAAAAACGATGAGCGCCTTGCTCTATCGCGCCAAACTCTTTCACCGGAAACACTTTCATCGTGCCCGCAACTAACTCGCGGCGGTAATGGCCACAGGCATATTTTTCGGTATTAGCGATCATGTCCTTGCGGTTCCACGTCACGCCACCCGTGTCGTGGTAAAACTCCACATCTTCAGTGAAAAACGCCGCGTGTTTCTTTAGTTCAGCGGGGACGGCGCACTTATTGAAACTGTCGAACACAGCAAAATCCACCGCTGCAATTTGGGTAGATAAAGTGTCTGTAAGTGCAGTAGCGGGCTGCGCAATGTCAGCTTGTGGAGCCCCAGCCGTTTTAACTGATGCTGCTTTAGCTAATGCGGGCGCATCTGTTGCAACAGCAGGTTCGGTAGTGGCGAGTGACAAAGTTAAAACAGTGACTGTGGCTAGGCTATAAAATGCTGGATTCATATTCTCTCCGTAAATATTGGCAATACATTTTGTATGGCGACTATTCACATCACAAACATGAATGCACCACGAAACATAAAGTCACATCGCCAGCAAAGCTTATGCCAGTTAAAATATCCATATTAATCATATTGATATAGCTTCATATTACGTTATGCAGTTTTGTGCGGTGATAGTTTCTGATTATTCTCACTATTTTTTAGTGATTTATCCGACGACAGTCAGACTCAGATCATCATACTCAGTGCCTTGTGCTCAATGCGCTCAATCAGGATGACCATGCTAGCGAGCAACACGTCGAATATACGGGCTATCACACTGTTATTAAATACTAAAAATTTACACTGCCTTTACACAAAAGAGAGACATCCAAGCTTGAAGCTATAATTAAGAATAATTATCATTCGCCAAAATTACCGAAGGAAGAATGATATGCCCCACTTTATCCGTCGCACTCGCCAAACCTCGCATCTATCTCATGCAACACAGACACCTATGTTGAGCCAGCTATCGCGCGCTATTGGTTTATGTTTGTTATTACCTGCAGCATGGGCTAGTGCTGCAAACACGCAAGATACCACTCCAGAAATGGAACGCATGGTGATCACAGCAACACAAACTAAACACTCGGAGCTTTCGGCGCCCGCTTCGGTGTCCGTGATAAACCGCAGTGAACTTGAAGCGCTAGTCATAGACGATCTTGCTAGCGCAGTCCGTTATTTACAGGGTGTGAACATCAGCGAAGGCACGCCCTATGGTCGCAATGAAATCAGCCTGCGAGGTTTAGATTCAGATTACACTTTAATCTTGATTAATGGCCGCCGCATTAACTCCCGCGAAGCATTAACTTCTGGTTATGGCAACGATTTTGACTTGTCCTCTATTCCAATGTCTGCCATTGAACGTATCGAAGTTGTGCGTGGGCCTATGTCATCCCTATACGGCTCAGAAGCTTTGGGCGGTGTGGTTAACGTCATACTGCGTCAACCAACTGAGGACTGGCAAACCAGCGTTGGCGTGCAATACGATGCACCTACCAGTGGCAAGGGTGGCGATAGCACTAAGTACAATTTCTACAGCAGTGGCGCGCTGATCAAAGATAAATTACTGGCAAACTTAATCGTCGACAGCAATAAACGCGATGCATGGCGCTCGGACTTAAAACCCACTATTGATGCGTTAGAAGACAGAGATGAAATCAGCGCCCTCGCCAATTTACAATGGCTGATTGATAACCAGCAAGATCTGCAATTTGACTTAAGTTACGCCAACGATGAACGCGAGTCTGATTGGAATAACTACGGCACGATTCTCACCAATAACCAACAAGCGGAGCGGATAAGTTCAGGTCTGACCCATAATGGCCACTGGAACTGGGGCGATACTCGCCTGCGCTATTACTATGAAAATGTTGAGGTGACTGACGACTCAGCGTTAATCGCCGAGATTGGTAATATCACCCAAACCAACCACAATCTCGACGGTCAAACCACTGTCCTGCTTGGCGATCACATGTTAACCAGCGGTGCAGAATACCGTTGGACCCAGCTCGAAAATAGCCGCAATATTTTAGGTGATGGCACCTTAGACGACAGCCAATCGGCATTGTATCTACAAGATGAATTTAGCTTAGGCGAACTCAATATCACCTTAGGCGGGCGCGTCGATCACCACGATGTGTACGGCACCGAATTTAGCCCACGCTTGTATTTGGTGTATAACTTAAGCTCTGAATGGGTCATTAAAGGTGGTGGCGGCAAAGCCTTTAAAGCGCCAAATATGGCGCAATCCCAAGCCGATTATATTATCCCCGCTTGTCGTGGCGCCTGTACCGTTGCGGGAAATCCTGATCTACAACCCGAAACCTCAGTGAACTACGAGTTATCGACCCAATATCAAACCACGGATTTTGGTGGCTCGATCACCTACTTCCATAACGATGTAGAAAATAAAATTATCACCGAAACTTGGAATAGAGTCCCAGGTACAGTATTAACTTACCAAAACGTGAACGAAGCTAAGATCACTGGTTGGGAATTACAAGCTTGGTACAATTTAACTCAAGATCTCAGCCTAAACGGTAATTACAGTAAAACCGATGCCGAAGATAAGCAAAATGGCGCGCCTTTTACCTTAACACCGGACGACAGCTATAACCTGAAACTGCAATGGCAGGCACTCGATGGTTTATCCACCTTTATCGCCTACCATTATACTGGCGAGCAGTATTTGCGAGCCAATGTCAAATCAGAGGGTTATGGCTCGCTCGATATAGGTGCGAATTATCAAATTAATCCTATGTTTAGACTGAAGCTTGGCGTGACTAACCTAACGGATTCTGAACGTGACCAAGTTGCCACCGACCTTGATTATATTCAAAAGAGTCGCAGTATTTATGCAGGGGTAACAGCAAGTTTCTAAGCTTCACAAGCCAGAAACTAATGTGTAATTATAGCTCTGCTACTCAACATTAAACATCATAGGCGAAGCCCATTTTGGCTTCGCCTATTGTTTAAGAGCAAAATGAATATCACACATCCGACTAGAAAAAGTAAAATCAATATATTTTCTAAAATAGAGAATTTTTAAATAAACATTAAAAATATAAATTGCATAATCCAGATTTAAATCATTAGTCTTTTACATTCTGCAATATAACCTTGATCATACTTTAAAGCTAAAAAATAACTCACCCGTTAACCTTTGATAACGATCAAGGTTTTGTCATATTAAAAAACTATTATACACACGCAAGACTGCTAAAGCTTGAGGTGTAAAATTCTCGACTATTAAACTTACGCACCAAGCAAAAGCGATATTATCTTTCCGTTTATATCACTAATAAAACAGCGAGAAAAATACAGTTCCAACTTCAAGTTACATATTTCATAGCTAGATATGTGATTTACTCGCTTCAGAATGATGATTTAACCAACAATAAAAAAGGAAAATAACATGCTTAAAAAGATGATGCTAATGTGCGCACTGTGCTTTTCAACTAATTTAATGGCGGTATCACTTGCCGACAGTCATTCTGAAAGATCTGACTGTGAATCCTGCCATAAAGATAAAAAACCTTCAGCGGATTATGTTTTTGAAAATCAGCAATGTGTATCATGCCATGGAGAAATGAAAACTCTCGCAGGTGAAGCTCATACTAAACATGATGGCGTTTTAACATGCACCAATTGCCATATCGCTCATCAAGAAAAAGCACCAGCAGATGCTTGCAAAGAATGCCATTAATTCACAAAAAATCTAAAACCAAAGGCCGAAGAATTATTTATTTTGAATGGAACCATTAGGCAGGATGCCACTTGACCCAACCTCCAAGGGTGTTTGCCACCTATTGCTCACAGGTGGCAATTTTTACCTCCGTTTTTATATCCTTACAATATGTGTAACGGCTCAATACTTAGCTCAGAATTCCATATCCGGCAAATAGGACAAGTTTACGTATGCTAGGTAAGCCATAGACGACTCTCAGGGGATTGTTCTCAAAAACGCCAATGCCTTTTCTAGGTCACGGGTGCGCGCCATCGGTGGAAGCGAGTTTAAAAAAGCTTGGCCATAGTAGCGATTCACAATGCGATTATCGCAAAGGATCAGCACACCGCGATCTTTTTCATCGCGAATGAGACGGCCAACACCTTGTTTCAGCGCAATAATCGCCTGCGGTAACGACACTTCAGTAAAAGGATCGAGTCCCTGACGACTCACATTGTCGGCTCGGGCGCGATACAGGGGCTCATCGGGCGACACAAAAGGTAATTTGTCGATAATCACGCAGCTTAACAATTTACCGCGCACATCCACCCCTTCCCAAAAACTACTGGTGCCGAGCAATACCGCATTGCCAAGTTGGCGAAACTTAGTCAGCAGACTCTGTTTACCCGCTTGGCCTTGTACCAGCAGCGGATACTGAGTGCGAGTTCGCAGTGCCAGCGCCGCTTGTTCGAGCATTTTATGGCTGGTAAATAAAATAAAAGTCCGTCCCTGCGCCGCATCTATCGCTTGCACGCACACATCCACCAACTGCTTTAACGCTTGCTGTTGATTGGTCACGCTCCCAAGTTGTCTCGGCACACAAAATACCGCTTGGCGGGGATAATCGAAGGGACTGTCGAGAATACTTTGCTGCGCATCAACGATACCCATTTCTCGGGCAAAATGAACAAGACTGCGGTTAACCTGCAAAGTTGCCGAGGTAAATATCCAGCTGGTTTCGGGCACAAATAACTGTTGGCACTCACGGGCAATATTGATTGGTGAAATTCGCAACACCACAAAGCGACTACCAAATTCGATGCTGTAGGCCGCCAGATTATTATCGCAGTTAAAAAACACACTGAGCTTGTTATTCAACTCAGCCAACTTAATGGCGATATCATCTAACAATTCACTGCGGCCAATATGTGCCATTAATAAATTCTGCAGCGCGGTTAATTCCGCTAATAAATCCCATGACGCCGCCGCGAGCGCTTTATTGCCCAGCACTAAACGCCAATCGGATTCGCCGCAGGAATATAACTGATTATGCCAATCACTTAATTTAGCGAGGCAACGCTGGCAAAATTGGGCGAGTTGCCCAGTATCACTGAGTTCAGTCTGATAAATAGCGAGTAGCTTTTGAATGAAATCATCGATAGTACGACTCGAACATTGCTGGCCAAAATAGTTAACGCAAATATCGGGTAATAAATGCGCTTCATCGAAAATCACCACATCAGGATCGGGTAATAACTCGGCAAAGCCCGTGTCTTTCAGTACACTATCGGCGAAAAATAAATGGTGGTTAACCACAATAATTTTGGCATCCAGAGCACGGCTGCGCGCCTTGCGGGTAAAGCAGGCATCGTAAAAATCGCAGCGCTTACCAATACAGCTTTCCTTAGTACTGACCACAAGCGGCAGCGCCGAAGAATTCTCAGGCACTGAGGTTAAGCCGCCAATATCACCATCTTTACAGGTGCTCGCCCACTGATTAATTTTCAACAAATCATCCAACAAACGCGCATCGATATGCGTCGCCTCGCTCATTTGCTTATCGAGTCGCCACTGGCACAGATAATTATTGCGGCCCTTTAGTAGAGCCAGTTTAGGCTCAATCCCCAACATGGCGACCAGCGCGGGTAAGTCTTTAAAAAACAACTGCTCTTGCAAGTTTTTACTGCCCGTACTGACGATGACTTGCTTACCGCTCAATATCGCGGGGATCAAATACGCAAAGGTTTTACCTACCCCCGTACCCGCCTCAATCACCACATTGCCCTTCGCCGCTATCGCCTCACTCACTTCCTGTGCCATCTGCATCTGGCTTGTTCGCGCACTAAACCCTTGAATATGTTTAGACAATACTCCATCGGGCAAAAATGCGCGTTGCACTTCGGACGCGAGTCGACTCACCGCAGCGGCGTCTTTTAAGGCAGCAGGCTTAGCGACTATTTCTTTTTCTTTAGAGAAAGCATGCTTTGAGTTAGGTTGGCGGGAGCGAGTCAAAGGGAAAATCTATCCTTTATCAAGGTGTTAGGAAACGTTAGTGAAAACAGTACTGCAAGCCGCTGCCGTAAACTATAACGTCAAGCTTAACAGCTCGAAGCATTATGCTGATTTGAGATAAGACTACAAGTTAGTAAGGATAATTTCACGGGAACTTTCCATCGCGCCATACGAGAGACGGCATTAAATCCGTTCATTATGAGTAAGTCAGTTTTGACACAAAGCAATACAAAAACTTATGATTTATGAGGTTTTTCCATAGATCTAGTGAATACTAAGAATCGAAAACAAAAAAGCCTTATTTTTCGACAAGGCTTTAATCATTTGATGAAGCGAAGACATTGATCAGCGATACACGCTGGTGACTTTCGATAATACATTAGCTCAAACTTTTATCGTTAGTAGGTGTCAACTATAACGATGAGCTAATGTCTAACAACTAAAATGCGTGTGGCCCTACTCACTTGATAGACACAACCACACTTATACATATTTACCGCATCCAAATAATAACGCAGGGGATAAATCCCCTGCTTAACACCATTAATCCCTACGGCTACCGTAGTAATCGTGCAGTTCGTTTTCCCATTCAACATCTTTCATATTGGGCCAATGGCCTTTGTCAAACCCCGGCGCCGTTTTGAGTCGCTCTAATGATATGTCCATGACAAAACATTTTTGCTCATGATTAAGTGTCAGCATCTTCCAAGGCACAGCAAACAGCTTTTCTCCAAAGCCAAAATAAGTACTGAACGACAGTACCGCATACCCGACGTGGCCCGTTTCCACTTCAAGCATAATTTCTTTGATATCCCCTAAGGTTTCACCAGAATTATTAACAACATTATTGCCGATCAGTGTTTCAGCGCCCATCAGATATGGGCCGGGTCCTTGTGCCAATGATGGAGAAGCGAACTGTGGATTGTTGTAAATGCCGTAAACATCGCGATCATGATAATTCATTTTGTTGACCTCTTTATTAGCGCAGCCCATGAAACTGGACAACGGAATAAGTGAAATACCAAACGTTGGTTTCGAATTGAACATGTCCGTCATTGGACATAAATTAGAGTATGCATCTCTACAATCACTCGCTCTGTTCGGCATATCGCTTATCAGGTAATGCGAATATAAACACATCGACTCCTCAGATCCCTGTAAGTGCGCCACCGTACCGACATCCCATTTGCTACGGCACAGACTCATGTTACCCAGTGCAAAATTGCCCCGGTATCAGGAAGATTAGCCATGTCAATTGCGACTATTTTATTAATTATTTTAATTTTGTTATTTCTCGGCATGCTCCCCACTTGGCCCCATAGCCGAAACTGGGGTTATCGTCCTGGTGGACTTATAGGCATAGTGCTACTGGTACTGATCATATTGCTGTTAACGGGACGCGTTAGCTAATCCCCCATTTTTACTCTTTATCAAAAAGGATAATCTGATGAGAACAATTAAAATGTTAAGTATCTTCCTGCTGGCTCTAGGCTTAGTCGCCGTGGCCAGTTGCAGTTCTGCATACAACAAAGAAGGTACTGGCGAGTATTTAGATGACAGTGTGGTCACCACCAAAGTGAAAGCTGCCATTTTAAACTTAAGTGTGGCCGAGATTAATGTTGAAACCTTTAAAGGCGTGGTCCAGCTCAGCGGGTTTGTTAAATCGCGTGAAGATATCAATACTGCGGTAAAACTAGCAAGCAAAGTCCCCGGCGTTATTTCAGTCAAAAACGATATGCAACTGAAATCTGGCGCACCTTCACCGCAACTAAAAAACTAGTCATTTAATCTCCATCATTCCGCAGCCCCGTTCTGATGCTGCGGCCCTTCTTTTTGCAGCAGATTTTCTGGTGCCAAGTCAATGCCACCACAGGTTGAACCGCTATGCCCACTCAACACCAAGACACATTAGCCCCACAAATTCAGAACCGATTAATCCGTCATCTGCCAGTGGTGGAACAAGCGGATTTATTATCGCAAGCTGAGTTAGTCCAACTTAACTTTGCCGACTTACTGTGCAAGCCTGGCGAGTCATATCAATATGTCTATTTTCCCTTAACGGCTTTTATTTCTTTGATTGCTAAACTCCCCAAACATCCGGCATTGGAAATGGGTTTGATTGGTTACGAAGGTATGCTTGGAGCGACGACTTTGCTGGGCACTCAGCAAGTGCCTTCAGAGGCGATCATCCAAGGTTCTGGTCAAGCTTGGCGGCTCCCCATTGAAACCTTTGAAGACTTACTCGCTCAAAATACCAATCTGAAGCAAATAGTAGAGACTTATCTATACACCTTGTTATGCCAATTATCACAAAATGCAGTCTGTGCCCATTTTCACTCCATTGAGTCTCGGCTAGCACGTTGGTTGCTAATGAGTCACGACCGAATTCAGACTGATGAGTTATATCTAACCCATCAATTTTTAGCCGACATGCTGGGTGTTAGGCGAAGCAGTATTACCGAGGCCGCAGGCAATTTACAGACCCAAGGTAGCATTTCATATAATCGTGGGCGATTACATATTCTTGATCGGCAAGCTCTACTTGCCCGTTGCTGCAGTTGCTATCACTCAATGCGCACTTAAGTGCATATTGTCCACTCAACGATTCAAAAAACCTGCCATTATGTTCGCTACCGTACATAGCATAGGTGTTTCTCGCTGTAACCTGAGTTAGCGACATCACCAAACAAGGACACGCTATCATAATGGACACACTAGAACTGAAATCTGTATCAGAGCGACCGCCACCGGAAACTTACTTCCCGCCAGAATCCAATCGGTTGTTATGTGAATTGCCAGAAGAAGTCAAACAACGTATTTTCCCGCATCTGGAACTGGTTCCATTAGAACTCGGACAAGTAGTCTGTGAAGCAGGCTCAAAGCAGCGTTATGTGTATTTCCCGCTGGACTCGATTATTTCGCTGCTGTATGTGATGGAAAATGGGGCATCCGCTGAAATTGCCGTGGTTGGTAATGATGGTATGGTCGGCGTTGCACTGTTTATGGGAGGAGAAAGCACGACGAGTCGCGCTGTAGTGCAAAGTGCTGGCGTTGCCTATCGCTTGTTTGGTCAGCGGCTTAAAGACGAATTTAACCGTCATGGCGCCCTGCTCCATCTGTTACTGCGTTACAGTCAGGTGCTACTGACCCAAATGGCCCAGACCGCGGTTTGCAATCGCCACCATAGTATTGAACAGCAACTGTGTCGTTGGTTACTACTTTCGATAGATAGGCTGCCCGATGATCGCGTGCTGATGACACAGGAATTGATTGCTAATATGCTCGGCGTACGCCGTGAAGGTGTCACCGATGCGGCAGGCAAACTGCAGCGCATGGGAATTATCAATTACAGTCGTGGGAATTATCAATTACAGTCGTGGGAATATTGAAGTGGTCGATCGCGCGTTACTAGAACAAACCTGTTGTGAATGTTACACGGTCGTTAGGCAGGAATCAGAACGGCTGATGCCACCTAAACAAGCGCAGCAAACATAAACCTACAGTGAATATAAGAATACAGTAACAATAGGAAGTGCGTTAAAAAGGAAGTGTTTTAAAAACAACCGATACTTTAGTACATCAGCCATAAAGACTCACATTTCAATTCTTGTATCATAACCGGTACTTCAAATAAAAATACACATAGCGGATGGCTAGACCACTCGTACAACAGCCATTCTATCGTTATCCCATATGCCACTTCAGTACTAAACCCACACTGGTACTGCAAACCATAAATAAGAACAGGCAGTCATCAACCCGACACGCCAACATGGCGAAAACTGATGCTGCCTAATATCCACCATATTACCTTTGTAATCAAAGCATTATGGTTACTCATTTTTTAGCCCACCCAGCAAACAAAAAACGTGCCGAGCAGCCAATACTGCCACCACGGATCCCATGCGCGCTAACGCACAGACGTTTAATAGTTAACAGGTCATGCTGAATGTACGGTTCATGCACTCTTGCACTACACCGGGTTACTTGAGGTTTATATGAAAAAGTTCACTGAACAACATAAATCCATCGATAACGATGTGCAGAATTCCAACACCAACAAAACCAATCACCCCGTCGTAGCCCGCAACCGTCAGATGGTCAAAACCACGGTTGCGGATAAAGCTAAACAAGACGTGGATACCAGTAAAAGCACACAAAATAAGCGAGGTTGAAGAACTTAAATCAAACAACAAGGAAGGTAACTGGACTGAAAAGAGCCAAATCATCACTCGTTAGACTAGGACGTGACGAACAAACAGGGAAAAGTTTCATTGATTAAGTGCAAAAACTAAACCATGCAGTAACACACTGCGTTTAGCTCAAGCCGATGCAATCCTTACTGTGTCGGCCCTCTTTAACTCAGAGGAGTAGATCATGAATTTCCGTGGCGTCAAATTACTCACTCATACCAACTGACTCAAAAATGGGGCTATTCGCCAGCATGTTTAAGTGTGCATGGTGGAATAACAAACCTAAAGACCACACTCGGGGCACTGTTTCCGAGAAAGGAATTTCAAATGAACATCAATAAAAATCAACAACCACAGCAATATTCAATCGGTCTGCAGCGAGCCAAGTACTTCTTATTAGCAGGTTGTATTGCAACAGCGCTCGTGGGCTGCAGTTCAACGCCATTGACTAAGACCGCAGAAATGGAACGGGCTGAACACACCATTGCCCGCGCAGAGCAAGCAAGAGTCGGCCAATATGCCTCAAATGAACTGGCACAGGCCAGACTTAAACTTCAATCTGCAAGCAGCGCATTACTCTATATGGACACTGTCAGCGCCGATCGTTACGCCATAGAGGCGAGCCTTGAGGCCGAATTGGCCCAAGCTCGCGCTGAGCTGGCACAAGCCAATAGCGTCAATAATGAAATGAAAAACAATATCAGCATACTGCAGCAAGAAATGTTACGCCGTTCAGGAGGAATTCAGTAATGAAAAAACTTATCGCTTCGTCGGGTCTGCCTTTACGTTTTAGCCGCCATCTACTGGCATATAGCCTACTCCTAAGCACAGTAGCAGCTTGTAGCAGTACGCCCAAAATAGCTGAAGGCATCGGTGATATCCGTACAGTACTTAATAAACTACAAGCGAATAATGAACTGGCCATTTTAGCCCCTGCTGCCATTAAACAAGCTGAAGAAGCCGTTCGCGCTGCTGAACAACCGGTAAAAGATGAGCAACAATCACAGCACCTCGTGTTTGTTGCTGATAAGAAAGTCAATATTGCCTTAGCTCAAGCGCAGAGCCGCTTTGCCGAAGATCAACACAAAGTCCTCGCTAAAAAACGCGATGACGCCAGATTGGATGCTCGCACCACAGAGGCCAATCAAGCCCATCAAGATGCGCGCCTAGCCCGTGCTGATGCTGCAGATGCTGCAGATGCGCGTCAGGAAACGACCGAACTGCAAGCCCAGCTCACATTGCTGAATGCCCGTCAGTCAGAACGTGGTTGGGTCGTAACCTTAGGTGATGTTTTATTTGATACTGCCAAAGCGGATCTTAAGTCATCGACCAGTCAACATCTAACCAACCTAGCGAACTTTCTGAACAAGTATCCCGCGCGTGGTGCCATGATTGAAGGGTATACAGATAGTGTAGGCAGTGAACAATACAATCTGGGTTTATCGCAGCAAAGAGCTGATAGTGTTAGCCATTTTTTACAAGGAAAAGGGATCCAATCCAATCGGCTCAGTAGCCTAGGTAAAGGTGAAAGCTCACCTGTTGCCAATAATGAGTCCGCCAGTGGCCGCCAGCAAAACCGTCGGGTTGAAGTCATCCTCACCGACACCGCACAGGCTCCACAGTAGCGATCACTTAATCATATTAAGATTTCAGCGTGATCCTTGCTGACATTTGAATCGAGTCTCATCGCTAATAAGATGAACAGCGCAGAAATTAAGGAGATCAGTAAAAAGCAAAAAGCCCCATCTTTCGATGGGGCTTTTGCAATTTGGCGGAGCGGACGGGACTCGAACCCGCGACCCCCGGCGTGACAGGCCGGTATTCTAACCAACTGAACTACCGCTCCAAATTCTTCTATATCCCAATATTTGACGGGTATCCAACACACTAACCCCAGCGTGACAGGCCGCTGATGTCAAAACGATAATCTAACCAACTGAACTACCGCTCCAAATTCTTCCATATCCAAATATCTAACGAGTATCTAACCCACTAAACACAACGTGACAGGCCGCTGATATTAAAACAGAACGATAATTCAACACACTTATCAAGGCTCTGCTTAAGATGCGAAGAATAATACGGTTGAGCCCTGCAGGCGTCAACCGTTTTTTTACTTCGATTTATCATTTGATTAAAAAAAAGCCAAATCAATTGCAGACCTTGATTTATATCCCAAATATCGCTGCAACGTTCCAGTTCAAAGTCATAAATCAAACACATTAAGCAACGCTTGGCTAACGGTCTTTATCTGCCTCATCTGGCATAGTGAGATCGATTTCATCTAATGAAGGCGCTGCGGGTGGATTTGCAGATGCTTCATTCAATAAACGTAACTCCGCGGCAGCTAAGGCCTGCGCCAAACTTTGACGCTTACGCCACACAATTAATCCCACCACGCCTAAGACTAATAAGATAGCGTTGACTGTAATGATCCAGAACATCGCATCTTTCTTCGCAAGCTCTTCTTCCTCTGCCGCTTTTTGTGCAGCAACAGCAGCCAGCTCTTCGGCGCTCGGTGGTGGTTCTGGTGGTTGAATTAAGTTAAAGAAAAGCTCAGGTAAATCCAGCACGATTTCACGACCAGTGACAGTCGTCGTCGCCACAAAACCTTTTATTCGATAACTACCAAACTCTGTCACTGTAGGTAAATTTAACTCAGAGTCAGGCTCAGTGAGACCATTAACAACCAAAGGCAGTTGCAAGCCAGCAGGGCCGACTAACTCAAAGGAAAAATGCGTCTCAGCCAGCTGCAACACTGTCTTATCCACGTGTAACATGACTTTCCATTGCCCTGTTAGCGGATCGTCAGGGGTAATAACTTCTAGATTAATTGGCCGAGGTGACAATTTAAACGGGAATGAAACCTGCCGTTCAAACACATTATTACGTGCCTGCACGACAAACTCATAATCACCCCAAGGCTGCTTTATATTGATATTGCTGGTAAATACACCATCGTCGGGTTTTTCATCGTAATCTTCACCATTGTCTTTATAGGAACCAACAATAATGTCACCCGCGGCAAAGTTTTCATCGCCCGCCTTATGTTTACTCACAAAATGTGCAGTCCATTCGACTAAATAATCTAACCCAGGCATACGCACACGCTGCTCGTCACCCATTAACTGCGCGACAATTTTAACTTGTTCACCTTGGAAGATTGGCTGTGGTAAAGGCTGGACTTCGATTTCGAGTTTAGAGAGCTTCTTAAGGGTTGAACCTGAGACAACCTTGCCCACCAACTGCCAAGGTCCGGGCTGTGGTGACTCAATGTAAATAATATCGCCCGTTATACCATCAACCCACTTAACGGTTGCGGGATGACGATTGGCGTACCATTTACTGCCATCGGGTAACACTATGACCACAGGCGCAGAGCCATATTCACGCTCCACTAATAAGGTCATGTTATCGACCATATGATCAATACGAAAACGGTTTTTAAGCTCGGAAGCCGTCGCCAATCCTACAATCGGCGTAGCCTTGGGCGGCTTGACGACTTTTTTAGCGGGATCTAGGTCAGCGGCCAATACACTCGCCACACTAAATAACAGCGTAGTGGCAAGCAGGCAAAAAGCTAAAATGGGTTTATGGCGCGACATCGGCATAGTAATTCTTCTATCCTCTCCAGAGGCATTTACCTGATTTTGCGACTAAATCAAGGCGTTGTTCATGCATTGTCAGTTCATCGGCCGATGCGCTAATCACTTTAAGATTAAGTGATTGCGGATCAAAACGTTGAATCCCCCCCGCTTCCTGCCCCGCTTCTTCATTAGACAAATTAAACTTTGTCTGTCCACCAGTCATGATCAGATAAACATCTGCGAGGATCTCGGCATCGAGTAATGCGCCGTGGTACTCGCGGCGAGAGGTATCGACGCCGTAACGCTTACAGAGAGCGTCGAGATTGTTTTTCTGGCCGGGATGTAAAAACTTAGCAATCTCTAAGGTATCGAGGATCTGACAAATATCAGCGGTTTTCGGACCACGCGGCTGCAGCAGTGAAAACTCATGATCCATGAAGTTCACGTCGAAGTTCGCGTTATGTGCGACGATTTCAGCGCCGTCGATAAAGTTGATAAACTCTTGAGCAATTTGATGGAAACGCGGCTCTTTAGCCACGCGCTCATCGGTAATACCGTGAACGGCGATGGCTTCGGGATCAATTGCTTGACCAGGATTGATATATTGATGGTAATAACGCCCCGTCAAACGACGGTTTACCACTTCCACACAACCAATCTCGATGATCCTATGGCCTAAATAGATGGCGCCGCTGCCCTGGTTCATACCTGTGGTTTCGGTATCTAAAATAACCTGACGGCTAGCATTAGAGATAATATTCATGTTTTTATGCGCTTCTTATGACAATTTTTAGTTATACTCGGCCGAAATTCCCGGCTATGGTAACAATTTGATGACTGAACTAAAACTGATCCACATCTTCACCGACGGCTCTTGCTTAGGCAATCCCGGTCCTGGCGGCTATGGCATTGTAATGAATTATAAAGGCCATACAAAGGAGATGTCCGACGGTTTTGCGCTCACGACCAATAATCGCATGGAATTGTTAGCCCCAATCATAGCGTTAGAAAGCTTGAAAGAGCCTTGCCAAGTCGTGCTCACCAGCGACAGCCAATATATGCGCCAAGGCATAATGACATGGATCCATGGCTGGAAGAAAAAAGGTTGGATGACATCAAACCGTACCCCAGTCAAAAACGTTGACCTATGGAAACGATTAGATAAAGCCTCACAGATGCACACTATCGACTGGCAATGGGTTAAAGGTCATGCAGGCCACGCCGAAAACGAACGTTGCGATGTGTTAGCTCGCACCGCAGCAGAATCTAAACCAACCCAACCCGATTTAGGTTATCAGCCTTAACCCTGTGCCACTCAGTGTAAACTCGCTAAGTGCGAAAAAGTAAGTTCGATGCAATCACGCCTAAGTTAAGCACTTGGGCGTGATGATTTAATTCGCGATTCATCTTACAGTTTAAGCTTACCGTCAAAATTAACCTTTTAAATAAATCGCTTAAGCTCACTGTTTACGAGGGCCATTGCTATCAAACGGCTTATTTTAGTTCCACACCTGCAATATTGAAAAAATTCTCACAAAACAGCACAAAAGCTTGACCTAGGGATGTCGCCTGACGGCTCTTATGGGTAATGCGATAAAACTGCCGCTCGAGAACGAGTCCCTCAATCGTGACTAACGCCAATTCTTTACGACTGATTTCTTTCTCCAGCGCCAGCTCAGATAACACCCCAAGCCCAGCACCTTGTTTCACGGCCAATTTAATCGCATCCGGCGTAGTAAAGCAGAATTTAGCCTCCGGCTGCATATCCAACTCATTGGCGGCATTTACAAAATATTCGCGAGTGCCCGATCCTTCCTCACGTAGCACCCAAGACAGGCCTTTAACAGCTGCAGGTTTAACCACTTTCCCCGCCAGAGGATGCGCCGGATGACAAAACACCAGCAGCCTATCCTTATGCCATGCCTCGACACTCAAACGATTGTCAGTGCAATGGCCTTCAATAAAACCCATTTCAGAGCGGAACTGAGCTACCGCTTGGATCACATCTTGAGTATTAGTAATCGCCACATCCACATGGGTTTGAGTATGTTGCTGACAAAATGCCACTGCGGCTTTCGCCATTAGATAATTGCCGATTGTCGAACTGGCACTGATGCTTAAACGCCCAACCAGATCACCACCATGATAAGTAAATGCCTGCTCAATTTGTTCAACACGGTGTAATAGATCCGTTGCCAATGGCAGCAGTAAATTACCCTGGGAGTTAAGCTGTAATCGATTGCCAATACGTTCAAATAGGCGGGCATTAAGCTGTTTTTCTAACTCAGCCAAGGCCATAGATGTCGCCGGTGGTGATAAATTCACTTGTTCAGCCGCCTTCGCGACTTGGCCGCTACGTGCCACAGCCTCAAATACTGCCAGTTGTCTTAAGGTTATCCGCATATAAAAACCTGTACTTAAAATGGAAATGGCTTATCAGTTTTCCGAATGCTCTGATAAATGCCCCGAACGACCCGCTGTCGGCGCCGTGGTCCAATTTGTCTGCCGCACCTTACGTTTATCGCGAATAGGTGTGAGTGGCGACTCGAGTTTACGTGCCACAATCAAATACAAACTGCCCGCGCTAGGAAGCCATGACGCTAAACTCTGTTGAAAAAATCTACCTTGGGTAAACTCGCCCATTAATGGGTGATAGACCAAACGCTCATCCCCCACCACTTGATAACCTAATAAACCTAACCAATCTCGCACCCTCGAAGGCATAAAAAAACGGCCATTCCAAGGAAGACAATCCTGATATTTAGGCCATAACTTACCCAAAAATACCGGACTCAAGGGATTAAAACCGACGATAAAAAGATAGCCTCCGGCGATGAGGACCCTATCGGTTTCGCGAAGAATACGGTAAGGATCGGGTTCAAATTCGAGCAATAGACTCATTACCACCGCATCTATCGCCGCATTCTGCAGGGGTAAATGGCAAAAATCGCCTTCAATAGAGGCGCCTTTAGATGGCGAGAGTGAAAAATGATGGGCGACTGGCGATGCCATGCTCGACAATTCGGCACTCAAAGGCCCTAACTTTAATAAATGATAACCAAAGACTCTTGGCCACCAATCTTCAAGCTGTTTAGCGACGGCTTGCTGTAGTGCCTCACCATTGGGTAGGTCACTCCATTGTTCGGGCTTGAGCTCAGTACTAAAATGCGACACAGAGTTCCTCCGTTAGCTGGGTAGACAAGTATCCAATGGGGTCAAAGATGACCAACATTCTGCCACAGGGCAAAAGCGGCAAAGGTCGCCAAGGGCCGTTCACTCATGGATAATACCTTTATCTTCAAATTGAAATACAGACATAGGCAGTTCTATGCTCACTATAACAGCGATCAAAGCCTTTAATGACAATTATATCTGGGTGTTACAACAACAGCCCCATACTCAGGTTTATGTTGTCGATCCCGGCGATGCAAGTGTGGTCATTGACTACCTGCAAGCCAATCAACTCACGCTAGCGGGTATTTTACTGACCCACCACCACAATGACCATACGGGTGGCGTAGCAGCGCTTCAAGCCTATAGTCATAATAGACTCAGGGTTTATGGTCCAGATAATGAGAAGATCGAAGGCATCACACATCCACTGCACGCAAAATCCAAGCCCAAATTCACGCTGGAGTATCTCAGCGCTGATCTGCAAGTCTTAGATGTACCAGGCCACACTGCAGGACATATAGCCTACGTTGTTGAAGATGCCTTATTTTGCGGTGACACCCTGTTTAGCGGCGGCTGCGGACGCTTATTTGAAGGCACGCCAGCGCAAATGCTTAACTCACTACAGCAACTTGCCCAGCTTCCCGCCGACACTCGGGTTTATTGTGCCCATGAGTACACACTTTCAAACCTCAAATTTGCCCTCGCGGTCAATCCCAACAATCGCGAGCTCCAAGACTATAACGAACGCGCGATGCAGTTACGTCGCCAAGACAAAGCGACTATTCCCTCCACCATCGCTTTAGAGCGTGCCATCAATCCCTTTTTACGCCCCAGCGACACTGAAATTGTCGATAACATAAAACAGCATTTTAGCGGTCTAAATCACGCAAATTTAGACGAACTCAGCGGTTTTACCTTACTCAGACAGTGGAAAGATAATTTTTGATCACAAAAGCAATATTATAGATTGAAATTCAAACAGTTTTTCTCATTTTTGATGATGTAAGTCAAAAATGGCCTTACATTATGTACGATAATTAAGGGACAAGATCGAAAAGATCCCATAGAATGGCTCGTTTTGCGTGAAAACTTTGCGCGCTGCGTCGTCTTTATCTTCATATAAAACATACTGTTACTATAAAGAAAAGCGATGCACTAACAGAGGACTACCGTTTTCAATGAGAGTATCACTTTATGTTGTTGTAGTGGGATTTGCCCTACTCACAGGCTGTCAAACATTAGACAACCATGGCGTTAACCAAACAGAAGTTGAAGCCGTCACAACCGAAAATACAGTCCCAGAATATTACCTCGCAACCGAGGCTCCATCGGCGCAAATTACCGATGTATGGGAGCGAATTCGTCAGGGCATGCAGTTACCGGTTCCAGATCAAAAATTGGTGAATCAATACCGTGATTGGTACATCAAAAATCCACAGCATCTGGCGATCATCTCGGAACGTGCTGCACCTTATATGTACATGATTGTAGAAGAACTTGAAAAGCGTCATCTTCCTATTGAGATAGCTTTGTTACCCATAATTGAAAGCGCCTTTGATCCTTCCGCATCATCGACTGGCGCGGCATCGGGTCTGTGGCAATTTACCACACCTATGGCCAGTCATTTCGGTTTAGAAATGAACTGGTGGTATGACGGTCGCCGTGATGTCCCCGCATCAACGACTGCGGCGCTCGATATGCTGGAATACCTCTACGATAAAACCAATAACAATTGGCTTTATGCCATTGCTGCCTATAACTCGGGTGAATCACGGGTGCTCAATGCAATCAAACGTAACGAGAAAAAAGGCTTAAAAACGGATTTTTGGTCATTGGATTTGCCCAGAGAGACAGAACGCTATGTGCCGCAACTGCTCGCACTGGCAGAAGTCATTAAACACGCTGATGAATATGGCATTTCTTTAGCGCCAATCGACAACAATCCCACTATTGAAGTGGTTGATATTGATAGTCAAATTGATTTAGCCATGGCGGCAGGTTTTGCCAATATGACCACGCTTGAGTTACAAAAACTCAACCCAGGTTATAACCGCTGGGCTACATCGCCACTTGGTCCGCACACCTTAGTGCTACCAATTGATAAATCGGAAGAATTTAAAAAGGCGCTCGCTGAAACAGAAACCGAAGATAGGATCAGCTGGTTACGTTACACGATCAAATCTGGCGATAGCATTGGCAAAATTGCTACGCAGCACCATACGACCGTTGCCGCTATTCGCGCCGCCAACGGCATGAAAAGCAACACGATCGTCGCAGGCAAGCATTTGATTATTCCTGTCGATGCGCAAGACAAGCAGCTTTATGCCCTGTCAACTAAGCAGCAATTGCCGAAAAAATCACATGCTGCAGTTGAATCAACAAAAATTGCTTATCAGGTTAAGTCAGGAGACACACTCTCAGAAATAGCCCAAGCCCATAAAGTGACGGTGAAACAACTCAGCACTTGGAACAAATTGGCTAAGAATAGCAAGCTACAAAACGGTCAGAAGTTAGTGATCTTAGCACCAAAGGAGCTTGAGCAAACCGCACAAATTCGTACTGTCAGTTACAAGGTAAAATCCGGTGATTCACTTGCCCGTATCGCCAATAAATTTAACGTAACTGTTGCCGAGCTACTCGAGTGGAATAGCCTAGCGCAATCACAGTATTTACAACCAGGCCAAGTGATCAAATTAGTGGTTGATGAAACTAAGTTGAGTGCGTAAGGACTAAACTGGCACATAGTTCGAACGGATTAGTGCTATAAATCTGAGCCATAGATAACAAAAAGGCAGCAACCCTATCGGATTGCTGCCTTTTTCTATTACGGGCTTTTCTATTACGAGAGGCGGCGTTATTCCATCGTCAGTAATAAGACAACGGGCGCCATAACAACGGCATCAGACTCTAATGCTTTAGCGGCAAAATGCGCTTCTAAGCGAGCACCATCTGCAGGTATTCCTGCAAATGCTTTGGGCGGAATACTAAATGAAGTCGTGATCACTTTCCCTGCCGCCAATTGGCTATCACGTAATGCTTGGGTAAACATCATATCATCCGACCAAGCCCACAGACGTTTGCCCTCTTGCGTTACCAACCACAAATCCGCCGTCATCCCAGAGTTATAACGTAGGCCGACAGCATAGGTTTGTGGATTTGTCACAGTCAATGTCGCCTTAACCGACTGCTTAAAATCGATAAAAGGTTCTAGAGTTAATTCGCCGCGAAGCAAGCCTTGTGCCTTTTCTGCCATCACAGGTTCAGCCTTTAATGTCGGAGTGCTTTTAAGCCCAGAAACATCGAGCGCCAGATCGGCAGCGCGAATAATCTCAGGCTGAACGGCCGCAGCTGTTGTAGTCTCCCCCTTGGTTGACTGACTCGTGTCAGCGGCTTCGGGCGCCGAGCACCCAACAAGTTGCCCGCCGACAAAAGCACTCGCGCAAACAAGTAATGCGTAACGCGTTGAAGCAACCATTAAAAACCGCCTAGTTTTTTCAATAAGGAGTCTTTTAATTTTTCCTTAGCTTTGTCGGTTTCTTCCTTTAGCTGATTATTCAGTAAGGCTTTAGTATCCAAAGCATATTCAGGTTTTTGGAAAGTGCCTGTAATGGCGAGCGGAATATCAACTCCAGCCAGCGCATCTTTGTCGCTACCACCCTGACCCTTCAATGAATTCACTAGGCTAGCGGTTAGTCTGTAGTCCAAGGCTTCAGTCAATAAATTCGCAGTGCCTTTACCATCCAAACGCAGTAAAGGCGAAGACAAGGCAAGATCTGGATTCGTGGCAACGCCATTATCCAACGAGAAACTGCCCGTCAGACTCGAGAAGTCAGTTTTGCGCTCCGCCTTCGTTTCTGGCGATAAGTCGCCCTTTAACTTAGCTTGTGCGCTGCGGATCATCTGTGGAATATTTACCCCGTACAGAGCACCGTCATTAATATCAAAATGACCATTCGCTAACAGGTTTTTCTTTAACTGCTCAGGGATCAAACTCTTACCTTTCCCCTTCACATCAAAGTTAGCTGTACCGGCCAATAAATCCACATCCGCCGCATCTTTCAGCAAAGGACGAATTTGTACGCCCGTCACTTTTTTATCAAATTGATAACTCGCCACTGCTTGACGAGCATCAACCTGAGCGCTCACCAGCAACTGACCTTGATATAAATCCGCATTCAATTTCGTCAAATCTAACACGCCATTTTTAATGCCCACATCCATTAACCAATTTTGAGTCGACAGATTAGCGACCTTAATAGACTTAACAGTCAACTTGAGTTTTACATCAAGCTGCTTAAGGGCTGAGAGATCAGGCTCAACTGCCTGAGTGTTTGCTGCTGGCGCTTGTTCAGCGGTGGCGGTGGCCTCTGTTTTAGGTAACAGTGTATCTAAATCAATATCGCCAACTTGAAAATCAGCATTAATTTGTGGGATTTTCGTACCATAATTAACACCCACTTTACCCGCAGCGGTAATGCTCGCCGCGGTGAGCTGTGCAATATCGACGGACAAATGCTGTTTATCAAGGGCAATTTGAGTCGCTAAGCTGACAGATGTTTCGAGTTTCTTGTTCGGAATACTCTCACCTTCCACCACAGTATCAATTTTCAGCCCATTGATAACGAGTTGTTTAAAGTCTCGACTGAGTTTTAGTTCACCTTTAGCTTCGCTACTTATCGTCATATCCGGCATAGTTGCACTGAATTCAAAGGCGATAGGCGCAAATTTATCTAAGGAGAACTCACCTAGGGTGAAGCTACTTAAGGTAAAGACTTGAGTCTGCTTATTAGCTTCGTCAATCATATTAATTTGGGTATTGGTGATAGAAATGCCACCAATATTAATGTCGTTAAGTTTGGCATTCGATGAGGATTCGGCGGCAGCTGGAGACGCAGTTTTTGGGCTATTATCGCCACTCAACCCATCGAAACTGCTAGTGCCATTTTTACGGGTGACTAAATTGATCGTTGCGCCATCGAGACTCAATTCTGCAATTTCAATTTTCTGACTAAACAACGGCATTAGCGCCACTTCAGCAACGGCTTTTTTGACTTCTAACATAGCCTTAGGCGTAAAGCCTTCAGGGTTAGATAAAGACACCCCTACTAAATTAATACCTATAACAGGGAAAAATGTCCAAGATAAATCGTCAGAAATGACTAATTCACGACCCGTTTGTTTTTTTACGGCATCGACTATTTCAGGTTTAAAATCATTAGGGTCGAAAAAGACGGTGAGATAAACGGTGACTAAAAGAATGAGCGTCACCATTAAGGCTAAGAGCCACTTAATGAATTTCATATAAATATCCTTATCAAAAACAACTTGAATTTATAGCAACTAATGCATTTAGAAATGTTAATTTAAAAATGCAAAGTTCAACATTTCATCACTTACTGCAATACCATTTTCATCCGCATAGAGCATCATACCGGGCTTAACCGTCACGCCCCCCATATCGACAGCCACATTAATTTGGCCTTGACCTAACTTTTCGGTTTTTATCGGCATAGCCCCTAAGGCAAAGACACCTAAGCTGAAAGTATTTAATCTTGCCACATCGCGAACACAACCATTAATCACTATCCCTTGCCAACCATTATCTAAGGCGCTCTGCGCTATGAGATCCCCTAACAATGCGCGGCGCAGAGAACCGCCGCCATCGACAACGAGCACTTTTCCATGCCCATCCTGTGCAAGTATCTCTTTTACCTTTGAATTATCCTCAAAGCACTTTACTGTGACTATCTCACCCCAGAAGAGCCGTTTACCACCAAAGGGTTTAAATGCAAGGGGAAGTAACTGTAATTTAGACGGATAGTGGTCGAATAAATCTGGTAGTAGATCAAGCATTTGAATCTCCATGATAGTCTATAACTTTAGACTACTCATAATTGTAGACCCCGACAAGGTCAAAGCAAAAATCAGCGGAATTTTTTATTTCATTTTAACGTGCAAAGGCTTGGTGTATATTGGCATAAGCATTATAATCTGCGATAGTTAACGTCCTATGACACTCTTTAAAGTTTCATACATTTGTTCCCACACCTCTTTGTTATAAAGCGAAAACCAAATGACAACTGATCTTGATTTACAGAGCGCAATCGCAGCTCTTGATGAGTATGGATATGATAAGAAAGTCTCAACGGATCTTGAGCAAGCACGTAACAAGCAACAAATGGGTAAATATATTAAATCTCTCGACTATAGTTTACGTCGACTATTGATATTACAAGAAACCGTTAATGAGTTAGTTGAAGAAAAGAAACATCAATTAGCTCAGCAAGAGAATATTCAAACCTACAAAACAAAAATCATTAACTTGTCGAGAGAATTTAACATTTCTTACGATGAAGTATTAGCGCTGATGGCATCATCTAAATCTAAGAAGTAAATTTATCGCCATTGTGCTCTATCACCTCGCAGTTAAATTGTTTGATTAACATCTGCATATGCCATATAACGAAATATATACTTTTTCGGTTATATGGCAGAATTTTCGGCTTTTCATTATTCGCACAGTGTTAACGATTTCATTTCATAAGTAACAATGCCAACTTATGTTAAGCTCACACTATACCTGTCTAGCGATTTGGTATAAAAAAGCAGAGCCTAAGCTCTGCTGATTTATATCAATATGCGAACTTATTTGCTCTGCATTAATTGGCGAATATATTTCACTGGTGCACTACCATAACTCAAGAATGTTTCGTGGAAGGTTTTAAGGTCAAAATCTTTACCTTGCGATTTTTTGTATTCTTCACGGAAATCATAGATTTCTCGATAACCGGAATAGTAACTCGTCAGTTGCACTTGACTAAGTGTCGCACGGCGCCACTTGCCTTCGGCTTCAGCTTGCTGTTGGAAGGCTTCATTCATCATCAGGGCAATAGCTTGGTCTTCGGTCATGCCTTTCACATGAATGCTATAATCCAAAATAGTGTTACAGATAACACGTAAATTCCACTTGTAGTACATCAACCACATTTCAGGCTCAAAATTACCATAGCCTTCTTCTAACATCATACGCTCGGTATAAACCGCCCAACCTTCAACCATAGCGCCATTGCCAAATAAACTTTTCACTAAACTCGGAGATTGATTAGAGTAAACGAGTTGAGTGTAGTGCCCTGGGATGGCTTCATGAATATTGAGGATTTGCAGGATCCAGTGATTATATTCACGTAAGTAACTCTCGGCAGACTCATCACTCATGCCATCGAGTGGCGTCACGTTATAATAAGTATTACCTGACTTCTCATAGGGTCCAGGCGCACTAATTGATGCACCGGCATAACCACGCATATATTCGGGCGTTTCACGGACAACGAGTGGCTTTTTAGGATCCAATGTGACTAGTTTTTTCATATTTACAAATTCAATCAGCTCTGGAATTTGCTTACGCACTTCATTCACGAATTCATCGCGCTGAACATGCTGAGTCGATAATTTATCGATTAATTGGCGAATGGCGAGCTTACTGTCAGCAGGTTTTGGCGTAGTAAAATATTTAGGCCATAACTTATCGGTAATTTTGGCGATTTCTCCTTGAACACGCTCTTTATCGGCTTCGGCTTTTTGATATAGCTGTTTCGCCGTCATCCCCGCTTGAATATCAAAGGCAAATTTTTGCTCATATAACACCTCGCCAATTCTAAAACTACGTGCTCCATCTTTTTTAAGTTGAACCACTAATTTGTCTAACCAAGCGATATGGCCGTTAATCGCGGCAGTTGCTGCATCGAAACGCGTTTTAAATAACGCTTTTTCCGCATCAGTCAGACCAGAGTCGGCGACCTGTTTTAATAAGTCATCGGAAAAAACCGAAAATGCACCTTGATTCTGCAGCACAGCTAACTCAGTGTGCTCCAATGTTGGTTTGCTAATGTTCGCCTGCGCGGCAGCATAATAAGCTGGCACATTTTCTAAACGCGCTAATACCGAACGTAATCTGTCATCTAATGGAGCGAAATTTTCATTGATGATTTGGGCAAAACCGCCCGATACGTTGTAGCTTGAAGGATCCCACTGCCAGGATTTAAAACTGTCAATTTCCCATGCCATGCTACCGAGTAAATTGTCGATCAGATGGTAATCAATCAGCTCATTCGGCGTTAGCGACTTTTGCTCGAACTGAGTCAATTGCGCTTGCTGAGCTTTCACAAACGCTAAGGTCTTTGCTCGACCTGCTGCATCGGGGATTTCAAGGTAACCATCGTTAACATGCTTGCCACTGTATAAGGCCCAAGTCGGTGATAATTCCCACAATGAATCAATAAAGGATGCTGAAAATTGCTCAAATGAGTGGGCTTTAACTTCAGGTGCGACTACGGGCGCGGTTTGACTCGTATGGGATTGACAACCAGCAAGGCTGGCCAGCGATAGCACTATCGCAAGGGAAATAGCGTTTTTTTTCATTATTATGGGTCCTTTGTTAAGATTTATCAGGCATACAAAAATTACCTCAGTTAATCATATTGCCCCAATAATTGCAGCTATGTTAGCCATGAATACATGCGCGGTTACAAAATTGTAAGTTCTCAATATTTTACCGCCTATCATTCGCCTATTCGACGTATAAGCCCCTCTTTACCAAACACACACAAATAATGATAATCGCCTATTCTGTTTCACCTCCTGCTATAATATCGCCCTGCTCCACTGTTCATGCTTTAGCGTAACAGTTTGCTTATACATTATTGACCTGACCCTTTACCTGAGACATTCAATGCCATTTTCCAAACTTGGATTAAGCGATCCGATTTTAAGAGCCATCACTGAGCTCGGCTATTCACAACCTACTCCGATCCAAGAAAAAGCCATTCCGGTGATCTTGAAAGGCAAAAACCTGCTTGCTGGCGCGCAAACAGGTACAGGTAAAACCGCCAGTTTTGTGTTGCCAATACTGCAAATGTTCGCCGAGATGCCGAAAATCCGTGCTAAACGCGTTCGTGCATTAATCTTAACGCCTACCCGCGAATTGGCCGTTCAGGTAGAAGACAATATTGCCAAGTACGCAAAATACCTGCCGCTGACGTCTATGGCCATGTATGGTGGCGTGGATTCCGCGCCGCAGAAACAACGTCTTATTGAAGGCGTCGATATTCTGGTGGCAACACCCGGTAGATTGCTCGATATGTACACCCAAAGAGCGATTCATTTCGATGAAATCTCGGTATTAGTCCTAGATGAAGCCGATAGAATGCTCGATATGGGATTTATCGAAGACATCAATAAGATCATCGAACGTCTGCCAACAGAACGCCAAAATCTGTTGTTTTCGGCAACCTTATCTAAGCAAGTGCGCTTTTTAGCGAAAACAGCGGTTGAAAACCCAGTCGAAATTGAAATTGCCCGCGACAGCGCAAACGCACCGCAAATCGACCAATGGTTGATCACTGTCGATAAAGATAAAAAGTCGGCACTGTTAAGCAAACTCATCACTGAACAAGCGTGGGAACAGGCACTGATCTTTATCCAGACGAAACAAGGCGCCGCCAAACTGGTTAGTCAACTCGAAAAACGTGGCATTGCCGCCGAAGCCATTCACAGCGGTCGCAGCCAAGCGGTACGCGAGCAATTATTAGTGGATTTTAAATCTGGCAAACTACGCTTTTTAGTCGCGACTGGCGTTGCTTCCCGCGGTATCGATATCGATGCCCTCACCCGTGTGGTCAATTATGATTTGCCCGATGAAGCCGATGATTATATTCACCGTATCGGCCGAACCGGTCGTGCTGGCGCCTGCGGCGAAGCCATCTCTTTTGTTTCTAAAGATGATTTTAGGAATCTATGTGCTATCGAGCGCCGTCTAGGTCACCTCATAGTGCGTAAAGAAATTGAAGGCTTTGTGCCAAACAAAGAAGTGCCTGTGTCTATTCTCGATTTTGTGCCCAAAAATACTACGCCAAAAACCTTTAAAGCTCGGGCACCTGAGGCCAGATCCTCGCGCCCCGCGAAAGAAGGCTCCTTTGAAACCGCCCATGCGAAAAAGCATCGCAGCGCGAAATCAAAGCCAGAGGTTAAAGCCAATGTAACACGGCAGCAATCTATTCAGACTGACAACGGTAACGAGACAACGGGTCGCAGCGCGCCCTTTAATCCATGGAATAGCGGCCCTAAAACTAAGTAATGACTCAGTACAAGCCGTGACTTATTAGATATAAAAACCCATTAAGATAGAAGATATTAGCATGATTACATTTAGCACCAATCTAGGCGACATCACTATAGAACTCGATTTTGAACATGCGCCTGTCAGTTCAAAAAACTTTGTCCGCTATTGTGAAGAAGGCTTCTTTGAACACACGATTTTTCACCGAGTGATCAAAGGCTTTATGATCCAAGGCGGCGGGTTTACCGCAAAAATGAAGGAAAAACCGACCCACGAGCCTATCGTTAACGAAGCCAACAAAGGCCTAAGTAACACCATAGGCACAATCGCTATGGCTCGCACCGATGCACCTCACTCAGCCACCGCGCAATTCTTCATCAACACAGCCAATAATGACTTTTTAGACCATACCGCCACCACCAATAACGGTTGGGGCTACGCGGTATTTGGTAAGGTTACGGCGGGAATGGACATTATTCAGCAGATTGAGAAAGTCAAAACCACCACGGTCGCTGGCCACGAAGACGTGCCCCGTGAACCTATCGTCATCGAGAAAGTAACGATTAATATCCAAAGTTAATTTTTAAAACAATAAGACTTTTTCGTTAATATGATTAATCGCGCATTTTTAATTGAGCGATTAATCATTTCCCCAAAGTTATTTAGTGAACTTTCCTGTACAATTCAATGCAAATTCATTTTATATAAACCTAAAAACACTAAATCCCCAATACAAAATCACTTAGTATAAAATCAACTGATGGATTATTTAAGCGTTGCCATTATTGACTTAAGACTACTACATATAAAATTAACCTCACAATATAGACCTCTTTCAAACAATGTTATTCATCATAAAAGCTGAAAAACAGCAGCACATACCTGACATCAATATCTTATACTAGCCGCACAAGTTGATAATATTAAAACAATACACCAACCATAATCCTTATGGTAAAAAGAGGCTTAACTTGCCATCTGATATAGATAAAAAAACCATATCTGTATCTATTATCATTTCTTGCTAATGCTTATTATCCCTATTTATTTTTAAGCCAGAATCATTACTACCTTAAGCAGCGAATCCTATTCAGATAAGCAGAGAAAGCTTGCTATAGTGATCAGAAAATGATGTTTCTATTGGATTCTAATAAGCTATATCGTAACTTCTGTGTCTTTGTTGATTAAACCAGAACTCTCATGACAAAACTTTTTGACTAGAGATAGCGTCTAAGCATTTAGGGAATTTATTTTGAATAATAGAAAAGGTAGTCTGTTTATGGTTGCTGCGATGGCAGCATTTTCTATTGAAGACATGCTGATCAAATCCGCAGCAGAAACCACCTCTATCGGCCTCATTTTAGCGTTATTTGGCCTAGGTGGAATGTTTATTTTTATACTGTTAACCTGGCGAAAGGGTGAAACTGTGCTTCATCCTGCAGTCTTGTCTACCCCCATATTAGTACGTGCACTATGTGAAATCGTCGGCCGATTCTGTTTTGCTTTAGCCATCACGTTAACACCACTCTCAAGTGCATCCGCTATTTTGCAAGCCACACCTTTAATCGCCATGCTTGGCGCGGCATTGTTGTTCGGTGAACAAGTGGATCACAAGAGATGGCTTGCAGTATTGATTGGTTTTATGGGCGTGCTGATGATCATTCGTCCAGGACTTGATGGTTTTGAGGCCACATCTTTATTCGCCGTTATCGCTACCTTAGGTTTTGCAGGACGCGATTTAGCAACACGCGCAGCCTCTCCCGTGTTATCTAATATGCAACTTGGAGTGTATGGTTTTTTTGTGTTGATTCCTACTGGCTTAGCAATACTGATGTACCAAAATGAAGCTATACAGTTTAGTGCAAACGCAGCGATACAGATAATTGGAGCAATCGTCTTTGGTGTAATGGCCTATAATGCGCTGACAATCGCCATGCGCACTGGAGATGTATCGGTGGTAAGCCCCTTTCGTTATACGCGTTTACTCTTTGCCTTAGCTTTAGGAATATTTATATTTGGAGAATCCCCAGATTTGCTGACTATTCTGGGAAGCCTACTCATAGTATTAAGTGGCGGCTATACCTTAGTTCAAGCGCGTAAAAGAATGACAACGAATAACATAGCTAATGTGGCAAAAACCTAAGGACTCACTAAGAATGGCTAATCGTATCTCTGAAATGATGGGTTTTAGTGAGGAGAATAACGGACTAGAACACCCTGAATTGGTCCTAAATAGGTCAAAAAGCAGCAAAGGGAACCAGTAATACACTGATTCCCTTTGCTTAATTTGGCGAGAGAGGGAGTCTACTTCATGGTATAACGCATTGAAAAGTATCGTTAATAATGACGCAACACAGGGCTGCATTACTTTTTGCATTACTTCCGATTTTTGATAATTTCTTCAATTAGACCAATGACTTACCCTGGGAATCCGGCTCCTCAATTTCAGCTCAAAATAACAGTATAACTAATTGAATTTATTGATTTTTACCGACTCACATGGAAGTCAATAAAAATTTAACTACAACTAGCACTAGTCGCCATATTTAACTGCTATTAGCACATCTGTGATTTATTTTGATGGCTCAATGCCTAGATCAGACGTTGTTTGAGCAACGGCTTCATCACTAACTGGCAAGCGTTAAGCTTAACAAACAATCCCAATCGGAAAAACTAAGCAGCCTGTGGACGGCCTAAACCTGACACAGAATTATGAACAGCCTCTCTTTATTTGACCCAATACACTTAAGCCACTATACCTGTTCGCCTATCTGTTATACCACCGGATAGCATGCATCTCCCCAAAGTGTTTCAGGATGAGTCATCATGATTTCTATAATCAATGGTACAAGCTTACTGAGTAAACTAGCAGAATCTTTAAGTTGCTTGCGATTAACAGAGCTATTCCATGTTGCGCCACCATGGATTAATTGGTTGCGCATAGTATAGAGTCGGTTAAATATCACACCAAGCAGAATAGGAGTATTACCACTCGATAAGGCGTGACTCGCCATCTTTTTACCTTGTTGAAGCCGCTCTTTCCATTTGTCTTCAGTTATTTTACCGCTATGAAAATCCCAAAAACTTTGTAGCACAAACGGGGTATCAAGTAAGATACGGATACTGCCTGAAAATTCCCGCCAAACTAACTGATCTATCTGTTTTTGTTTATCTAACTCGCACAGCTTCTCTAAAAAACCTTTAAAAGATTCTTGTTCTGACAACTTAAATCGTTCATCAATCTCAGTGGCATAAGCAGCATTAAATGCTATCCAGAGAAAGATAAAACGACCATCGTCATCATCCGCCATTTCAGCTCGTTGCAACCAGCTTAACGCTCGATGAACTCGCAAGTTGAGATTGGTCGGAGATTGTTCACGTAATATCCTTTGTTGATTTTTTAGCTGTGCGAAATCCATTGCTATTTGTCCTTTTAAGATTTTTCTCAGCAATGATAACTCGTTCAATATATTGACCATATACGAGTTGCCACATGTTAAGCAAACAATCGTTCGACTAGTTATTCAATCAATAACTGTACTTCGACTCTGCGATTCCGTGGATCTGAAGGTTCTATACCTTCCAGAGGTTTGGACTCACCATATCCAGCAACGATTATACGCTTAGATGTACTAGCGTCTAATGTACCAATTAACTCCCTCCTAGCTTCTCTAGCTCTTGCTGCAGAGAGAGTGAAGTTATCATCATAAACAGTACAAAATCTTTGATAATCAGTCACTGGTCGACTAACAGGAATATTATCAGTGTAACCTTCTACCAAAATTTTTGCTTTAGGATTGTTGATCAAAAAACTGACCAATTGAGCTTGTATTGCATTTACCGCTGCTTTGGATTCAGTATTGAGGCAAGCACTCCCCCGTTCAAAAACACCATCACGGAGAGTTAACCTTCTCGTTGCTTTATCTAAAGCGATGAGTTCTGATGCATTAGAGTTTCGCAACATTTCATCTAATAATGTCGTCACCTTCAGTAATGGATCATCTTTCTTTTCCGACGCTTTAGCTAACTCCTCTTTGTAACGAAGATCACTCATGCTTTTTTGCAAAACTGCCACAACAAGCAATAGCATTACTACAGCCATTACTCCAGCCATAAGATCTGAAATGGCTATCCATTCACTAGGTTTTTCTTTCATATCATTTCATCAGCTTGGCTCACGCCACTTCAGACTCCAGTGGACCATTACTTGCTTCTAGTACTTCGCGTACTTTTTGAATTTCTGAGAGAAGAGCTTGTTGATTAATTGTAATTTCTGGTAACGGACTCAATGCTAGTAATAGCTGTTGTGAGTGGGGAGATGTATTAAGTAATCGAATTAATTCTGGTAGTGCTAACAAAGACTGAATAATTGTATCTGAACGCTCAAGTGCTCCATTTATTGCGTTTTCGAGTTTTAGACTATTTTTATCCAGACTCTCATTGTTTGATATGAAATCCTGTCTAAACTGTACTAACTCTGTTCGAAGCAAATCTTGATGAGCTGAAAGTTCCACTAATGGTGCTAAAGCTATAGGTAAGTTTGACAGATTGCAAATGACTTCTTGTAAATGCAATTCATTTTTCTTAAGCGAATCACCAATACTACGCATTTTCTGATTAGAATCAGAAATAGCTCTTAGCCCATCTTGAATAGTATTACTCACCTTCTCACTATTCTCTGTAGCCATTACAATATTTTCATTTAATGTGGAGCTAGACATAGTAAACGCTTTAGAAGCATTTTGTTGAATTTTAAGTGCTTCGTCAATGGAGTCTTTCACATCGCCCATGGTTTGTTTAACATCTGAAGATAAAACAGAAAGAGCAGTAGATATCTCTCGCGTTGCAGATCCAAGTTGAGAACTTCCTCGCTCCAATGTTTCGGATGCTTGTAAGCTCATATCGTTAATCGCCTTGCCTAAATCGTTGCGCACATTATCCAGCACTTCAGTAAATTGAGCCTGGAATGAGTCAATTGCACCAACTAACTCATTTGCCGCAATCCCAACTTGATTAGCACCACTCGCCATATGCTGAGCAGCATCACTCATATTTTCGACCACTTTTTGGGTGTTATGGGTAAAGTCATGCATTGCGATATTTGTAGCTTGGGATTCAACATGAACAAGTTTGACACTTTCTTTGACTTCCTTCGTTGCGATGCAAACATGCTCTACAGCTAACTCAACACGTTTAAGACTGCTCTCAATGATCTTCCTAGTTTGCGAATGAGAATGACTAATTTCATCATTGAATTTTTGGAGTCCTTCTTGGATTGCAACTTGACCACTCAACTTCAGCGCTTCAATATCCTCACGTAAATGAGTCGAAAATTGCTCAAGCGAATGTAAACCTTGTTCATGTTGAACTTTATGCTGAGCTCTCAACTGATTAAACTCAGCAGATAAAGCTTCGGTTATATTGCGCGAGGCTATAGCTATTGTAGAAAATAATGCAGCTTGCTTTTCTGAGCTCAAACCTAAGTTTTGTTGTTTTCGCTTTTCTAGCTCAACTTTTACCTTGCTAATGACCCAATTGAGGCGCTTTTCGTCAAAACGCGCAAATTCGCTCCATATTTTAAGAAATATAAAACCTGAAATGCCCCAAGTAGAGGTTTTAAATTTTGTACCTAATCCATTTAAAAGACCTAACAAGTGCTGCATACTGTCTGCAGCACCTGAAGCATCAAGCGCATTTGGCTGACCCAGAATATTCGATGCATGATTAAGTGCCATACCTAATCCAAGAAATGTGCCGAGCAATCCTACAACTAGTAGTAAGCTAGGCATTAATTCCACCAACTTTTCTGGAGCAGTCGCAACTGCATTCCACAAATCAGTTACACTACCATGCTCAATTTCGATGTTATCACTTGGCTTATTAGGTGTTCCACGATTCCATTTGACCTCCCACGACTTAGGCTTTGCAATGACATGAGCACTGATTATCGTAAATGACATCATGAAAAGGATAAGAAATAGAAAAGTTACTTGAAGTGGATCACTAAGATCAGGGATTAAAAAATTTAGCACGGCATCAAAGTTCATACCGCTACCTCTAAAATAGTATCCATACGGTCTTTAGCTTCTTGCTGGAAAATATTTGCATAGTCAGTGATAAGTGATTGGTCGTCTTCCTCTAATGCACTGAAGGGAATGTTATGTTCAGCACATTCGATAAGTAACTTCCCAATATACTGTCCATCTTCCAGTAAATAACTGCGGTCATCACTTTCAATCTGTTCTTCAGTTTTCTCCAATAATTGTAAAAAACCTTCCGCTGCACCAACATATCTTTCTACATCACGTTGTTGGCTCGCTAAGCTGTCGAGTGCTTGCTTTTGTTCAGGAACGCTATTTTCAAGTATGGATAGCTGAGATGACTCTTCATTTGAGAGTTCTTCTTGGATTTTTTTAGCTAAGACAAGGCGATTTAATAGCATTTTATCTTTAGCATAGCTTGCATTTGCCTTTGCCCATTCATCTCCCAACGATTGAGCTTGTTTTGCCCAAGAAGCAATCAGTTCTTCAAAAACAAAAGGTGTCAGTTTTTTATTGTAAAGTCGGGTTAAAACTCGGTCTAAACGTTCAGCGGCATTTTTGCTAAGTTCTGGGTTTGACTTGATAAGATCTGAAGCAATACGAATTAGAAACAGGTCATCTGAACTCAAATCGTCCACTGTTAATGCCGAACGTAACTTCTTATCCGACATATTAAGTAACTTTTGGGTAGCTCGAAGACGCAAATAATGCTCAAAATCGGTAGGTTCTGATTCAATTGCCATACCTAATTCTTTTTTAGCAATTTCAAAATCATTTATTGCAGATGCTAACTCTAGATTATGCCGTTGATCTTGAGGAATCACTTCATCTTCTGCAAATCTCAGCTCAGCCTGATGTTGCTTCGCAAGAACTAACTCTTCTTCAGTAAGCAAGTCATTCGCTTGCTCCATGTCATCTTGTTGTTTGTTTTTGTCTAAAAGATCTTCTCGGTTTTTCTGCCAGCGCTGAGCCAGATTAATGGCCCATTTGATGGCTGCATCTATTTTTTTTGCAATTGGAGATTTTTCAAATGCAGTCAATGCGCCTAGCCCTTTCTCTAGCATCACTAGGGCTGAACGCATCCATGGATATGGAGCTAGTTTTGATGCGTTAAGTAAAGCAGTCCGAATATGCTGCACAAAAGGTTTTACTACTTTCCAAGCTTTTTTTACGCCACCAATAAATACCTCAGCTTTCTCAGCCATCCATCCAACAACTTTCCCTGCAACATTCTTGGCAGTCTCATATGCTGAACTAACAGCATTTGAGACTGTACTTACTGCTGAACTAACAAAATTACACGCATTACTGAACCAACCCATTTACTCTCTCCTTTTGTTTTATTGTTCTATTCCGTCAGTCCAAGTAGACGTCTACCTGCATCAACATTATTTGCATTACTTGCTACATTTTTACGGCTAATTCCGACGTTACTGTTTGCAGATCGTACATCAGCTATCGCCGACTCAAAATGTTGCCATTTCACTATTGGCTCTTTATGGCATTCCACTAGAGCCCTTGGAAAAGCAGTGCGTAGCACTGTTCGAATTTCTCGTCCTGATAATCCATCTGATGCATGCGCACAACGTTCAATAATGTCATCACGGTCTTCTTCAAGCGGCACTCCAGGAACTAACATCCTATGCCACAAGCGTTTTCGGCCTTCAATATCCGGAAGTTTAAACTCAATGTGATAACGAATTCGACTTACAAAAGCGTTATCATAATTTTTTGCAAAATTAGTTGCAAAAACCACTATTCCATCAAATCTTTCTAATTCAATAAGTAACGTTGAGCGCATAGCGTTTATTTCATTATCAATTCCTTGGGTAACGGATGATAATCTCGCTCCAAGTAAGGTATCTGCTTCGTCGAAGAAAATAACTGCGCCTTCTATCGCGGCAGCTTTGAATGCCAAAGATATATTCTTAGCTGTTTCTCCAACATATTTACTTTCCAGTTCCGAAATGCCTATGTGGAAATATTGACGTCCTAAAGTACCTGCAAGAGCTTCTGCAGCAAGTGTTTTCCCCGTTCCTGGTGGTCCATACAAGTTGAGCACCATATTACGTCCCATGGGATCTACAGCTTCAAATCCCCAGTCAGTGTAGATCGTTTTGTGATGACGCATAGCGCCAATTGCTTCCTCAAACATTCGGCGCGTTTCTGGAGCTAAAACAACATCACTCTCAAGTGTAATTCGCGGTGTTCGTAACTCGTAGGGCAATAATTGCTGTTCATGCTTTGCGTTGTCGCTCATGAATTATTTCATTCCTTTCAAAATTTTAATGATGACTAGCCGGCACTTGAGAGCCTTGTGCATATTCGGTAGATGAGCTAATTGAGGGGTGGGCATGCAGGCTATGTGCTGCAAAATATTGCTGCGACCCACAACGGAATCGGAAAATTTGGTGATGACTTCTTGAGACATGCAACAATCCTTATCACAAAGCCAGAAATATAGACTGCGTCAATCCCTGACAAAAAATTAAAAGTACTGATTATCTTACGAAGATATTGGTCAATTTCGATAAACCAGTCTCAATCATCGTTGCAGGACGTTTTTCAAGCGCCCCACCACACTTAGGACATACATCAAACCAGTTGTGGCCAAGCGTAATGGCATCACTTTTGAACACCACAGTTTTTTGCCAGTGGCAATTCGAACAAATAAATGTCGTGCAAGGGGGTGGAACAGGCATGGTAATCCTTACGCAAGCTTGAATGTGACACATGCTACACGATAAGACTTAACCTTTACTACTAACTAAGATCATATTTTTAATAAATATTTGCACTATAAATTACGGCGTTTTCATCTTTGCTGTATATGTATTTTGCAGCATTACACTGAAACCACATTATGGTAAACACATATACCTGACCATCGATCTCATTCGCTTTGGCTATCACCTCTTTTTGTTTTTGAATCGCCTCTTCGATAACTTTTTTAAAAAAATCACTTTTCTCCCTAGATGATGCGTTACGCACAAAATCAGAGAAAGCGGTCGATTTGACCTTGCGACGCTTGATAATCATTAATACCTCCCAAAATCTGCAACAACTTAGATAACCATTATAACGTGAAAAAATTTCAACATTTAACCAATTGTAATTATGTAATAATTTTAATAACTATATCTTAAAACCATAATTTATTCATTATTTTTCACGAATAGCCACTTTGTGCATCAGCCAGTATCAAAGGTGTCTTTCAGCGGTAATTAAAAGCCGATAGTGTTGTAATTAAAGACTCGTGTTACTTTCCTTGAAGGTAACCTCAGCCTGACTCTAGCACTTAATCTGTGGCAAACATCCCCAGTCTGTAGTGTACTGCGGGGTAAGTAGTTCGCGACGCATGGTCCATTTTTGATCAATGCCTTGGGCGGCGAGGAATAAGGTATCGCTACCATAGCTGTGGTTAACACTATCGAGGGTGCGCATTAGCTGAGGATTAGCGGAGGGTGCATTGAATAGGTCAAACTGGCGGTGTTTCTCGCTGACTAAATCTAACAAACCAACACCGATTTTATAGTAGCGCACGCCTTGTCGAAATAACTTAGGGGCGGCGACACTCATAGCACGGGTCAGCTCAGCACTGCAATTAGTGGCACATGGAAAGTGAACTAATGTTTTAGCGCCTGTTGGTTGCTCATCATAGGGTGAGTTATTGGCGAACAACAGCATGGCTTTGCACAAAGAGCCTTGTTTACGCGCTTTAGCCGCTGCGATACTAATATGTTTGCTTAAGGCTTGGTGGAGTAATTCATAATCAGTGATGCGTTCACCCACACTGCGAGTTGAGAATATTTGTTTTTTATCAGCCCTCGCCTCGTCCCATTGTTTACATGCTTGGCCGTTGAGTTCTCTTACTGTGCGTTCAATCTCGATATTAAATTGTTTGCGGGCGAGTCCTGCCGGCATTCTTGCCAGATCATAAGCGGTATTAATTTCCATTAGTGCCAGCTTTTTACTGATGCGGCGACCAATCCCCCATACCTCGCCCACTTCTACCGACTTTAAAATAGCGAGTCGGTCTGGCTCATTATTTATTACGCAAACACCGTTATAACCTGGTAATTTTTTGGCGGCGTGATTTGCCAGCTTGGCCAACGTTAAGGTCGCGCCTATACCTACACATACAGGTAAGCGTGCTTCTTTCCACACTGCACGGCGAATTAACTGCCCTTGTTCAAATAACGACTTGATTGCGGGGCAATGCTTAAAAGATAAAAAACTCTCGTCAATGGAATACACATGCTGCTCTGGAGCAAAGCGGCCGATAATACTCATCATCTTGGTGGATAGATCGGCATAGAGTTCATAATTGCTTGAGCAGGCAATCACCCCTAACTTTTGGCATTGTTCCTTTAACTGAAAATAAGGTGCAAATTTGGGGATCCCTAACTCCTTTGCTTGACGATTAGCTGCCACGATGCAGCCATCGTTATTGCTAAGGACGATCATCGGTTTGCCACGCCAGTCCGGACGAAACACCTGCTCAGCGCTGCAATAAAAGCTATTGGCATCAACTAGAGCATACATTTTAAATTAGCTAAAGTCGGGTTTTGGCGGTGAAAACGGATTGAACTCACTACGACACCTTCTATGCTGAAGGTGTCGTAATCATGGATAGGTTGAGGCTGAAACTGCTCGTTTGCGGATAGCAGTAACCGACTAGTTTTGTCGATAATTTTACAAACAAACTCGCCGTTAAAATTGGCGACAATCACATCACCATCACGGGCCGTTTCATGGCGATCGACTATCAACAAGTCACCAAAATAAATGCCAACGCCCTGCATTGAATCCCCCCGAGCAAACCCCATAAAGGTCGCGTTTGGATGAATAATCAGGAGTTGATCTAAACTCAGGCCAAGCTGGCGATACTCTTCAGCAGGGCTTTCAAACCCTGTGAGCCCTGCACTTGCATAGATTGGTATGATACGCATAACTAACACTACTGGTTAAACATACAGTTATTCTAGCAGTAATCATGCGGCTGGCAAGTTTAACTCTACTGATTTAGAGATTAGCTGTACTAAAACTCAATGGGTGCGGGTTTAAGCTTCTGTTTGAATGTATATATGATTAAAAAATCGATAATCGTAGCAAATTATGGTTAACGCATAACAAATTAAACTTGCGCTTTTAACTCTAGCCAGCCTTGTTCACTAAGGCCAGAAGAATATGAGCGGGTTTCATTGTAGCCTTTCTCGCATTCCAGCTATTAACCCGCTCAATCAACTCTTCAGCAGACCACTTAAAATAAATCACTAAATTTTCAGTCGTTGAAGATCCCTTAAATACCATTGATGAAATTTGCTGATTTCCAAATATCGTTTTTCAAGGGAATTTGCATAAATTGCATTACTGGTGGCTTTACAAGCAGTCCAGCCAGTTTCGTAAACAAATCGAGTAGCTACAGGTGATTGCTTAGGAGAGCTATCCCAGCGATTATTAAACCATCGCGTTAACCCATCGTCTAAGGGGACGACTAAATTGAGATACTGCTTTGCACGAGTAACACCAACATAAAACAACCGCCGCTCTTCCTCAATTTCTTCATCTGAAAGCGAGTCGTGTAACGAAGCCGATGCTTTGTAAATACTATCGAATTTACCACTAGGAAACTCACTATCATTAAGTCCGACCAATATAACATTATCCCACTCGAGCCCCTTGGAACCGTGTAATGTCGATAGAGTTAATGGTTCGCAACGAGGTGCGACGTCCTTTGGATGTAAAATAAGATTTAAAAATGTAAGAGAGTCGATTGGATTTAACGCTAATAATTCCTCTATTCGAACAATGCCTCGCTGTCTATCATTTGAATTTGTTCGCCTTACCCCTTCAGAACCGATACTATCAATGTAACCAATCATGCTCAGACGTTTTAATATTCCTAGAACAGGCGTCCCCTCAGTATCTTTCTTACAAATTGTAATAAGCCGTTCCAAACGGTCCTTTTGGTATTCCACACCATCGAATATTCCGGCCAATACAGTAAATAGGTCTGCATGGGGAGCCATTAAACCATCAAGAGCCGTTTTGAATTGTCCTTGCTGCCAACGAAATCCAGCCTCCTTTAGAAATCCGTAGATAAAACCTTGTTTGTTTGGATGGCGCTCAAGTAAACGCAGGTCGCCATAAACACACAACAGTACCGCGACTACCAGTAATCCAATTTCTGTTCGAGTATTTAAAAAGCTTGAACCAGTCAAATATCGGTATGGAAGCCCAAATAAGCGTAAAATAATTTCAACTTCAGCAAGATTTGCCTTAGAGCGCGAAAGGATAGCTTGCGTACCTTTATCCATCAAAAGAGTTGATAGTACATTAGATATATTTTTATCGAAGTGAATATTGACCACTGTTTTTGGTGTACTGGGGTGGCTGACACAAAGCTTAGTCAACTTCGAAGAGTTGCGCCGAATAACAGAGTTGGCCATCAACGAAAGTTCATGTCCAAATCGGAAGGTGCATGAAAGCTGGAATACCTTTGTTTGCGGAAAATGTTGTTCAAATAACCCGTCCATAAAGTCAGGCTGTGCTCCTCGCCATTCGTATATGCACTGATTAAGATCACCCACTACCATAACCGATGTATCAGGCGTGCAAAGTAAGCGGATCATCTCATGCTGAACGAGATTAACATCTTGATATTCATCTACAATAATGTGTTTAAACCCAGTTCCAAGACTAGGATAAGCCCGTAACAGCGAAACAGTTTCAAGCAAGATGTCATCAAATGTCCTCAGGCAATTCGTCGCCAATAGTTCACAATAACAACTATAAGCTCGAATAAACTCTGGTTTAATTTCACTAAAAGTAGGGTCTGTTGCGGCATCATCTGGTGTCACGGCTGACGCACGGCATCTAGAAACGAATAGTTCAAAATCTTCTATATCACTCGGATCAATGTAACTAGACTCGTAACTAAACCCAATGCGGTAAGCCTGTTTAACCAACTGGTCATAACGATAATCGTCTGGTGTAAGTAATGTTTTCTGTTTTGTGAGCTGCTGACCTTCTGCGAATTTAACTATCTTTAAGGCAAGGCTGTGAAACGTGCGCACCTCTGGCACAGCCCCCGACTTCAAGGCCAATTTTAACTTTTCGGTGAAGCTAGTTGCCGCCGACTTGTTGTACATCAGGATTAGGATAGAGTCAGGGTCTATACCAGTTTTGACCAACCTTTCAACACGCTTAACCAGAGTTGTCGTTTTTCCGCTGCCAGGAACTGCCTTAACTAAAGCATGCCCTGCATCATGGCAAACAATACGTTTTTGCTCCCCTGTCAGTCTTTTTGTCATACATCTACCTGATATTTTGCGCACTGGCGAGCGTCCGTATAAGCAACCAGCTTTCCTTTACTGCTACACTGCATAAAGCCTTTGTTCCATTGAAACGAATGCTTGCATAAAAGGCAGTTCGGAAATTGCGAACTCGGGTCGGCGTAGCGTAAAAAGATTTTTAACTTATCTGCCATGTACCTAGGCTCTAACATTCGAGGCCATGTATTCAATGCAGAACATGTCAATAAATCCACTTGTTCTAGCGGCATAACTCGCTCATTAAGCCTACCTAAATCACTTAAACTCCAAACTGACATCTCTACATGGCCAGCAGAACAGGACCCGACACAGTGCTCGACTGTTTGTGACGGGGGCTGCCAATTGAATACATTGAGTCGCTCATCCTGGATGGAATATTGCCCGGTGAGCAACATCTCCACATCAGCTTCGGATTCAACCTTAAACTCCAGAATAGGAACGCCAGTAGCAATCTTTTCCTGAGAGCATGAGTGCGTTACACAAATCTCTATAAAGCAACGCCTGTTTCCCTGTGAATCCCATAACATCACATCGGGTTGTAACCCAGTAAGTTCATCGCGTTTCTCAAGCTCTACACAGTTAAAAAACTGCGTTAGATTGTAACGTGCAGGCTTAGTTTTTAAGCACTTTGCCGTTGCACTGCCTAACAAAGCTAAGCGCCCACCTTGGCAACTGACTTCACGCTCCAGTTCTAGGCTAATGGCTTTTTTAGTAGTAAGTGCCTGTTGATAACGTAAGTAAAATGCTTCTTTTGCGCATTTATGCAAGTAGGTCTCAAGCGCACAGCACTCTTCAAAATGCCGGAAATGCTTGGCGTTGATTTCACCTAAAACAGGGATGAGAGGACATTTACAGCCTGGACAGATGTAGGTATTTGAACGCTGCGCATCACTGATATGGGTTAGACTCCACCTGCTATCCAATGCATAAGCGTACTGAATGGTGCTAGATGGAGTTACCATGAAAGTTTGACTCCACAAAATTAGCAGCAGATGAAGCCCTACAGTCCATAAATAGGACTGTAGGGCTCTCCATTAAAAGCTCATTCACCTTGGGCAAACCGCGGCACAAAGTAATCCAGCGAATTGGCCTCCTTCACAGCGTCATGTGGGATCAGCAAATACTTCCAAGGCTTACCATCGTGTTGAATCAGGTACTCAGTGGCATGTACGCACCATTTCACTCCACTGCGTGCTTTTTCTGTTACTTCCTCATTCCAACTACCATCTTGGTTTTGATGTTGAGTACTCTTGGTTTCAATCATCAATACATAGTCAGCTGTTTCGGCTACAAAGTCAGGTACATACTCTGGATGCTCACTGCCGCGTTTGTAGTACATCTTGAACTGGCCTTTCGCGGGCTTGAACCACTTCTGGCTATCACGTTCCAAAATCACGGCAAAGCGGCGTTCCGTATCCGAGTCAAACTTTTGTAATGGGTACAAACAACGGCTAAAGCCACCAAAAAGCATTGTTTTTATCCGGCTTACGTCGCGTACTGTATCACGGTAATTTTGAATGGGCTGATCTTGGGCTATGGTATAGGCGCATTCTCGCAGGGTGCTAAAGCCACTGCGTACGTCCACTACATATTCGGTCGCATCTTCAAAAAAATGATTGTTGAGCTGAACATGAATGAGCCTAGCAATGGCATCACTCTGGTTTTGAAGAATGTTTTCAACGGCTTCGTCATCGTTTTCAGTGCTCAGTATATCTACGGCTTGAGTCGCCAAGTCATAGAGCAACTCTGCTTGCTCATCGTAAGGAATATCGTCGTAGTCGAATAGCTTCTTCAAAATGTAGTTTTGCTTTATCGGCTCATAGTTACCCGAATCTCCTTCGCCACGAATGGTTTGGTGATTATCTTGCAAGCTTTGTTGGATCAGCGTTCGTTCGATGGGTTTTAAGCCTTTAATCGCGGTGATGTCCAAATCAAACGGGCGATAACCGGTGAGCACTTCACCCGATGGTGAAACAATAATACGCGGTAAATCTATCGTGTTATCAACTGTCAGCTGTGTCACTTGCTCAACAATAGCAGCAATATTGACTGAATCTTCCTTAAACAGTTCACGCTGTTCTTGGGTTAGCTGAGCCTTGACTTGTTCAGCGATCTTAGCCTTTACCTCAGTCGTCAACAGCGCCTTACTAGTTGGCACATCTGTTGGCCGCGTTTGATATTGCTTAATTACATCCAATGTCGCACGGGCAACAGTCTGCTGACTTTTAGTGGTATAAACTCCTTTTGACTCATGTACTTCACGGTTGGCATTTGCACCCGTTGTGGTGCTAACAGAGCCACCGATCTGACTCTCCAGGTTTGACTTCACCTGTACGCTTTGTTTGGTTACATCGTCCTCTGGTCTGTCTAACACCCGTTGTTTCAGGCGCAGTGGATTATTTGGGTCGTTGGCCTCATCCACAATTTCTTGGAATTTGTCGTGAGCAACGATACTCAACATATCAACAGCTTCAACACCGGTACGTTTGCCATAAGGTAAACGCAAACCACGGCCAATAGACTGCTCAATTAAGGTTCTGGCATTGGCCGCTCGCAGCGGCACTATGGTGTACAGGTTAGTGACGTCCCAACCTTCTTTAAGCATATTAACGTGAATAACAATCTCGGTAGGCTCATCCACGTGCTCAACATTTAGTAGCGCTTGAATGGTTTCTTCTTCTTTTTTGCTGCTATCAACCTGAATAACCTTGTCACGATACCGTCCTTCAAACACGCTTTCGAGCTTGGTTAACAGCTCTGCAGCATGGGTAGTATCACGCGCAATCACCAACATAAAAGGCTTAACCAGCTTGGCATCGTTTTCATGGGCATAAGTGGTCAAGTCAACCTTGGTTTGTTCATGCAGACGGATGCCATCCATTAACTTAATGGTTTCCAGCTCGTCTTTATCATATTGGCTGGCATCAAAGTTACGCTGGGTAACCACAGCAGGCTCTTTTACAAAACCATCATCCATTGCGCAAGCTAGTGGATAATCTATAACGACATTTTTAAAGTGCACAGGGCCACGGTTAGATTCTGTAAAGGGCGTAGCCGTGAGCTCCAAAGCAAACAAGGGATTAAGTTCATTAAGCGCGCGCATCCCCGCATCAGCACGGTAGCGATGCGATTCATCCATTAACAGCACTAAATCAGTAAGATTTGATAAATACTCAAAATAGCTTTCTCCCAAGGTCTCGGCTAAGCGCTTAATGCGCGGCGCTTTGCCACCTCTTACCTCGGTGTTAATTTTGGCGATGTTAAATACATTAATCCGCACTGAGCCAAATAAATCATCCATCATCTGTGCGCCGCGGCTTTCATAGTTGTCACCTGTGATAACTTCTGGCGGTGCTAACACAAAATCGGTAATGCCTTTAAATACATATTTAGGTGAAGCAGGCGAAAAGTCGCTGATTAATTTTTCATAAATAGTCAGGTTAGGTGCCAACACAAAGTAATTGCGGATACCATGTATTTGATACAAGTAGGTAATAAAAGCGCCCATTAAGCGGGTTTTGCCCACACCGGTAGCCAAAGCAAAACACAACGATGGAAAATCGCGCTCAAAATCACTGAGCTTAGGGAACTGGGCTTTTAGAGTTTCCAGCAACTCAGGTAAATCACGTTTAGGGTCGAGTAATTTGTACTCAGATGCAGCAATCGCTACCGCTAAAGCATGCAGCGAATCTTGCTGTGGCTGACGCAAACTCAAACGACCAATTACATTATTAATGGCACGTAGCTGCTCAGGCTTTAGGCTCGATAAATCCATTTTCATTATTGTTATCCTTTTAACCGTTAATCTTGCGCTGGGGTGGCTTCATCTGTCAAATTGGCGACATTTAATGAATAATCATCCTGTCCAAACTGGCACTTGTTTAAAATAGCCTTTGGTAGTTTTTTCAGCGTTAAATTGGCAAAACGGTCTGCTTCGCAGCGAAATGCACCACACATGACGAGTAATGTACGGTCACGACCCACTTCTTCTGAAAGTGCTTCCAACTTTTCTAAGGACAGACTCTGGGTAGTGACATGAATGTGGTCTGTCTCGGTTGAATAACCATGATCCCACCAATCCACTTCTGATGGCGCATAAGTAAAACCTTCAAGCTTACATACGGCTTCGGCGAGCATTTCGGGGTTGTAGTCTTTATTAATGACTTCCAAGCCAAACTTGTCTTTAACAATTAACGATGGCGCGATCTTGTAATAACGGAAACCACCGCCGCCTTGCCAGTTAACAGTTTTAGAAATACCGCCTTGATCGTCGCCATCAATGACTTTTTGTAAACGGGGGATAATATGGGTATGACAATGTTCACCCAGTTCCACCATAATCCAACGCCGCCCCATTTTGTGGGCGACTGCTCCGGTAGTTCCAGAACCAGCAAAGGAGTCGAGAATAATATCTCCTGCGTTAGTTCCTAATGTCAAAATTCTTTCTAATAGTTTCTCAGGTTTTGGCGTATCAAACACTTCTTTGGAATTAAAAAATTTAACTTCTTTTTTTGAGTCCTGATTGTCTCCGACTTCTTCACGTAACCAAATCGTTTTACATACAGCTCCCTGTTTCACCTCAGAGAGAAAGCGCTTTATTCTAGGAACACCTTTACCATCTTTACCAAACCAAATCCTGTTATCGGCAATCATATTTTCTAATTTTTCTTTGGAATATACCCAGCATCTACTGCTTGGTGGATTTACTATACGACCAAAAGGAGTTGTAATTGGATAATCCGTAGTAGCTGAGTATGTTTTGGCTGACAAATTGTCTGACATCCAAGGTCCGCGAGGATCCTCATCCGGATTTTTATATTTACTATCCATGTCTTGCGAACGAGGTAAGGGATTTGGCCTCCAAATATCTTTCTTCTTTGCATATATAAGAATGTGATCGTGTGAATCAGAAAGCCATTTTGCATCATTTTGAGGTGCATATTTTTTTTGCCAAATTGCATTAGCAATGAAATTGCTTCGCCCAAAAATTTCGTCACATAGCACTTTAAGGTAATGAACTTCGTTATCATCAATGGTTATCCAAAGAGAGCCATCTTCAGACAACAAGCTATGAATTAAGCTTAACCTATCTCGAATTAGTGACAACCATAATGAGTGCTCTATCCCATCATCATAGTGAGTAAATGTACTTTTAGTATTGTACGGCGGATCAATAAACACGCATTTCACTTTTCCAGCATATTCTTGCTCTAGCGCTTTTAGGGCCAATAGGTTGTCGCCAAAAATCAGCTTATTATCAAAGATATCGTTTTCAGTGACTTTTTGACTGGCATAGTAAGACTTGCTCGGGTCTTCCAATAAAATCCGAGGTTCAAGTTTTTTGCGCTCATTTTTGCCTATCCAGGTCAGTTCTAATTTGGTTTTGCTCATGATTTCTGTGCTCTTATCTTGTGTTCGTTACTTAGCGTTGTCATTCCACACTCTTCCCTATACTGGCTGTGCTTGCCGATTGGCAGCTTGCGCGTTTTGCCCTTGCTGGCGCTGTGCATGATCTGCTAAGTAACTAAATAAATTCTGGTTGTGCGGATCGTTTTCCTGCAAGCGCTCTTGCTTTGCAATCACTGCAGGTGTTTGCGCCAAGTTGAAGTGACCAATCCACACCGCTCGCATTAACCGTGTGGTATCACCAAGGCGTTTAAAATAAGCATGTGGCGCACTACCAAGTGACAACGTTCTAAACCTATCAAAAAATTGCTGACGAAGCTCATCGAAGGTACGGCTAATCATAACGTTAAACGCTGCTTCATCTTTCATTTCATGCGCAACTATTGTGCTTTTAAACTGGGCCATTAATAACGTAGTTATACAGTAATTAAAATGGCGATAGACCAGTTTTTCCGGGCTTGGATTACCGCGCTCAGCTGCGGTGCATAAGCCTTGAATGGACAAATAGCAGTTCACAGCGTTAATTGCTACGACACCTTGTAAATCAGAGTTGAAAATGCTTTGGTATTCTACGCTTTCTTGATCAATAAATTTGCCTGGTTCTGCTTTTAACAGGTAAGGAACACGCACATCGGCTTTCATACATGCTAATGCTTTTGCCAAGTTGTCAATAGTGATGCTGCGAATGCCCGCTGCTGCTGTTTGTTGCGGGCGATAGAGGTATTCAACACCGAACATTTTCATCTCTTGGCGCAAGCGCTCCTGGGTATCATCTAACGCAGCAAAATTGGCTAAATCAACTGGGTTTTGCAAGTTACGCGCTTTAGTCACTTTCTTATGAAAAGCGTCGTTGCCCGTGTTGATAATGGTAACCATGACCTGTGCTTGACTAATATCCGCCTGTGGGTTTTCACGCATAAACTGCGCAGCACTGGCAATGGTTTGCGCGCCGTTGACGACGGATAGGCCATTGACTGCAAAGTGTTTGCTACCTGTATGCCCTTTAATATTCCCTTTTGGCTTTATTGTATTGCCAATCAGAGTGATACCGTTGTTAAGATAAATAAAATTTTCCGGCTCATTTAGAAGGGTGTCTTTAATTGCCTTATTTACCCCGCGTGTGCCTGCGCCAATAAAGTAACGAATATTTTTTTCGTAGAGCTTGCGGTCGTGAGTGGTGTGCAATGCAATTAGGTCGGTTAACTTCGCGATACCAAAAACCACTTTTCGCGGTTGTTCTTGTACACGAAACTTATATACAGCGACACGTTCGTTTACAGTATCAACCGCATGTTCACTGCGAAGTGCCTGTTCAACTTCGGTAGCGGTGTACTGTTGATAATCAGGTGCGATCTGCTCTTCACCTTCATCGATAAGCTCTTGTATGGCAGGCTGTAGGTAGTTTTGCGCCTGTATAGTAATGCCATTACCCGTGTAAGCGACAAGCAGTTGAATGCTCTCACACTCATCTAATGCGGTTTCTATATGTGCTTGAAGGTTTTGTACGTTTCGATTAAAACGTTGAAATTGCTTGTTTAAAAGTAGTTTTACACCTTCAATAAAAGCTTGTGCCTCGCCTAGCTGGAACTGAGCACTTTCCTTCATTTTTGACTGTACTAGGTAGAGCGTTTGATCTGCTTCATGATAATAAATTGCATCAATGCCATGATCTTCGTAGTCGTCCACCACGGCTCTTGACGCAGTTACCACATCTAAATCAAATTTTTGCTGCAGTACGAATGCACTAAAAGCTCGTGCAACTTGTTTTTGTGGAAGATCATTTCCTGCTCCTTGCCCAAGCAATGGCGGTAAATGAGACACAAAGCGCTCTTGAAGCAGGTCTTTTAATGGAGAGAGAAATTGTGGTTGTAATGCTGCCAATTCTGAAATCCTTATCCTTAAATCAGTTGCCAAAAAATGGTGAAAACTGTATCAAATGTAGTTTTTTTGTTCAGCTTGCCTTCAAGGGACTCAATCAACGCTTCGCGGCGCTCATCGACTTCATCCTGTTTATCAAACAGCTCTCGGCGGCTTTTGTTGCGCTGGCTTTCCAGGCTCTTTTGCTGTTTTTGCAGCGCTAACTTTTCTTCGAGAGTTACCGCGATCTTAGCCTCACGGCGAACTTCTTTGATTTGTTTATCGAGCTCTTTGATAGAGGCTTCCAGCCCTTCTTTGAGGTCATCTGCCCAGGCGTCAAGTTTGTTGACTTCTTGCTCAAAGAAGTTGAGATTCCGGTCGTTAACGGACTTTTCAACCTGATGACATTCTGCTTGTAATATCTCTTCCAGCATCGACTGCGACTCAGGCAAAGCCGCAAATTGGCATACCGTATCTGCCTGAACGTGCGATGGCAATTGCAACAGCTTTTGCGCAACTTCGCCTGGAATAGGTTTACCTTGGTCATCGATAGTGGCAAACAGCAGGTAGTCTTCACTGCGCTCCAGCGACTCAATGCTGAACTTTTGCAACCGAAGAATTCCTGAGTGTCCCACGAGTTTTTCAAGTACGGACACTTTGGCGTTGTGCGCTGAATAATCGAATAACAGTGTTGCGATCGGCAGCTCACGATTGATTGCCTGCTGCAAAACCCACTCCCCCAAAGGAGCTGACAAACGGTAGCGATGGGCATGAGGCAATTCGGTCATACTTTGCTGGGCGCTACTACGCTTATGCAACTGATAAAGCCCTGATGCTGCTTGTGAGATGGTATAGTTAAGCTCGAAGCTATGGGTTGCGTCATCAAAGGTGGCATGGTGTTGCAGCTCATGCCGCGTAAGCGCCCAGAACCACCGCCCAACTTTATCAAGCCGTTGCTCTGCGCTGTCTAAGCGCATTTTTAGCAAGTCATGAATATCTTCATCAAAATTTTCCAGCAGCAGTTGCCGTGTTTCTTTCATTTTTTCATTGATGTCGGCTTCAAGTTCCTGTTGCAGGCGCTTAAAAGCTGCATCAATATCTTCAGCTTTACGGCAGGTCCCATAAATAGCTTGGATGCGCTTTTCAAAATCTACCCCGGATTCGATACTGCCCAGCACTTCATCCGACGCACCAAATACCCCATCGAAGAGGTGAAATTTTTCACTGAGCAGTTCCAATACGCGCTGATCTGCGTGGTTTGACTGGTTGAGAAAGTTAATAACCACGACATCGAACTTCTGTCCGTAACGATGGCAACGACCAATACGCTGTTCAACTCGCTGGGGGTTCCAGGGTAAATCGTAGTTAATTAACAAAGAGCAGAACTGGAGGTTAACCCCCTCCGCAGCCGCCTCCGTTGCTATCATCACCTCGGCGTGATTTTTGAAGTGATCGATGAGCGCCGTGCGGCGATCAACCTGTGGTGAGCCAGTAATTTGATCACTACCTTGATTCTCAACAAGCCAGTGCTGGTAAACCTCAGTTGCATGAGGATGATTGTTAGACCCACTGAAGGTGGCAATCTTATCCTGATAGCCATTGGCCGAAAGAAATCGGTTCAAATATTCTTGGGTACGCTTCGATTCAGTAAAAATGATCACTTTTCGCGGCGCGCCCATGGCCTCCATTTTGGCGAAGCCTTGTTCTAGAGCTGTGAGAAGCGCCGTTGCTTTACTATCGGTCTCAATGGCTTTGGCCTGGTCGATATATAGCTTGAGCTCAGTAATTTCGAGATCGAGTAAGCGCTGGTCTAAATCTTCATCAGGGGCAACAGAGTCATCGAGTTCTTCAAGGTATTCTTGTTCAAGATCATCGTCATCTACCAAGGTAGCAACGATATCGATATCACTTCTGTGAGCGCTTTTTAATGACTCCAAGCGTCTTAGAATAGTTTCCAGCGTATTGAGGACTGCATGTGAGCTTGAGGCCAAGAGTTTTCGCAGTATAAGCCCTGTGAGATGGCGTTGATTTTTAGGTAACGCATAGCTTTCGTCCCGCTCCAGCAAAGCGGATATACCGTTGTAAAGGTCCTCTTCCTGGGATGTTGGCGTAAAGGGCACGGTTAATGTCTGTCGCTTGGTATAACGAACATATTCCAGCACATCTCGGCGCAATGTCCGGTGAATAAAGCCCTTTAGCCTTTCTTTTAGTTTGGTTACCGCGCTTTGACCCTGAATAAAACTTTGGCGGAACGTGCGCTCATCACCGAAAAGCTGTTCATCAATCAGCGTTGAGAGTCCATATAACTCCATCAGTGAGTTTTGTAATGGTGTTGCTGTCAGAAGCAGTTTTTTACGGCCAGACAGAGCCCGTCTCAACACCTGCCCCATGCGGTTACTGGTACGGTAAGCATTTCTAAGCTTATGAGCCTCATCGATGACAACCAAGTCCCATGACTCCATCAACAGCGGCTCTTCCAGTCGAGCTGCATAATGATAAGACATGATAATCACCCGCTTTTCGGCTAGTGGGTTGTATACGTCTTCTTTTTGCAGATTACGCCAGGTTTTAGCATCCAAAATCTGTGAGGGCAGGTTGAATTTATCATCAAGTTCTTGCGCCCACTGTCTGCGCAGCGACGCAGGACAGATGATAAGGAGTTTACGGCGACGCTCCGCCCAGTACTGCGACAGTACCAAGCCAGCTTCAATCGTCTTACCCAAACCAACTTCATCAGCTAAGACCACACCTTGGCTTAATGGGTTATTCAGTGCAAAAAGTGCCGCATTTATTTGATGGGGGTTAAGATCCACACTGGCATCAAAAAGTGACTGGGAGAGACTGTCTACTCCTCCGGCAGCGTGCCGGATTGTAAGTTCATGTGCGAAATACTTGGCTTGATAATCAGTTATCAACTACGACGTTCCTTACAGTCAGGTTACTTTGGGTGCCAGCTAGTACAGTTCTTTAGCTCTGGGAGCAGTATCTCTCGGTAGTGCGGGATTATATCGGCTACCCCTGCACCTTTGGTAATTCAATTGTTGGGTTAAGGCTATTGCGTCCCAAATTTTCACAAAAAGCCAAACAACTTTCTAACGATTTATCAATACGAGCCAGTCACTTACTTTGACTTAAGTAATGATTGATGATTGTGCCAGAGACACTCAACTGTATCCAGTGCTACAGTTCAAAGAACCCAACTTCAGTTAAATCTTTTCCCTAGTTGTGCGTTCATTAACCACAACGTCTTCCAAAGTCAAATATCCTACAGACAATCCATTCATTAATCTCTCCTCACCCCAAGCCACCAGCCTTAGACCTAGCCTCACTGACTTAGGAAAGTAACCGGCTGTCATGGAGTTGAAGATAGATGAGCGCCCAAGGCTGGTAATTCGGTAACTTGCTTTAGTCTAAAGAATTTCATGCGTACTGCCGCCTACAGAAACATCCAAAATGATATTGTTGCTAGCATTAACTTTAAGCACTTGTTAATAATCAAAAATAAGTACAGAATTGCATCGTTTTATTTGCGATCGTCAACCATATCGATAAGCAGTGATGCCATAAAAATCAGGGAAGAGCCAAGGAAGCCAATGGATCAACGACGTAGCCCCAACATCCAAATACGGAATCATTTTAGACTCATCTCTCAGCCAGCTAAACTTCTAGCCAACAACCTAATGAGTATTAACTGGCGTAGTGATCACCAGAGCATTCAGACAAGACTAAGAACAATTGGCTCTTTGGCTAGTTCCGCTACGAACACTACCTTGGAGAGTAACAGGGAGGGGATGCATGAGCCATTTGCATGTACTGAATGAAATACTTACCGAGTACGACGATACCATTAGTAGCGAACTAAATGTTGACCCTCTCGGTCTGCTGGTTATTTGGTCTTCTTATGGGCAGAATATTTTCCGCCGTCGCATAAGTTCCATCTCTAATGATGTGCGCAACTTTACCTTGAACCTTTTCAATCACGCTGTGATTCGGGCACTAATCGATGATGACAGCGTTATTTTAGGTAAAGGTCTGCGTAATGACCCTGCATATGGAGGGAGAGATAAGAATTCCACCGCTTTTAAACAGGCCTGCCTTATCTATCTGGAAAATGTATTCACATACGTCATGATTGAGGAGCAGGACCAAAAGGACGTGGAAACGACTGGCATTCTTGGCATTTCCAAAGCCCACCGTAGATGGGAGGAAACGCGAGGTAATCCACGACTGCATTTTAGCCACCAACCTAATGCCCATGTGCTAGTGCGCCAACATTCTCTCGGAGTGAGTGGGCGTTACAAGACGCCTCTAGTTGAAATGGGATTCTTTGACGGCGCTTATGACTATGCATTACCAGAGTCGCGCGTCCAATGGGAAAAGGTTCGGACGCAATTGCTTGCCAAGTCAAAACCACTAGCTAACTTATATAAGCTAGTTCGAGAGCATCTTGCCGAGCTGCTGACTGACGTACGCAGTATACCGGAATGCAGCTTCTCAGAGCTACCAACTGAACTAAAACGAGCCTTTGTAAGTGCATTCCGCTCGCCCGTTGTGGTCGGTACATATACTCGCGATTTCTGGCTCGCCGTCACAGAGTTGGATCAAGGCGCACCTGGGGCCATCTACGAGGTACTCAATCAAGAATGGACATCCGCAAGTCAACGCAAGGAACGCCAAACCTCTGAAGTTTTTGAATTGGCTGCAGCAAACCGCTCGCTCACTGCCAATGACAAAGCCAAACTAGAATATGTGCGCTTGCTAGAGCCCTTTCTAGCCGAGATGGACTTACTACTGGGCGTGATGCTCTCAGCCAAATCGCAGACACTCGACGAAGCAACCAACAAATGGAAGATTCTTGGACGTGATTCCCATACCCTACCGGATCGTGCTGCTCAGATTGAAATGAATACCACCATGCGGCAGCAAGCCTCCGGCACCGCATTCGTTCGTTTAAGAGAATTGATGTCACTGGCATGCACTAAAAATATCGAGCAACAAATGCTCGGTTTGCTCCAGTATCACGAAAAAGTAATGCAAGCCCGTGGTCAGTCCCCCTGGTTAAGACTACTTGGAGGTAATCAACTCAAAGTCGATGTGCGTATTCGGCAACTACCAGTAAAGGATGATCGCCCTGTCGACGCTTGGGTGCACCACTATTATCTGCCGCAATTTCGCAATTTGCTTTCCGGGATGCGGGGAGTCATATGAAACTGTTAAACGCTTTTCGCAATCAGTTGGAAACCTTGGGTCCACTCAAGCGGGCATGGTTTACTACCTTTAATCTTGGTATTCCCTTTTTCGAGACACACCTACTACCAGCCTTACTTGCAGCCGACCCACCAGTAAACCGCATGGACTACGAGAACATGCAGCTCCAATTAGCCGAGTTAGGCATCGATGTGCGCATTTTTTGCGATATGCGCATGATGGAGGCAGACCAGCTTAAACGCACAGCCATCCCGATACACGGCATCTTGCCTAGCTGGCTTGAAAACTTCGATCAAGAATCGCTTTTCCACCCTAAAGTTATTTTCCTAGAAGATACTAACGGCAATATGGTACTGGGTGCCGGAAGCGCCAATCTGAGCATAAGCGGCTGGGGGCGCAACCAAGAAGTGTTCATATTTCGCCCAGTGAGCCACAACGAGCAATACCAACAGATCAAGCGATTTTTCACGCCTTTGGCAAAGACAGCAGGAATCGATATCACTGAAGCATTTGGCGTTCGCCGTCGCTTTGTTGGTAACGATACCGATTGGCGGTTTGTACACAGCTTTGAAAAAGCAAGCTTTTTGCAGCAGCTACTGGCAGAAACAGAGGCTGTTCAATTGACTGTGTGGTCACCATACTTTTCACGCGATCTGGCGTCCTTACTCGGCAAAATTTCGAATCTTGTCGGCAAGAATTTGAAGTATGCCATTGTGCCTGATCGTGTCACACATCGGTATGTCCGCACAGAGTGGTCGCATGAGCTTGGTCAGTTAATTCATGCTGGAAAGCTAAGCTTTCATGACCATCCGATGCAGCATTCAGACAACATCGAAATGACCCATGCCAAGCTTTGGTTGGCGTCTGGTGTTAAGGCACGCCTGGCAATAGGCTCATGGAACTGTACTGAACCTGGTTGCGCGAGCTTTGAGCGGAGCAACATCGAGGCGGGAATAATAATCAGCGCGGCAGCCAAAACCCAAATTGCGGGTAAAGAGCTTTGCTTGGACGAGACAAATTTTGGCTCCGAACAATTACTGAAAGACGAAGCTTTGGAGGTCGAACCCTATCCTTTACCCTTCGTATTGCAAGTCTGCTTCGACTGGGAAGACAGAATTTACAATGTGCAAGGAAAACTCCATATGAGAAGCGATGGCACACATTACATTTTGCGCTTGCCCGGGGTAAAAAAACAGATTCCGTTGCATTGGAAAACAAGGCGGAGTGAAGGTACTTGGCCGTTGGAACCTGTGATGTATGAGGTTGCCGATAATGAAGCGTTACTGGCAGATCACTGTTACGAAGTCTGGCTAGATGGTCAACTGCTGTTCCGTGGTCTGGTGCAAGAGAGCAGTACAGCCCACAGGAGAGCCCAGGGCTATGACTCTTTGAAGGATTTACTAAACGATCTAATCACCAGTGTGGACTCAAAAACCAGTACTACAGCCCATTTACGCCAAGTTTTACGACACGATGAACTGACAGATGAGGCGTTTGACACAACAACTACTGACGTTAGCGACAGCCTGACTTACTTTCGATTATTTCATGCCTTTGAGCAATTACGGAAGCGCCTGCGCGAGTCGACATCGATGGATGCACTCGAAAAATTGCTGTTTGTGTATCCTGGTAGCGTACAAGAATTAGTACAGAAGGTTAGAGAACAGTTATCAGCATCAGACGTTAATATAGTATTCAATTGGTTTTTATATCAGGAAGCCAATAGTCTGCAGCAAGAAATTCTGGAAGCCTATTCAAATCGTAGAAATAAATATTATAGCAAACTACCTCCAGCGAACGAGAAATGGAATAGTTTAAAAATAAAAGGCCGACCTGTTTCATTACCTCAAGAACTTCGTAGTCAAAAATATTACATGCAGCAGATCAGGAAAATGTGCAGTTATGGATGATAGAAAAAGCTGGAGCGCACTGACTCCCCATCTGGTGTCTGATGTAGTGACGTTTGACCGTGACGACCCGAACTGGATATATCAAGAAGGAGACACTTCTATGTCAGCTCGCCAAGCTGAAGGTGTAGCAGGCCTCTGGAATAAGCTAAGTCAATATAAGGCAGCACTCCTTGCCGATGAGGTGGGCACGGGGAAGACGCTTCAGGCCTTGGGAGTCATGGCTTTATTGTGGCGGATCCAGCCTGATGCCCGTGTTCTGGTGATGGCTCCCAATCGGGATATTTGTCGGCATTGGGAGCGGGAATATCGAAAGTTCGTAAAGACCCATTATCGAGAGTCTGATGACCGCGTTCGTAGCATTAATAGTGGTGAACCACTACACCCCCCAAAATTGATTTGGCGTCTGGACGAGTTGGCTGATGCAATTGAAGAAAATAATCACCACTTCTTCATTACGACGATTTATTCGCTGAGTGGGCTAGTTCGTGGCGAGAATGACCAAGACTATGACAAGCTCAAAGGGGCAGCGGACACAGCCGCAGCTATTCACAAACGAATCAAACAGGCATTAGACAAACAAGGCTTCGACTTAGTCATCGTCGACGAAGCTCACTACTTCCGAAATAGTGAAGGGCAATCCCAGCGAGCAAAAGCTGCGCGCGAGTTCTTCGGACATTCGGGTAACCGCCTAGGATTGCGAACACTGCTAATGACAGCGACCCCTAGCCATAAATCAATGAAGGACATTTCGTCGATTCTTAGCTACGTGACCAACATTGGTGATGATACGCCCGATGACCTTTTGAAGAAGTATGCATTGCGTCGACTTCGGCGCATGAAAGGCCTAAATGGCGCTTACGATAAATACAGTTACCGGAATGAGCAAGAAATTAAGGCTGTATTCAATAACCCGGCAGCTGAAATGTTTTTCGCGCTCTATCAGAAACTCTTGGTAAAGCAGGAAGTAAAGGATGGCCGGCGGTTCCTCTATGGCTACCTTGAAGGGTTTGAGTCCTTTAATGTACAACAGGAAGATGATGAGCAACGCAAAGAAGAAGATCTTGCCAAGCGCGACTTTCATGGTGCACCGGACCGAGAAATTCTTGTCCTTTTGTCACGATTACATGAAAACCTAGGTGGTTTGCCTGCACATCCAAAGTATGACGCTCTGGTAAACAGCTGTATGCCTCGAGATGTGTTTAACTCTGCAATTGATGTCCATGAGCACAAACATTTGATATTTGTGAGAAGGATTCCCTCAGTCCGCGAGATTACCAAACGAATCAATACTGAGTATGACAAGCAGATGGGCTACATGATTGCAAAGGCGATAGCCCCTGATGATTCGGGAGCTCTTCTCAAAAAATGGGAGTCTAGCAATTGGTCACGAAGGGTATTAAACAGTTTTTTTGGGAAACAATCACAAATTGAGGAAGCTCCATTGTTGGACGGAGATGAGCAATTTAGCGACGAGAATATTTATGTCGATTCGGACGTCCACTCACGAGTAGCCAATCTTTTTGTTGTGAAAAAAACGGGGATGTATCGAAGCACTGATTGCTCAAACTTCAGTCTTAGACTACGCAAACCTGAAAGTTTATTCACATTGTTGCTCGAACCTGCCAGTGACTATCGGGATGGAACATACACGTACTACTATCGTAAACACTCCGGCGAGAGATCCAGAGATGATTATACTTCTGCGGCACTTGAAACCAGAAGACCTGTTCAACACCAAAACGTAGAAGACTCGGACACAAAGCTGAGTTTCGACAAACCCATGCAAACACTTTGTGGGCTTATGTATAAGCTGCTAGGAAGTGAAAGTCGCGAAAAAATCGATAGACTCATACGCGACAAAGTCCAAGCTGAAAACTTTGGACACTACCTGAAGAATGGTTTTCTTTTTGCCAGTCCAGTAATCGTTGAGTTGTACTGCTGGTATGCTGAATTTCGCACAATTGCTGGTTCAGGTGATGTACAACAACGCTACCGAGCTTTTCTGGAATTTATAAAAAACAAGTTGCATACGTCACTAGCGCTCGCATATTTCCAAGCCGCTTTGGAAACATTTGAGGTGCTTTGTGAGAACTGGGAGGATTATAGCAGAGGGAACTGGCACGTAATAACTGGGCTGAGCAGCCCGGCGTTCTATGCAAGTGGGGCAGTCAATGACCGTCAACGCTTGATCCTAGGGTTCAACAGTCCCTTCTACCCAAACGTGCTTGCTGCTACTTCAGTTCTACAGGAAGGAGTTAATCTTCACGTGCAATGCCGTAAAGTGCACCATTATGGTATTGCATGGACGCCTGGTGATAATGAGCAGCGGGTAGGACGTGTAGATAGGCTATTTGGGAAAGTTAACGCTCAACTTAAAAAATGCGGATGTGCAGAGTTGGCCATACATTACCCTTACCTCGCACGCTCTTTCGATGAAGAGCAGCTTGCTTCATTTCTACGAGAAAAATATCTGATTGAAGAACGTATGGATGCATGCAAACAGACTAAAGCTAACTCTGAAATTGATCTTCGAAACTCAACAGAACATTGGAAAAAATATTTGAGAACGCCCTCAGACGGAACACGACCCCAAATATACAACGACCCTTTTCCCTACGACCCAAATGAAGCGAAATTTAGCTAAGTGTCTGAACTGAATATTTAAACTCAGCGTTTATTGCGACTGAATGCCATGCAGTAAACGAATCAGGAGGGAGTTGACTATATGTATAAGATCTGACATTTACCCGAAGTTAGATCAACTCTGACGACCATCCCTGGCAGCGATTCGTTCTTCAATCCCGTTGAGCATCTCTCCTTCTTCCCAGCCAACGGAGCGTTCGCCCAGAGGACAGATATAGGGATTTTACCGTCGGCCATCAGACAATAGACACTGGTACGGGGCAGAACGGTTAGGTTTAGTACTTCTTTCCGTTTGATAGGTTTAATTATGAGCCCCTCGGTTATTATCTCATCACATATGTTTTTCAAATATTTTTTAACTTTTCCCCGATTTCCAAATTTTTTCAGATATATATCACTTCTGTGCATAAGCCCATTAACGCTTTCAAGGAGCCTGATATGTCAACAAAAGCGATACCCACCAAAGCTGAACCTAACAACTCGATAGACCAGGCGATCAACCAGTGGCCGCAAACTGCCGAAGAGGTCCTCGCTTCTGCCGCCAATATCATTGCCGAGCGCTATGTAAAGAAAGACGCCTATACCAACCCTCAAGCCACTAAGGATTTTTTAACTTACAAACTGGGTGGTTATGAGCGTGAGGTGTTTGCAGTGATGCTACTCGATAATCAGCATAAATTACTTGAATTTAAAGAGTTGTTCTTTGGCACTTTAGATGCCGCCAGTGTTTATCCACGGGAGGTGGTTAAGGCTGTGTTGGCCGCCAATGCAGCAGCGGTGATCTTTGCCCATAACCACCCTTCCGGCGAGTCTGAACCTTCGGCTGCAGATAAGCACATCACTCAACGGTTAACCGATGCATTAGCGCTTATCGATGTGCGCGTGCTTGACCATATCGTGGTTGGCCGCACACCAGTGTCCTTTGCTGAGCGCGGTTTACTCTAGCCAACGTTTAAACCTGCCACACCTTTTTAAGGAGTCCATCATGATTGAATTTACTGATAGCTTTTCACAAGCCTGTGTCGCCGAAGCCTGCGCTGCTTTTCCTGATCTACGTAACCGTTTAGCGGTTGAACTCATTTTGCCGATGTTTGTGCGGCCACTTAATGCCATGGGCCAAGTGATTGGCAAGCCGATTGTGGCACCAAATCCAAAGCTACATAAAACCGTATTGAGTGTGTTTCACCGTGATGTGGTTGAACACTTGCCCAAGGAGATCAGCTTTTGCCGCTATGTTTGCCCCTGTGATAGTTATGGTGTGCCAACAGGTGAATGGCAAAGGGTGATCAACGGGGTGTACTTTAACCATGGAAGTAATGAACAGCCTAATTGGAGCGTACACACCTAAAGACCGTTGCATGTCATCACCCACTCCACTAGTCGGCTGTATTAACCGCTCTTACTAGCACTGGTATTTATCACTGCTCTCGCTAGTCAGCTAATGAGCACCCTACTCCCTAAAGTTCTTTTCAACCATTAAGGTCACTATGACAACGCTAAAACTTTTCGATATTGAGCACGCCTGGGGCTTACCCCGTAAAGTGTCTCCCCGCTTTGGTGCAAGGCTGATTTTACGTGGTCTGCACTTGGATTATCTCAATGACCGTGCAAGCTTTGTCGGTGAATTTCCACCAGCCATTAAACAACAATTTGTCGAGGCCTTTCCGGCCATGGTTAAACAGCTTGAACGGCTGGTGGCCACCGGCGATATTGATGCCACTGAGCAGCACTGCGTCACCATTGAGCACGTTGGCTTTACCTGTGAGGCAGACACCTTAGGCAGCCACGGCTATTTGTATATTGCGATTTATCAAACCGAAACTAAACCAAAGCTAAGCCACTGACCACCAGCAACCTCGCCCTCACTCGATAACCCGTTCATTATCGTAAGCCAGTACTAATCTCGTTAAACATAACCACCAAACTTTAATCTCCCAGCTCAAAAGCCTTAGCAAGCAGCCCTTAGCGACTCACATTAAACCGCTTAGCCAACACCCGTTTTATTAACCAAACCGCATAGACAGCAAAAGCCAAGGCGTGACTGCGCCTTGGCTTTTGCGTATGCCCGTTTTTAAATAAGGAATATTCCATGACATTAACTATCAAGCGTAATCAACTGCCAGCGATGCCAGATCGTTTTTACCAAGTCATTGAAAAGGAACTGGCTGAAGTCACACCAAAAGACGCAAACGCTATCACGCTTAATTTTCGCGATCCTGATTACAGCGCCGAAGCCGGCGGCTTTCATCCCGTCGAAGTGCGGCTTGAGAAACAGCAAGATCACTGGCGTTTCGTTTACGTCACCGACTTTGCTTTTCGTGGTCATCCCTTCCCTGAACTGGTTAAAGACATCGATATCTGCTTTAACAGCAAGCAGGTCTATAGCCTGTTTAGCGGCTGGATTACTGAGCGGGAATCACAGGGGCTGATTAAGTTGTTTAGCGATAACTTTGTCAGTTACCACCAGATGGAAGTCTATCAAGTGGAAGTGAGCTTGGATTAACCCGCCTCGCCGTCATTTCAAGCGAGCATCCTAACCGTTCTAGCGCTTTCAGTCCTATCGCCATCAACAGGCCAAGCGCATCACACCCGCGCTAATCAGTCTAATTCATTGCGTCAAGCCCATATCGTTAACAACCTACCCTACCCGCAACGCCTGTCGTTCGCGGGCTTTTTGTTTTGGAGTCCACCATGAAAATACATCGCGAAACCATCCTGCCACTGCCAATGCTCTTTTATGAAGTGTTAGAACGACAACTAGCAGCACTCAATAACCCTAACCTCAACATCGTCACCCTAAACTACCGCGATCCCGATTACAGCTCTGATAACTGTGGCTACCACCCAGTGGAGATCAATCTCTACCGCCAGGGTGAGTTTTGGTATCTCAATTACTTCACAGACTTTGCCTACTGCGACGGGCCCTTCCCTGAGCTTGAGAAAGAAATGGAAGTGCTGTTTCAGGAGAAGCAGGTCTACAACAGCTTCTTTGGCCGTTGCTACCTCGAGCATGCCGACAGCCTAGTGAGGTTGCTACTGGAGAACTTCTGCAACTTCGTCGAGATGGAAGTCTATCAGGTTCAAGTCAGCGCCGACTGAACTTGGTGCCCACAAAGGTATTTTGGGTACCAAGCAACGCAGGCCCCATGCGGGTTGGCGATGTGCTGGTGCCCACATTCATCACATAGCCAATTGAGGGAACCAAGCATGAACGAAGTCGAAGCGGTCAAGAACCGCGACACCATCAAGCTTATCAGTTACCTGCTCGAACGTCACTTTGGTGAGCAGATGGCGGATGTCTGGAATATCGGCCTTAACCTGGCACTTAGGATCTCTGACTTACTGGCCATCAAGTTCAGCGATATCGACGGCGATCGCTTAAATATCATTGAGCAGAAGACCGGTAAACGGGCCAGCATCAAGCTCAATCCTAAGACGCTGGCGTTGATTGAGGCTATTCATCAACGCCATCCCGAGCATATCTACCTGTTCCAATCCCACCGCTCGAGCCAGGCCAAAGACCGGCAGGCCCCCGCCAAACCGCTGACACGGCGCGCCGTCGCCAAAGCGTTTGCCTTTGTCGGTGACGATATCAAGTTAGCCCTGGGCACCCATTCGATGCGTAAAACCCGCGGCTATCACCTGTATCAAGCCTGCAAAGACATTGGCCGGGTGATGCGCATGCTGCGGCATCAATCGGAAGCGGTCACCCTGCGTTATATCGGCATTACTCAACAGCAAATCGATAAAGACTTTGTCGAGCTGGAAATCTGAGTCAATCAGCACGCCCTATTCAACCCATTAGCAGATTCGATCTAGGGGTATCTGCGTTGTTTTTCTTGGAGTACATACCATGTATACATTTCATCCGGGTGATCACCTGGTCACCAATATCGATCCGCTTGGCTTAACCGAACACCACGGTCTTTATGTTGGCCGTGGCAATGTGATTCACTTATCGAAACAGGGCATCATCGAACAAATCGATCTGCAGCAATTTGCTGGTGGCCATAGTGTCAGAGTGAAAAAGTCCACGCTGTTTCCCTATCAGGCCATTGAGCTTGCGCGCAGTCAACTGGGTCACAGCCCATACGGCGTTGCTACCAATAATTGCGAGCACTTCGTCAATGAATGCTTAGCGGGAAGTAGCACCTCCAATCAAGTCAGTAATCTCACCCACATTGCGCTGCAAGGCTCTGCCAGAGCAGGCTTACTGGGAAGTACTGCTTCAAGACTGGCAACGGGAACTGTCGCAAACGTCGTGTTAGCCTCAACCGCCGCTAAGATGACCGGCGAATACCTAGGGCTACCCGACAACGTCAACACACTGCTAGGCACACCTGGAGATTTTGTCGCTAAACCTGCCGAATGCCTAGTAAAAGGCACCAGCCACACCCTGGGTGAAACTTATACTTGCTTAAGCCAAGGAGAGATTACAGATGCGGGGATCAAACTCGTCACCGGCAGTGTAGAAACTGGCTTAAACATCGTGTTGACGACGGCAGAAGTGGGCATCAATGGCGTAAAAGCTGGTGCTGGGCTGATAGCCGATGCATGGCATTGGTTAAGGTCATGATGCTTCACCTGCAATATTGAGAGTACTCAGTCACCCATTAACCAAACTCTATAAACGAAGCGGCACAACTCGCCGCTATCGTTTTCACCCCTATTGCGATTACGTTGAAGATTAGCGTGATAAAGGCGTAACAGGTTTGCCCAGTTAAGTGATACAAACTATCTTCTATCATCCTTGAGCTTATGCCGTTGCTCATGCAGGCAAGTAAACGTGTAATCATTATTTTTTTGTACCACGTTATGTTAAGGTATTACCTAGTAGTACTAAGCATTACTTTTGGAGTCACAGATGAGCACAATCAAACCCGTGTCGGTTAAATTAGATGCTGATATGAAAGCCAGAGTCGAGCATTTAGCAGAAACTCGTAAACGTTCATCACACTGGATGATGCGTGAAGCGATCCGTGAGTACGTTGAGAGAGAAGAGAAACGCGAGGCACTGCAGCAAGAAGCGTTACGCGCATGGGAAGAGCACCAGACATCAGGCTTGCATGTCACCGGTGACGAAGTGGTGAGTTGGCTGGAGTCCTGGGGAAGTGAAAATGAAAAGGCAGCCCCTACATGCCACAAATAGTCTTCACTGCCAATGCATTACGTGATTTAGAACGCTTACGTGAGTTTCTTCGCAGTAAAAATCCCCCTGCCGCACAACGGGCTGCCAGCGCCATAATCAATACCATTAGAAAACTGGAAAGCTATCCAGATATTGGTCGACCTATAGATGACAATGACTTCAATTTTAGGGAGTTGCTGATTGACTTTGGTGACACGGGTTATTTGGCAATGTACCATTATAATGGCGGCGAGCGATTGACCGTATTGTGTGTTCGACATCAAAAGGAAGCCGGCTATTGATCTGGCTGCGCAACGGAGTGTTCTAGTGGACTATGTCTCATGTCTGCAGTGTGAAAATGCCATTGCTCTATATGAACGCTAAAGCAAGGGGGCTTAATCCCTTGCTCATCACTCCTTTATTTTTACTCACTCTACCAGCAACCTCATTTAGTAAGCGAATCACTCGGTAATCATGCTGATACGCGACTACAACCAAAGTTGTGATTGCCATTCCCATAAATTTTCGTGTCAGTTTTAGCAAAATAACTTAATCTTTTAAACAAGTCTTGGTAAATGTAAGTGAAATCAGCTTGGTTACGGCACAGTAAATATTGAGCATTTTCTGGGAAATGGATCAACCCTTGAGCATTGAAAATATCTAACCTTAGTGCACTCGCCCAAGCTTTATGTATGCGGTTATACATATTAGCCCGGCCCAATTCAAACTTTCCTAAACTTTTATACGCATGGCCATTGAAGAACAAGCAGACATGGTAATGACACTTATCCCTTCCGCTGATCTCTTTAACCCAGATGTAAAATAGTTCACTTTCGTGGACCTGGCCTAAGGAAGTATCTCGTAATTTTGCCAGATGATCTGCTTTTAACTGAGCCTTCAACGATTCGAAGAAACGGGTGATCACTGCTGTATCAGCCGATTCAAACATATCAGGAAATCGTAGATCAACTCTTACCGCAAATACCTTTGAATAATTCAGCACAACGCAATCCATAACTGAGCGAATTTTATATAGATACTCTTCAATTGTACCATTCTTTAGTGAAAGTGTTTGCAATCCATCATATTGAGGTGTTGTTAGCACCGTTAAATTTCTATTAAAAATACTACCCATTTCTAACTCTCCTTTCCCAATCACTATTTTAAGGGTGTAGTTAACCACTCGAAATTAATACACTAATTCCGATGAATAAAAACACCCATGTAGCACACCAGACAACTAAATTAAAAAATTAAGCAAACAACATATAAAACACAGATATAATACTATTAACACCCTAAATGAAAACTATCTAAAACTAACCTGATTAAAACAACATTTTAAACTTATGCAAGAAAACTAACTGTAACTAACAGTTATCGCCACTCTGAATTAATATGCAAACCATTATAAAAACCTAAAAACCTAAAAACCTAAAAATTAAATTATTTATTAAATTTAAAATAACTTTTACAAATAACCCTCTAGATTTAAGATGTGTGAGCATCATTAGGAGGTTGATGGTAAAAAAAGTCTATCACTCTGGTCTTACCTATAATAATTTCCTCCATTGGGTAGCTTTGTTTTAAGTAATCTAATGCAGCTTGTAAGTCGGCTTTTTTACGAATACAGTTTGGACCGAATTGTAAAATATAATTTTTCCTTATTTGTGTTATTCCAGAATCAATAAATGGCTTCAGCCAATCGTTCAGCGCATATGCATCTAGCACATATTTAGGCGGAGGACAAAAGACTCGCATAAAATCTCTTGAGAAATAACTTAACAACTCAACGGCTAACCACAAGGATTCTACAGATATTTCAAAATCGTCCGGATGTTCGAAGCAATGGATCAAGGCTGCAACCCTAGCAATGTTCTCTGGCAACTTGGATGCATGGTCTCTTGCACATGCATACATGCCACCGGGGGCCATTTTAGTTTCGATATCATTGTAAATATTCCACCAAATCTTTTCAGCTGCCGAAGAAAAAACTACCTTTGTTCGATGCCGATAATCAACTAATCTAAAAGACTGCTCGAGTAGTTGTCTAATCCTGCAATTAAACTCTTCAATACCCTCACGGGAATACTGATAACCATAAGATTGGCGAAAACCACAAGTAGAAGGTGGAGCGCAAACCAACATCCGAGATAGAAAGCCATTATCACGAACATTTACGTTAGACTTATTCAAAAAGTTCTGTAACGTATCTGGTTGCACCATGATATGCATAGATAACCGAATATCGATTAATTTAAAAGATGGTGAGGTTTTTCGATTTACCGTCATATCATCACCACTCCACATCGGGTTAAAATTAGCAGCGTTGCTCATAATCCTACTTTTAAATATTAGATCTCCTTCACTGGTGCCAAAAAACACATTAGGCAAATCATTTTTTAAACCATCAAGTAACGCTTCACTGGTGGTATCCTCATATATCACTCTAGGGGCTCGAGGTTTTGTAGGTTCTTGTTCTGATAATGCCACCAATTGCTGGATCGTCTGTTCATTTTCAGCATTATCCAGGGTAATAGCCTTTTTTAATTTTGCTTTTTTTTCCTTATGTATATCCATCTGAATGTTGTACTCTTTTAAACTTTTCTGATAAACAGCCTCTTGTTCTTTTTCAATACTTTTAATCTCTCCCATGAACAAGTTATCAACGGTCGATTTACGTTCCCCCGATTGTGCTATAGTCATTACCATGAGTGATATGGGACCGATTTTCCGAGTAGGAATTTCAACATTGAACACCCCTTGCATAGCGGTTGCCATCGACGTTAACTGACAAGCCAAGGTCATACCATCTGGTGCTTGCAGCAATTCTCTTGCTTCTTCAAACGCTTTCTCCATCTTAGGAGCGACGGTTAGACTTGGAACATAACCGTAGGAGATTGGAAATAATTTCTGGTAATAATAACTATTCATAATTCACCTTCATTCTATAAGTTAGTCAAATTTTTAGGGTCAGCAAAATCTTCTACCTTGCAGCCACTGTTCGACTTCTTGCATGTACCAGCCTACGGCACGAGCACCAAGGCAAACTTTTCGCGGAAAAAGTGGATCAAACCTTGGGGATTTGGGATTGAGTTTATCGTAGATAGTTGAACGCGAAAGCCCTGTAAGCTGAACCAAGGTCTTCAGTCTAATAATGGAATTGCTTGTAAGAGTTGTGTTCATAATCGTCCTCAGAGTTGTAAATAAACGTCTACAACCCTGAGATTAGATGGTTATCAAGCATGAATAAACGGGGTGAAAACGGTCCCCCTTGCTCACCTAAAGTGCATTTTCATTGTATTATATGCGTTTTTTGGGTCCCCTAGGAAATTTACTCGGTCTTAAAATTAATTCTGCGTATTTAGCATTATCACTCGAAAAACCTTCTCCCTCTGTCCCCTCTAAAAACTTTAGAATTTCAGCTGTTATATTTTTATTGTATTCTTCCTGATTATGCCAAAAACGTTCAAGGCAGTAAGTTAAGTATGGAAACTGGCAACCATCTGCAATGGTTTTAGTTTTACCGCATAGGCCATTGGGATTAGGGTTGAGAAAAAAAGCCGCCGCTTCTGCCTTTTTTGGAGCATAATTTAATTGATTCATAATCAACTCTACCAATCCTTTAGCTTTAGGCTGCTTAGACGTTTTCCCCCAATAATAACGGAAACCTAAGATAGATAATTGGTCCAGATCGGATTTATTACTTAGGAAATCTTTAACATAGTAAGGACTTGTTTCGGGAATGTCAGGGGTATCTATCTCTCGTTCGAAATCTTGATTAACAAATGAAAGAATATCACGTTCAAAAACATAAACTGAATCTATTTTAGTTGGTAAGTCTTCTAGCTCATTTACAATAAAATGTGTATTGGATAAAAATTTAAAGCTTTTTCTTGTAAAGAAAAATTTAATATTATAATTATAGTCATAGAAATCAGACTGAGAATTTATCCGTAAATCTTTTGCATTAATAGGTGTTTCATATTTTTCTATATACTGTTCACCACTCATCAATTCAAGTTCGAAGTTTTCAGTATACAAGTAGAATTCAGTAATGAATTTCAAATTAACGATTCCGTTTTTCATTAATACGGTTAAGTCATCACTCCCTAATCTTAGATATTCTGTTTTCGGAACAAATGATGCCACTGAGAATGATTCACTATGCTTCAATCGTTCCCTTGCAACTTTTCTAGACATAGAATCCTCTCTATCCAGATATGGCCCATTACGATTTTTATACGAACTCCTTTCATATACGGCCCAAACATTAATATTAGCAGGAGAAAAAATTAAGACAGGTTTATTTTCTTTCAAAAGGTACTGTATAACTTCTTCTCGGCTAGCATTTAAGTTCACCTTCGATAACTCTACAATTTTTTGCATTGACACATCCATTTTATCTGCTATTTCTGCTACTAATAGCAGAAATAGCAGATAAAATGAATTTGTTTTTTAAACTTTTCCCTCACTAGATGGCTTAACTTGTGAATATTTTCAACCTGTCTTCGTGACTATGTATAAAAATATGCTTAAAGTGGGTTTTCGTAATGTGCCAAGGGTTAGCACTCTACACCTTGGAAGTTTAAGCAAACAAGTTCACTTTAGTAATTTTCATTTCTATATATAAGAGTCTGGTGAGCCCCATTCATCAATTCAATCTTTAGGTGAGCCAGTGCAACCCAATCAGACCTTAGTTATTCTTCAAAGATAACCATTCCAATCCCCGCTCTGCAAAGACGAATAATCTATCGCTATAACCTTGAGAGATCACACTGCGGATGATCTCAGAGTCAATATTCAAATGATCATGTACCAGTGCATTACGCAGGCCTATCACTTTACGCCAGTCATTTAATTCATCGGCTGGTTGTGCACCTCGTTGACACAGGATCTCAAATGTTTGATAAGCATCCTGCGGACTATATCCAGCCAGTGCTTTAGCCCAATGTTTCGCAATGCCAATGCAAGCTTCAATAGAGATCTGTAATATTCGCTCTGCTGCTCGATATTCGAGATTAGATAAGGAACGCTGACTGAGTAATTGACGTAATTCTCCAAACTCGTCTTGGTACTGGCTAAGGCTTAAACTCAATGACGTGATATAGGCATTATCCAAAATAATAAAGTGGCTTGGGGCTGAATAATCGAGCTCCATTTGCGACATTATGCGAGACTCTTCTTGCATTCTTCGGCCTTCATCTCGACTAAAGATAAGTTTGTTAGCATTAATGATACCAAAGGCCAGAGGGATTGGTGCTAGATTGATATCGACGACGGAAAGCTTCCCTTCGGCTAGCCCCAATGCCCTTTGCCAATCCATAGCAAGCAATTCAGCTCTAATACGAGTATCAAGCACACTCTCCGCCTTTACGGGATCGAATGCGACGGCTAAATCCCAATCACTATGCTCGCTAGCATTTCCTTTAGCCTGCGAACCATACAGCCATAATACCGCCACCTTCGGATGGCTTGCAGCTAAAGCGCTTAGTTGGTGCAAATACTGGCTCTGCTCGATAGTCATTGGCTTGGCTTTAAGTTGGTCATGATGTAAGTGTACCAATCCTGAGTCGGACTTCAGGAAGAGTCCGTGTGTCACGTCCCCTAACCTTTTAACTCAGGAGATAATATCTATTCGGCCTTAACAGGTCATGCCCCTAATTTTCTTGAACCCGCTGTTACTGACAAAGAGCCAACAGCTGCAGTGGCAATATGATTGCTCCACCACTCCATTAACTTGGTCCGTCGCTCTAGATAGGTAGTGCGATTATAGGCGCTGCGGATTTGGTTTTTATCTACGTGGGCTAACGCGGCCTCAATGACATCACCATCAAAGCCTTGTTCGTTTAAGGTAGTACTCGCCAGCGAGCGTAAACCATGACCCGTTGTTCTTCCCTTTAATCCCATGCGCCCTAATGCTTTGTTTATAGTTTCAGGATCTGTGTGCTTTTTAGGATCTTTAGATGACGGGAAAACGAATTGGCTCTGTTCACTAATCGGCTTAACAGTTTCGAGTATCGCGAGGGTATGCTCTGTAAGCGGGATAATATGCTCACGATTCATTTTCATGCGTGATTCAGGAATAGTCCAAAGCTTGGCATCAAAATCGATTTCTTCCCAACGGGCTCCGGCCGCTTCATTTGGCCTGGTCATTGTGTGCAATTGCCATTCAATCAAACACCGGGTCGTTAACAATAAATTGGCGTTTGCGACGGTCTGCAGTAATTCAGCTAGCTCTGCTGGTTTTAATGCCTTCAGATGCTCCACTTTGCTTTTTCTAAAAACTTCTCGAATACCTGACAACGGATTGGCATGAATGTAACCAGAGTTAACCGAATAGTTCATGATTTCATTCAGTAACTGAGCGGTACGTTTAACCGTTTCAAGATGCCCTTTCTGTTCAAGGGGCTTGAGCGCGGCAATGGCTATAGGAGCCGTGAGTCTACTAATCGCAATACTCCCCAGCTTAGGGAAGGCATACAGCTCAAGCTTGCGCCAATTACCTTCGATGGTTTTAGCTTTAATACTGCCCTGCTTTGAGTCCATCCACATTTGCGCAATATGCTTGAGAGTTTGAGCGTTCTCTGTTGCTGCTTTTAATTTGTTTTCAACTTTAAGTAATTGAGGGTCGATGCCTTCGGCCAAGTTTTTTCGCGCTTCTAGCGCTTTATCTCGCGCCTCAGCTAAGGATACGTCAGGATATGAGCCTAAACCAAAATAGGTGGGTTTGCTGGTGGAGGGACGTATGTATCTAAATTCCCACGTTTTCCCTGCAGTGCGCACATAGAGATAGAGATTGCCACCATCTGACAATCTATAGGGCTTTGCTTCCGCTTTAGCATTGAGCACCGCTTTTGCAGTCAGCTTATTTGTACTCCTTCCCATACCGTTCTACCCCCTCAAATTAAGCCCCAAAGTAATGCTTGATTTTGGCATTGTTTCGCACTCTAAAATCAAGCATTACTTATCACTGAATAAATTCAGATAAATCAGGATATTGCCAAGTTAAATCTGGGCCATAAAATCGAGAAAATCAAGTAAAAAAACGGCATAAAAAATGGGTATTTTTTAAAGTCAAAAGTAATGCCAAAATTTGCCCAATTTCCTTGGCATTACTTTTGGCATTACTAAAGATTTCGGATGCAGTAGGATGTCATTAAACAATATAGGATGGTAAGTTATTGAATTTCATGAAAAACAGATAAGAAAAAAGACGCCCTAGGACGTCTTTAAACTTGAATTTGGCGGTGAGAGAGGGAGTCGAACCCTCGATACGTTACCGTATACACACTTTCCAGGCGTGCTCCTTCGGCCACTCGGACACCTCACCATATGTCGATTTATGTTAGCGTGGTTAATCTTTCACGTTTAAGAATCACTAACGATTTCGTATAGCCTTGCCGAGAGGCTTTCATCGTTAACGGAGCGGTACTGTACGCAAAAGCCTAAAGGGGGTCAAGTAAAAAAGACTCAGTTTCAGGCGGTTGCACAATTGCTAAACAAACCGCCGTGATTTCTTGAATCTTTTCACCGTTTTATACCGTTAATTGACGGTAAATTTGTGCACTTCTTTTGACATTGAATTCGCGTCAAACGTCAGAGCTTTGGTCAGCTCCCTAAGCTCATCGGAGATCCTTTGAGTATTAAGGTAAATCTCACTGATCTTCAGTGCATTACGATTTACGTCTTCGGATACCGCCGATTGCTCATGGGTTGCTGTAGCAATTTGCTCGTTCATGCGGTCAATAATGTCTACTTGCTCCACAATACGTTTCAATTCGATACCTGCCTGTTCAGCTTCATGGACACTGCTATTAGCCTGAGCTAATCCTCTGTCCATGGCTTTTACTGCAATGCTCGCTCCCGCCTTCAATCTATCTGTCATATTTTTAATGTCAGAGGTCGAGGTTTGTGAGCGCTGCGCTAAACTTCGGACTTCGTCTGCAACTACAGCAAAACCGCGGCCCATTTCCCCTGCGCGGGCAGCTTCAATGGCGGCATTAAGCGCGAGTAAATTAGTTTGCTCAGCAATACTGCTGATCACTTCAAGCACTACCACTATGCCGTGAATTTCACGGTCTAAATCGTTAATGGCTTTAGAAGCTCCACTAATATCGTCGGCTAACGCTTTGATCGCTTTGCTGGTTCGGCCGACTTCGAGGTTGCCTTCTTTAGCCTCTATATTGGCAGCGGAAGACGCTTCGGATGCCTGCACTGCATTGCTGGCAATCTCGGCCACTGTTGCGCTCATTTCTGTCATAGCGGAGGCCACTTGTTCTGCCTCACTGTGGCCCGCCATCACATCTTGCTCCATGGCATGGGTACAGAGATCCATTTGCGCCACAGCTTGTTGCAATTTAGCGCCACTGGAACGTACATGTAGGATCACTTTTTCAAAATCACTCATCATGTCGTTAAAGGCGATGGCGAGTTCACCGAATTCATCGGAGCTAGAGTGAGTCAGACGCACACTTAAGTCGTAATGTTTACGGGCTTGCGTGATGGTCGAATATAAGTGATGCACACTGTCATGCAAATAACGGATAACAGATAGACTCAATATCAAGACTATCGCCAATACTGAGATTAAGGTCGCGAGCACTAAGAACATTTTCTCATTCGCTAAGGTTAATCTTTCATGGGTGGTATTAAGTAAATCTGCCGAGACTTGCTGTTCAAACTCACGTAATAGCTCAATCCGCACGGTCGATTTACTGAACCACTCTTCAGGGCTTTGTTGCAGGATTTTTTGATTATCTTGCTCGAATGCGATTTGACGTAACAGCTCAACGTCATGCATTGCAGCTGAACTCTGTAAACGGTTAAACGAGGATAATAAATCAGAATTTGCTAGCGCTAAAAAACGCTCTTGATAGGTATTTTGCTCCGAAACCAAAGTGATAAATTTGGCATAAACCTTAGGCTTAAATCCAGCTTGGCCAAAGGTTGAGCTGAGTACCGCCCTTTCAATCCCCGCCCTTTCCTTTAATTGCAAAAAAGCACTAAAAGCAGTCGCTTTAATGGCGATTTCTTGATTAGCACCCGTTTTTGCGGTTTCATCGACTATCGTCAGTAATAACTTATTTAACTCAGTGTAATAGGCAACTTCATCGGCGACACTGATACTTAAATTATCCACCTGTGAGCGGATGGCATTCAAACGCCCAAGTTGAGCGTTTAGCTCTCTAAGTTTTGGGGCAAATATCTCCGGCAGATGATTCTCAGAGATAAAACGCTGATAGAGGCCGAGCTGCGTATCCGTTAATTGTCTTTGACCAGGAATTTTACCCGCAAACGCTTTTCCTGCTGAGCCAATAAATCCAGCACTCATGCCGCGCTCTTTTTGTAACTCATGCACTAAATTACTGTTGGTGACGGCTAGCTCACTTAATTGCACCACTAAGGTTAAATCTTTTCTATATTCATATTTTTCAATGAGGTAAAGGGTACCGCAGAGGAAACAAGCTAATAAGGGAGGTAAGACAACCATTAATAATTTTTGTTTTAGACTGAGATTACCAATCCATTGCCATTTCATAGAAATATCCTTTTAAACTTAGTGTTAGACCGAATAACCAAACACTAGGTATAGCATAAGATTAGCCATATAACGACTAAGGCTTATGGGAAAACTCAGGTTAATCCTCTGATAAACGAGGATTTACCTCATGTCTCATCAATAGCGTTAGATTTAGCTTTTCAGGTAAGGTGAACCGCGGGATAAACATGATAAACATCAAACGAGTCACTGATAAAAACAAAAAACGCACGGGATAAAATCCAATGCGTTTCATCAAAAGAAGAAAAACTTAATCCTGCGGGGTAATACGACTCTAGCTAAAGAGCTGCGGGAATAATCCCTTTACACCAGCCGCAATCACTTCAATACCTATGGATAGCATCAACAGCCCCATAAGACGAGTAATGACGTTAATCCCCGTCTTACCCAAAATCTTATAGATGATGGATGCCATTCTAAACAGGCCAAAACTCACTAAACCAAACACAATCACAGTAATGAACATCGCAATGATGTTCGACAAAGAATTATGCTCAGCGGCAAAGACGATGACCGAACTGATAGCGCCAGGTCCCGCCATCAGTGGCAAAGCCAAAGGCACAACCGCCACAGATTCCATCGCCGAGGATTCGCGGTCTTCCTCTTGGTTACGCTTCACTTCGCCTAACTTACCTTGCAACATTGACATCGCAATAATGGCAATCAGGCTGCCACCAGCAATTCTAAAGGCAGATAACGAAATGCTGAACATATTCAGAATGTGCTGCCCCGCCACAATCGTGACTAAGAGAATCACCACAACCGCAAAGTTCGCTACTTTACCCGTGTGATTCCGCTCAGCCTCCGTTTGATGGCTCGTTAAGCTCACAAACACAGGCAACAAGCCAACCGGATTAATGATGGCAACGAGGCCAAGAAAAAATTTAACGTAAAGAGTTAACTCCAAGGGACTATCCTTATGTGCGTGTCACGCCGTCTTCATCAAAATAAGCTTGAGGGCAAGTATAGTATCTCAAGCGCTATTGACTGAAAAATGAGATTTTTGAGGTTAAATCACAACTTCGAATAATATTTAGTTATCGAAGCCGATGCATTTTCAGCGCAATTTTAAACAAACAAGTTACCCTAAGTGTAGTTTTATTACATAAAAGCACGATATTGTCGTTGATATCACACTTTCAACGCGGCTTTAGGTGTAATTTTCTACCATAAAGAGGATTTAGTGAATGCCTTGATTCACTAAATCTTTTTAGGAGTATTAATCATGACAGTGACCAATGCACAAGAACTGGATCTCATGGTCGAGCGAGTGGCCAAAGCACAAGCCGAGTATGCGACATTCAGCCAAGCGCAAGTCGATAAAATTTTCCGTGCAGCGGCCCTTGCCGCTGCCGATGCGCGTATCTCGCTGGCGAAAATGGCCGCCGCAGAAACCCGCATGGGCGTGGTTGAAGACAAAGTAATTAAAAACCACTTTGCCTCTGAGTACATTTATAACAAATACAAAGATGAAAAAACCTGCGGGATTTTATCTGAAGATGTCACCTTCGGTACTATTACCATTGCTGAACCCGTAGGCATTATCTGTGGCATAGTCCCCACCACGAACCCCACATCGACTGCCATTTTTAAAGCCTTAATCAGCCTTAAAACCCGTAACGCAATTATCTTCTCGCCCCATCCTAGGGCCAAAATATCTACCACAACTGCAGCAAAATTAGTGCTTGATGCTGCCATAGCCGCGGGCGCGCCCAAAGACATTATTGGTTGGATTGATGAACCCAGCGTTGCACTATCGAATCAATTAATGACTCACCCTAAGGTGAATTTAATCCTCGCTACGGGAGGCCCAGGCATGGTGAAAGCCGCCTACTCTTCCGGTAAACCGGCTATCGGCGTAGGTGCGGGTAACACACCTATTGTTATCGATGAAACCGCCGACATCAAACGCGCAGTCAGTTCGATTCTCATGTCGAAAACCTTCGATAACGGTGTGGTTTGTGCGTCAGAGCAAGCGGTAATTGTGGTCGACAGTATTTATGAGCAGGTTAAAGAGCGTTTCGCAACCCACGGTGGCTACATGCTATCGAAGGATGAAACCGCGGCGATGCAGCAGGTCATTTTGAAAAATGGCGGTTTAAATGCTGATATCGTTGGCCAAAGCGCTGCCAGTATCGCGAAAATGGCGGGCTTTGAAGTGCCACACTGGACAAAAGTGTTGATTGGTGAAGTCACCGACATTTGCGACAGCGAAGCCTTCGCCCATGAAAAATTATCGCCATTACTTGGCATGTACCGCGCCATCGACTTTAACGATGCCATGGATAAAGCCGAAGCCTTAGTCGCACTCGGCGGCATTGGCCACACATCAGGGCTTTATACCGACCAAGATACCCAAACAGAACGTGTTCATGCCTTTGGTTTTAGAATGAAAACAGCACGTATTTTGATCAACACCCCAGCTTCACAGGGCGGCATTGGCGATCTGTACAACTTCAAACTGGCGCCTTCGCTCACTTTAGGCTGTGGTTCTTGGGGCGGCAACTCGATTTCAGAAAACGTTGGCCCGAGTCATCTGATCAATAAAAAAACCGTCGCTAAGAGGGCCGAAAACATGTTGTGGCATAAACTTCCTGCATCTATCTATTTCCGCCGCGGCAGTTTACCCATCGCGCTCGAAGAACTGAGCGATAAAAAACGCGCCTTAATCATCACAGACAGATTTTTGTTCAACCACGGTTATTGCGATGAAACCATGCGGATTTTAAAAGCCCAAGGCCTTGAAACCGAAATTTTTTACGATGTTGAAGCCGACCCCACCTTAGCCATAGTCCGTCAAGGCGCTAAGGTCGCTCAAAGCTTTAAACCCGATGTGATAATTGCGCTCGGCGGCGGCTCACCAATGGATGCGGCTAAGATTATTTGGGTAATGTACGAGCATCCAGATGTGGATTTTGCCGATCTAGCATTGCGCTTTATGGACATTCGTAAACGTATCTACAAATTCCCCAAAATGGGCACCAAAGCCATGATGGTGGCAATTCCGACGACTTCAGGCACTGGCTCAGAAGTCACACCTTTTGCGGTAGTGACAGACGAAATTACCGGTAAAAAATACCCGATTGCCGACTATCAACTTACGCCAAATATGGCGATTGTTGATCCAAATCTTGTGATGGACATGCCAAAATCCCTCACCGCCTTTGGTGGCATAGATGCGGTGACCCATGCATTAGAAGCCTATGTCAGCGTGATGGCGAATGAGTACAGTGATGGCCAAGCGCTACAAGCCCTCGACTTACTGTGCAAATATTTACCCGATGCCTACAACTTGGGTTCGCAATCACCTGTCGCCCGTGAAAAGGTCCACAATGGCGCCACTATTGCGGGTATCGCCTTTGCTAACGCTTTCCTTGGGATTTGCCACTCAATGGCACACAAACTGGGCGCCGAGTTCCATCTCGCCCATGGCCTAGCCAATGCGCTGCTAATCAACAACGTAATACGCTTTAATGCAACGGATCTGCCCACTAAGCAAGCGGCCTTTAGCCAATACGACAGGCCAAAAGCCCTGTGCCGTTATGCTGCCATCGCAGATCACTTGAAACTAGGCGGAAAGACGGATGAAGAAAAAGTCGAAAAATTGCTTGAGAAAATCACACACCTCAAGAAGACGATTGGCATTCCTGCTTCTATCCAAGAAGCCGGTGTCAACGAAGCCGACTTCCTCGCCAAGTTAGATGAATTAGCCGAAGATGCGTTCGATGATCAATGTACCGGTGCCAACCCACGTTACCCCTTGATTAACGAGCTGAAACAACTGTTCCTCGATAGCTATTATGGCCGAGCCTATAGCGACAACTACTAGATATCGCCTACCGATGCTAGGCACGAGCTTAATAAAAGCCGCGCGACATAAATGAAGAAGCCCTCGAATGAGGGCTTTTTATTGCGTGATGTTCCGTGAATGACCTAATTAAGAGTCAATGCGTTAATCGATCGCACACAAAATGACTTCACTAGCCTAGCTCAACGGGGCATCACTCAACTTACGATCACTAAGCTAATCACCACTTAGCTGAATATCACAACAAACTGTGACTAACGCTGTGCCAGTACATAATCAATGGCGCTGGTGATGGCTGCAACCTGCGCCAGATTACATTCGGCTGGCGTGGCCGTTGGGCTATCTGGGTACACTTCTGTCGTTGTGTTATAGATACAGCCCGTGACACTGCTGCAAAGCCCTAATGACTTAAGCGGATAGTTAATCACCCCGTGCTGCACCACAGTCGAGCCAATGATCTCGCCTTTCTCATCGGCAGGAGCAATGTGCGTCACTTTACTCACACCATCAATAATGGCTTTCTGAAAGGCATCCATTGAGTTTTCGGTATCACCCACAGCATAAAAACCATCTGGGATAGTTCCTTTGACGTACTCTTTTCCATCACGGGCGCAAAGTGCTGGACGAAATTCTAATTCATCGGAATCCGTGGTTTCATGTAAGTCCACATGCACATCAAAATCTTGCTCTACGGATGCGACTAAGGCCATCAAGGCCGCCGATTCTTCCGCTGGACTGTTGGCATAAAATGAACGATTAGGATCGATAGCCTTAGGGTTCCAACGATTGATGGTTTCGTAACCCCAAGGACTCACGCACACGGCGATCACAAGATTGACGCGATCAACATAATGAGCCGCCTTATCCGCTAAAAATGCCAGGGCACCATGAACACCGCTGGTTTCGTAACCGTGCACGCCACCAGTCACGAGCACGGTTGGCTTTTGTGGATCAAACTGCTGGCTTTTTACCGCAAATAATGGGTAACGATCGGCATTAATCGATAAGGCGCCATATTGCACAACGGTAAGCCCAAGTGCCAAGAGTGCAGCTTCCATCGCCTTGAGTGGCATCACGACATCGTCCTGATACGAACGCTTGATTTGGGTGCTCGCCAGCCATGCGGCTTTTTCAGACTCGCCCCATTTTTCACCAGCGGTGCCGATGGGATAAAAGGTTAAATTTGCCATAATTCCTCTATTTTTAGTTCTATTCGGTAAAGTTCTTTTTATTCAAGTTATTTGCACTCTAGTGCTTTCGTTCAAACTCTTTTCGCTCAAGCTTTTTCGTTGAATTACTATTCAGTCGAATAATAGTGCTCGTGTTTGGATGATAAATGAGTACAGTCAACCTAAAGCACTAGCTGCATGGGAATATCACGGATCCCGCCGCGTTCTCGCTCGGGTCCAAGGGGCACAAAGCCAAAGCCTAAGTACACAGCCTGCGCATTCAGCGCCGAGTTCACGGTAAATATGCCCGAATTGCCTTGGGCTAAACATTGAGCTTTGGCATGTTCCCACAACATTCGCGCCACGCCTTGCCCCTGCGCATGGGAGGCGACAAAGAGATGGTATAAGTGACTATTCGCCTTCATCCCCACTACACCTGCGAGTTGGCCCGAGTCCGTTATGGCAACATGGTACTGATAACCCATAGCAAAGTAGCTACCAATCGCTTCTATCGACATGGCATTAACTAAGATTGCAGCGCCCTCTGCAGTGCAAGTTGGGGCGATAAATTCTTGGGTTAATTGAGTGAGTAATACGCTTATTTCAGGGATGTCAGTTAAGGTTGCGGCTCGAATGTTCATCTTAACTCCTTGATTAAAAACATTTCATGACATAATAAAAAGCCAGAACAGAGTTCTGGCTTTGTTAAAACGCTGAACAAAGTGCACTTAATTGAAAACGCTTAGCTTATTTAAAGCGCTCCGCTTAAAACACTCTAATAGCCAACTCGCCGATGATAACCCTATCGGACGAGCCTTGCTTCTATGGGCTTTCGTCGGTGCAAAGCCCATAAACGCACTGATCGTTATTGCTTAGTCCAGCGGTCCATCCAAACGAAGACATTAGCATACCATTGCTCTAAGTTTTCAGGTTTTAAGATCCAATGGTTTTCATCAGGGAAAATCAATAACTCTGATGGGATCCCTTTACGCTGCATAAAACTGAATGCCGCTAAACCTTGACCATAAGGGACGCGGAAGTCCTTCTCACCGTGGATAACCAGCATGGGTGTTTTCCAGTTTTCAACATAATTCACTGGGTTAAACTTCTCATATAACGCTTTGTTATCTGAATAAGTGCCGCCAAACTCATGCTCTGCGAACCACACTTCTTCAGTCACGTAATACATAGAACGCATATCGAACAGACCCGCGTGGTTAACTAAGCACTTGAAACCGTCGTTCCAGTTACCTTGGATCCAGTTCATCATGTAGCCACCATAAGAACCGCCGAGCGCACAGGTGTTTTGCGGGTCGAGCCATTTTTGTTGCTGGCTCACCGCTGCTAGGCCTTTTTGCAGATCTTCTAATGGCTTACCACCCCAATCTTGGCTGATTGAATCCGTAAAGGCTTGGCCGTAACCGGTAGAGCCGTGGAAATCCACCATGACGACGCCATAACCCGCACCCGCCCATAATTGGGCATTCCAACGACCACTGAAGGCATTACCAAATGAACCTTGCGGCCCACCGTGAACGAGATAGGCAATTGGGTATTTTTTCCCTTCTTGGTAGTTCGCCGGTTTGATCCAGTAACCGTAAACGTCTTCGTTATTCCAACCTTTAAAGCTGAACTGTTCAAACTTACCAAACTTGATCTCGGCCAATTTGTCTTTATTCACTTCGGTCAAACGTTTAAGCCCTTCACCTTCAGTCGTAATGCTATAGAGATCGCCCGGTTCAACTAAGGTTTTGCTATCGAAAATCAGTTGTTCGTTAGTGACCGCAATTAAACTGTTCGTGCCATCACTGTAGACAGAACGCACATCGCCAAATTGGGTATTCACTTGGAAAATTGAGACTTGACCTAGGTCTTGTGCCGTCACATACAAGGTACGATTGTCAGGAGCAAACATCAGTGAGCTTGGGCTGCGATCCCATAATGGCGCCACTTCTTTGGTTTGGCCTGTGCTAGTATCGCGCAACATAATGCCGTAGCGGTCTGCTTCAAAGCCCGGTTTTTTCATCGCTAAATAGGCCATGTAACGACCATCGCTCGAAAATGTTGGCTGCGCATCCCATGCAAGATTGTCTTTGGTTAAGTTGGTTGCGGTGCCGCCTGTCACTGGCACTTGCCACAAATCATAGTTAGTGGTCCAAGCTTGATCTTTGCTAGGGGCTTTCGCGCTATAAACCACAAACTTACCGTCTGGGGTGAAAGTTACTTCTTCCATACCCGAGAAAGGTTTTGGCGGCGTTTCAGTATCTAAACCTTGAGTCACATCCACTACTTTAGTGAGTTTCTCACCGTTTACCGCACCAACAAATAAGTGGTTACGGGCGTGGTCTTCCCACGTATCCCAATGGCGAACCATTAACTGCTTGTATTCACGGCCAGTCGATTTACGCTCAGCTTCAGCGGTAAATTTATCCTTTGAGCAGGCTAAGTCCTTACACTCTGGGAATACCCGCATGCTAAGTACAACTTGTTTACCGTCGTTTGATAATTTGTAGGCATCAATATCCAAAGGTAAATCAGAAACTTGTACCGCTTCACCGCCCGTTAATGGCAGTTGAAATAACTGGCTTGAACCACTGCGACTGGCAAGGAAATAAATCGACTTGTCGTCATTGGCGAAGCTCACATCGTGCTCAGTGCCCGTGGCAGAGGTCAATTGCAGTGGTTTCGCCTTCGTGTCTATCAAATCTAATAGATACAGATCCGAGCTGGCCTCTCCCTTATCGTTTACCGTTTTAAGACCATAAACTAATTTAGTGCCATCGTGGGACACAGTCGCAGAGTGCATCTTATTGAGTTTAATGAGTTGTTGCACAGTAAAAGGCGTTGGATCGGCCGCTTGGGCTGATAACGCCAGTCCCGCAGCGCCGAGCGCCAATAGGAGAGGAGCTATTTTCATTGTTATGTCCGTCTTTGGTTAAACTGGTTCGATAGTTGCGCCAATCATTGCAAGGGTTCTATTGAAATTGCAATAGTTCTACTGAGTTGCAACCGCACGAATGTTAAAAACGATCTGAGATCGTATCTTTCGAAGATAAGCTTGCCACACTATCGAAACAAAAACGCTCAGGCAAGCCAAATGGCGAACCTGAGCGTATTTTTTTGTGACAAAATGTCAGTGGCGCAACGTTTTACCTCAAGAACAGATATCAGAACTCAAACTTAAGCTATTTTGCTTAAAAAGCCATCAAGTTCAATCCGCTGCATTCTCACCTTTACGCTTTCGCGTTGGCAATATTCACTTTCCAAATTGCTGGGCCAGTTTCATGGGCGTTCACACCATGCGAATCCACAGCCACAGTCACTGGCATATCTTGCACATCAAACTCGTAAATCGCTTCCATGCCCAAATCAGCAAAGGCCACGACGCGAGAATGTTTAATCGCTTTAGACACTAAATACGCAGCGCCGCCAACGGCCATCAGATATACCGCTTTGTGTTTTTTGATTGATTCAACTGTCGCAGGGCCGCGCTCAGCTTTACCTATCATGCCCATAAGACCAGTTTTCTCTAACATTAAGTCAGTGAATTTATCCATACGGGTTGCTGTGGTTGGGCCCGCAGGACCGACAACTTCAGCACCGACTGGATCCACTGGGCCAACGTAGTAAATAAACTTACCAGTAAAATCCACACCTTCTGGCAGACCTTCACCACTTTCGATTAGGCTTTGAATGCGCTTATGGGCAGCATCGCGACCTGTGAGCATTTTACCGCTCAGCAGAATAGTTTCACCGCTCTGCCACTGCTCGATATCCGCTTGAGTCACAGTATCTAAGTTCACGCGGCGCACATCATCACCCACTTCACGGGTGATTTCTGGCCAATCGGCCAATGATGGTGGCGTCAATTCAGCTGGACCTGAACCGTCTAAATGGAAATGTACGTGGCGAGTAGCAGCGCAATTTGGGATCATCACCACTGGCTTTGACGCCGCGTGGGTTGGTGCCGATTTGATTTTAACGTCTAACACTGTGGTTAAACCGCCAAGACCTTGCGCACCTATGCCTAAGTTATTCGCGCGCTCAAAAATGTCTAAACGCAGCTTTTCTTCGGTCGTTTGCGCGCCACGGGCCATCAACTCATGGATATCTACGCTTTCCATCAGCGCTTCTTTGGCTAATACGGCCGCTTTTTCCGCCGTGCCGCCGATGCCTATACCCAGCATACCCGGTGGACACCAGCCAGCACCCATAGTCGGTAGCGTTTTTTCTACCCATGCAGCGATATCATCTGATGGGTTTAACATCACCATCTTAGCTTTGTTTTCACTGCCGCCGCCTTTGGCTGCAATCGCCACTTCGATATGGTTGCCTGGCACCATGTCGATATGCACCACAGATGGGGTGTTATCTTTGGTATTTTTACGGCTGCCAGCAGGATCTGACACTATTGATGCGCGCAGTGGGTTATCAGGATTGGTATAGGCACGACGAACACCTTCGTCGACCATTTCCTGAATCGTCATATCGGTTTTGTCCCATTGGACACCCATACCCACTTTCACGAAAGTGGTCACAATCCCAGTGTCTTGACACAGAGGACGCTTACCTTCGGCCGACATACGCGAGTTAATTAAGATCTGGGCAATCGCATCCTTCGCCGCCGCACTTTGTTCACGCTCATAAGCTTGGCTCATGGCATCAACAAAATCCTTCGGGTGGTAATAAGAAATGTATTGCAAAGCATCCGCCACACTTTCAATAAAGTCGGCTTGTTTAATCACAGAAGTTTCAGACATTTTATGGTGAGATGACATAGTAGGAGCGCTCCAGCAGCCTTTGCGGCCTAACTTGTTTTTGTTTAATTCTTTCTGGGCCAATATGATACTCTTTCACATCTTTTTGGGCTACATCACATTTTGAATAGGGTTAATCGATGGCAATTAGGGCGTCAAAACAGCTTGCATCACGCCAACTTGACTGGACATTAAGTACCGCAGCACTGTTCGAACACTTTGCAAATGACACTTGGGCTATTCTGTTAGATTCGGCGAACGCGCCGCATCAAGACGCCAGATTCGACATCATTTGCGCCAATCCTATCGCAACGTTAGTGACTCAGGGCGAACGTAGCGATATAAAGCTCATCGATACGAGCTTGAGCTTACCCGAGGCAATAGACCCAAACCGTGATCCCTTCGAGTTACTCAACACTTTATTAACCCATTGGTATTCAAAATCTTTTGATTGCGTTCTGCCCTTTAGTGGTGGCGCAATGGGCAGTTTTAGCTACGATTTAGGCCGCAGAATTGAATCCCTGCCGATAACGGCCAAGCAAGATATTCAACTGCCAGAGATGAACATCGGCTTTTACGACTGGGCGTTAGTTTTTGATTACCAAGCCCAGTGTTGGCATTTACTGCATTATTTAGGTGAAGCAGCACTCGATATTGAATTGAATAAAATTCAAGATAAAATCACCAAAAAGCCAAATTCCGCCGCATTCATGCTCACTAGCCCATGGGCAGCACAAATCGATAAAGCCCAATACACGGCAAAATTTGCAGCAGTTCAAGCCTATTTACACAGCGGTGATTGCTATCAAATAAATTTAACCCAAAGATTCGAAGCCCATTATCAAGGCGATGAATGGTCAGCCTATAGCCAACTGCGCAATGCCAATAAAGCACCCTTCTCGGCCTTTATGCGTCTGCCGCAAAACACGATTTTATCGATTTCACCTGAGCGCTTTATTCAGCTTCGCGGTGACGATATTCAAACCAAACCTATCAAAGGCACGTTGCCGCGTCATACCGATCCCGCATTGGATGTGAAAGCCGCCAATACACTGGCAAACTCACCAAAGGATCGCGCCGAAAATGTCATGATTGTCGATTTACTGCGTAATGATATCGGCAAAGTGGCGGCAGCAGGCTCGGTACGTGTACCGCATCTATTTGAGATTGAAAGTTTTCCTGCCGTGCATCACTTAGTCAGTACGGTGACTGCCAAGCTTGATAGCCGATTCACGGCGAGTGATTTACTGCGCGCGGCGTTTCCCGGCGGCTCAATTACCGGCGCACCGAAAATTCGTGCCATGGAAATTATCGAAGAGCTCGAACCTTCACGGCGCAGCCTTTATTGTGGATCTATGGGTTATATCAGCCAAGACGGCCAAATGGATACCAGTATTACCATTCGCACTATTGTGGCTGAGCAAGGGAAACTCTATTGCTGGGCGGGCGGCGGCATAGTGGCGGATTCACAAGTGAATGCTGAATACCAAGAAACCTTTGATAAGATCAGCCGTATTTTACCTTTGCTTGGCGCTGCGTCACAAAAGCCGTAAGCTTTAATACTAAACAGTCACGAGAACGTCGATGGATCAAGCGGAATTTAGACTCAGATTTAATCTGCACCCTTTAGCGCTGCAAGATCCGGCGGCCTTCCCTCACCTTGGACTGCGCAAAGCTGCGGTGTTGATCCCGCTGCAGGATATCAACGGTGAACTGAATCTAATTTTGACCCAAAGACCGATGCACCTTCGCGCTCATCCGGGGCAGATCAGTTTCCCCGGCGGTAAAATTGAGCCCTATGATATTGATGCGATTGCGGCCGCGTTAAGGGAAGCAGAAGAGGAAATTGGACTCTCAAGGCATAACGTCGACGTGGTGGGCACGTTTCCAGCCCACAATACCTTCACAGGGTTTGAAATCACCCCTGTGATTGGCATTATCAAGCAGGCATTTGATTTAAAACTCGATCCCGGTGAGGTAGCCGATTGCTTTACCGTGCCATTAAGCTTTTTTATTGAACCGAATAATCGCCACCAAAAACGCTTTTTACGCCAAGGGCGCTATTACAGCGTGCATTTTATTCCCTATCAACAACGGTTTATCTGGGGTGCGACTGCCGCGATTATCGACCATCTGTGCCGCCAATTAAGTATTCCTGCCGATATCCTCTGACTTCACTTGCCATTGCTAAACCGTTAAAAAGCCAAACTGTTAAATTAGCCAAACAATGATGACTAGCTTAAACCACCAAGTGGATATACAAACCAGCGACAATAGAGGTTAACAGCAACATGGGAATATTAAACCAATAACCCATACGACTGTGATGGGCGACATAATAGTTAAACGCTAAACTGACCAAACTAATACCGCCACAAACCCAAATCAAATACTGCAATAATTGGGTTTCATGTGGATCCCAATGGACTCTAAATGTCGCACCACGGGTCAAATAGGCCCCAACTTCACGGTCTGGCCTTGCATCACTAAACACTAATAGCGCATAGACGGCTATTGCCCAGCCTAAAATGGATAAGGTCGCAAGGATAATTTGAAATATTCTAGTCTTGCTCATACCGCCTCCCGCCGTTTAACTCACTATATCGCTCAATATCGATATTATTAACCTCAGGATACCTTTTTCAGCTTGAGAAAAGCCACCAGCAAGGTAATATAAACCTCCAAAATTTTCATATAAAACGTTTCGTTGGAGAATTAAGCAACAATGAGCATTGCATCTGTCGCATCTGTATTTAAAGGTGAGCACGCCGTCGGTTCTAAAGTCACAGTGCGTGGCTGGGTCAGAACCCGTCGTGACTCTAAAGCCGGCATCTCTTTTTTAGCTGTTTATGACGGCTCTTGCTTTAATCCTATCCAAGGCGTCGTGCCCAATAGCTTAGATAATTACGACAACGAAGTGTTAAAGCTGACTGCGGGTTGTTCTGTTGTGATGACAGGCGACGTGGTGGAATCTCCAGGCGCAGGCCAAGCATTTGAACTGCAAGTGACTGAACTTGAAGTCGCTGGCTGGGTTGATGATCCAGACACTTACCCAATGGCCGCTAAGCGTCACTCAATTGAACATTTACGCGAATTAGCCCACTTACGCCCACGTACTAACATTATTGGTGCCGTTGCTCGCGTACGTAACTGTCTATCCCAAGCGATTCACCGCTTCTACCACGAAGAAGGCTTTATTTGGGTATCGACCCCACTTATCACAGCATCTGATTGCGAAGGCGCCGGTGAGATGTTCCGCGTATCGACCTTAGATATGGAAAACCTGCCGCGTACTGAAGCGGGTAAAGTCGATTACGATAAAGATTTCTTCGGTAAAGAAGCTTTCCTGACCGTATCAGGCCAATTGAATGCTGAAACCTACGCCTGTGCACTGTCAAAAGTGTATACCTTTGGCCCGACTTTCCGTGCTGAAAACTCAAACACCAGCCGCCACTTAGCGGAATTCTGGATGGTTGAGCCTGAAGTGGCCTTCGCTAACTTAAACGACATCGCAGGCCTTGCCGAAGCTATGTTGAAATACGCGTTCAATGCCGTATTGACTGAGCGTATGGACGATTTAACCTTCTTCGCCCAACACGTTGATAAGACTGTGATCGACCGTCTGCAATCTTTCGTTTCAAGCGATTTTGCTCAAGTGGATTACACGGATGCGGTTGAAATTCTGCAAAACTGTGGCAGAACCTTCGAGTTCCCTGTGTCTTGGGGTATCGATTTATCTTCTGAGCATGAGCGTTACTTAGCCGAAGAACACTTCAAAGCCCCTGTGGTAGTGAAAAACTATCCAAAAGATATCAAGGCCTTCTACATGCGCTTAAACGATGACGGTAAAACCGTTGCCGCAATGGACGTGTTAGCCCCAGGTATCGGTGAGATCATCGGTGGCTCTCAACGTGAAGAGCGTTTAGACGTGCTAGATATGCGTCTAGCCGAAATGGATCTGAACCAAGAAGATTACTGGTGGTACCGTGATATGCGCCGTTATGGCACAGTGCCACATGCAGGTTTTGGTCTAGGGTTTGAGCGTTTAGTGTCTTACGTGACGGGCGTGAACAACATTCGTGATGTGATCCCTTTCCCACGTGCACCGCGCACTGCGAACTTCTAATCTCCCTTAACTTGGGACTACATAGCTAAGACATCTCTATTAAGCCTTAGCAAAACGAAAGGAGCTGAATATTCAGCTCCTTTTTTTGTTCGTCCGTTTTAGTCACATCATGCGGCTAAACAACCATTAATCCGCCAGACTCAACGCCTGCGCAATATATTCCGCGACTCGCTTGGCAGCAATATCATCGATTGCCACCAACTTAATATGGCGACGAAATTTGCCACTGCCTTCGAGTACCTGATGAGGATCGCTCAGATTCGCGCCTAAGCTAAACTCCAATGAAACATGCTGTTTATAGGCAAACACACCACCAAAACTGGCTTTGGTGCTAAAGAGTATACCGCCGTATTTAACGGCTTCAGTAATGGCCAGCGACGATGTGGTAGCGGCAGTTTTGACCTCCTGTCGCACCCCCTGCACTATTTCAAACAGACTAGGGCTGGTACATAAAATATCTTCTAACAGTTTTTCAAGTTGCGGTTGCTCTTCCATCATGATCTCTTCACCTCTCATACAAGCAAGACTATCCCAGCCCGATTGTAGCGCGCTAATCGGACTGAATAACACCCAGTTGAAGCATCCATCCAAGAAATAAGTGGCGTGCAAATAAAAAGGCCAAGCGTGGAGTACGCTTGACCTTTTGCTGGAGTTGTCCAACTTAGCAAGGCTAAGTCACACGGATAAACACTGCGCCCTAGATTAAAACCCCTTCACACCGGCCATATCAGGGAGATGGTGAGCAATCCCCTTGTGGCAGTCGATACAGGTCTTTTCGCCGCTCGCCAGTGACGTTGAGTGCATCTGTGACGCTCTAGGTGACTGGCGGGTAAAATCCATATAAGTGAAGTTATGGCAATTACGGCACTCGAGCGAGTCATTGGCTTTTAATCTTTCCCATTCATGCTCAGCTAACTCACGCCGTTTACTTTCAAACTTTTCTCGGGTGTTAATCGTGCCGAAAACCTTCCCCCACACTTCCTTAGATGCCTGCATCTTACGGGCGATCTTATCTGTCCAGTTATGTGGTACATGGCAATCTGGGCAGGTTGCCCGCACACCACTGCGGTTAGTGAAATGAATCGTTGTCTGTAACTCTTGATAGACGTTATTTTCCATCTCATGGCAACCGATACAGAAGGCTTCCTTGTTGGTAGCTTCAAGGGCAGTGTTAAAGCCGCCCCAGAAAATCACCCCAGCCACAAAGCCACCTAAGGTCAAAAAACCTAAACTGTAATGCACACTCGGACGATTGAGTACCTGCCAGATTTTTTTCAGTTTATCTAACATGCTAACTCCTAGTGTTTTTTCTGCTCAGTGTTGGTTTTGATCAGATGTTCCATGTCTACAAAGTCGTTTTCGACCAGTAATTTGGCATCTAACTGCGGCACATGGCACTGAGTACAGAAATATCGACGCGGCGATAATTCGGCTAAGAAGTTATTATCCCTGTCCATATAGTGCGTGACACTGACCATAGGCGCTTGGGAATCCCCGATGCGACTGCGAGCATGACAGGCCATACACTTATTCACTTTAAGATCGAGCTGATAGCCGTCAATTTTGTGCGGGATCACGGGTGGCTGCATGGGATAGTTACGCACTTCCTTCACATCGGTATTACGCACGTTTTGCATCGCTGGCGGCGTCGGCTCGACATTGATAGGCGCTTGGCGCAGGGTATCAATTTTATCTTCGGGAATACTGGCGGCAGATACACTTGTCATCATTAATGCGCCAAAGGCCAGTAAACCGATCGCTGAAACTAATTTTAGGGTTTTCATCGTGTTCTCCTTAAACCTTGACGATCTTCACCGCACATTTTTTAAAGTCAGTTTGTTTTGACAAGGGATCTGTCGCATCTAAAGTGACTTTATTAATGAGCTGGCTAGCATCAAACCAAGGCACAAACACTAAGCCCACAGGCGGTTTATTACGGCCACGGGTTTCAACTCGGGTCTTAATTTCACCCCGTCGTGACACCACACGAATTTCGTCACCGCGGCGCAGACCGCGTTTCTTGGCATCTTCGGGATGCATAAAACACACAGCATCAGGGAAAGCACGATAAAGCTCAGGCACACGTTGGGTCATAGAACCCGAATGCCAATGTTCCAGCACTCGGCCCGTCGATAACCAGATATCGTATTCTTCGTCTGGCGACTCGGCGGCGGGCTCATAGGGCAGCGCAAAAATCACCGCACGGCCATCGGGATGACCATAAAACTCAAAGCCCTTACCTGCTTTAACATAAGGATCGCTCCCCTCACGGAAACGCCACTTGGTTTCCTTGCCATCGACCACAGGCCAACGCAGACCATGGGCCTCGTGATAAGCATCAAATGGTGCTAAGTCGTGGCCATGACCGCGTCCAAAGGAGGCGTATTCTTCAAACAGGCCTTTTTGCACATAGAAACCAAAGTGTTTAGCTTCATCGTTCAGATACTTAGGATCCGCATCCGTCAATGGGAACTTATCAACATTGCCGTTTTGGTACAGAACTTCGAATAGGGTTTTGCCCTTAAACTCTGGATTAGCAGCTAACACATCTTTTGGCCACACTTCATCTGTGGTGAAACGTTTCGCAAACTCCATCAGCTGCCACAGATCCGAATGCGACTCACCCGGCGCTTGCACCATTTGATGCCAGAACTGAGTACGGCGCTCGGCATTACCGTAAGCCCCCTCTTTCTCAACCCACATAGCAGTGGGCAAGATCAAATCGGCGGCTTGAGTGGTAACTGTGGGATAAGCATCTGATACCACGATAAAGTTGGCAGGGTTACGGTAACCCGGTAGCCCTTCTTCGTTGATGTTCGGCCCCGCCTGCATATTGTTGTTCACTTGCACCCAATAGCAGTTCAAGTCACCGTCTTTTAGGCGGCGATTTTGCTCGACAGCATGATAACCGGGTTTAGGTGGAATAATGCCGCTTGGAATTTTCCACGTTTCTTCAGCGTGTTTTCTGTGCTCGGGATTGGTCACCACCATGTCCGCAGGTAAACGGTGAGAGAAAGTCCCGACTTCACGGGCCGTGCCACAGGCCGATGGCTGACCCGTCAAAGAGAACGGACTGTTGCCAGGGGTAGAAATCTTACCTGTTAATAAATGGATGTTGTAAATCAGGTTGTTACACCACACACCACGGGTATGTTGGTTAAAGCCCATGGTCCAGAATGACGTCACTTTCGTATTAGGATCAGCATACAGCTTCGCCAGTTCGATCAGTTTATCTTCTGGCACGCCAGACAGTTTACTGACTTTCTCGACTGTGTATTCGGCAACAAAGGCTTTGAAGGCTTCAAAATCGATTGGCGTTGAGTCCCCCGCCGTTTTGACGTTTTTGGCTTTCTGTTCAAGCGGATGAGTCGGACGTAAACCGTAGCCGATATCAGTCGTGCCTTGGCGGAAATTTACGTGTTTCTTCACGAAATCCCAGTTCACTTTATCGTTTTGAATAATATAGTTAGCAATAAAGTTCAACATGGCCAAATCGGTTTGCGGAGTGAACACTATCGGTAAATCTGCCAGATCGAAGGAGCGATGTTGGAAAGTCGATAACACGGCCACTTTGACATGAGGTTCACTCAAGCGTCTGTCGGTCACGCGGCTCCACAGGATCGGGTGCATTTCGGCCATGTTCGAGCCCCAAAGCACAAACGCATCGGCGGCTTCCATATCGTCATAGCAGCCCATTGGCTCATCGATACCGAAAGTGCGCATAAAACCGACCACGGCCGACGCCATACAATGACGCGCATTAGGGTCGATATTGTTAGAGCCAAAGCCCGCCTTCATCAACTTAACGGCGGCGTAACCTTCCCACACTGTCCATTGGCCCGAACCAAACATGCCCACAGCGGTTGGGCCCTTGGCTTTAATGGTCTCTTTCCATTTTTGCGCCATGATATCGAAGGCGCTGTCCCAGCTTATCGGCGAAAACTCGCCGTGCTTGTCGTATTTGCCATCGGTCATTCGCAGCATGGGCGTGGTTAAGCGATCGCTGCCATACATGATTTTCGATAGGAAATAACCCTTGATACAGTTAAGTCCACGGTTCACTTCACTGTTGGCATCGCCATGGGTGGCCACCACTTTGCCGTCGCGAGTGGCGACAATCACAGAGCAGCCCGTACCACAGAAACGGCATGGAGCCTTGTTCCACTCTAATTTGGTTTGTTCTGAGCTGGTTATCAGGTTACTTGCGCCAGCGGGCAAGGCTAAACCTGCGGCCCCTGCAGCGGCAATCACGGCATTGGCCTTAATAAAATCACGTCTGTTCATATTCATTCTTCACCCTCTTCGAGCGTTTCACTCTGGTGGTAAACCATAGTGGCGGATAACACACCCGGAATGGCATTGATCGCTTCTATGCAGTCCATCAAGGCGCGCTGAGTCTCACCTTCGATAACCACGACCAATTTCACTTCGTTGTTGACGGAAAGTTCGGCATTTTCAATGGTCATGATCTCTTGTCTAACATCTGCCATTTTCTGCGGTAAGACCTGCACCACTAAACTGGTGATATGGAGTTCTTTGCTCATCCGACATTCCACTCTTATTTTTAACTATTTGATGATGTTACGTTTAACCAGCGCCCGGTGGACCCGTCAAAATTTGGCTGAACCAAATAGCAAAGCCCAGACCACTGACCAGTAGTACGGACAATAACGGTGCGAGAAACACGGTTAAAAAGATAAAGATTTTCAGTTCTAAGGATTTTTCTTCTGCGGTGCTAGCACTCATGCATCCTCCAAGAGGTGTGTTCCTGCCACTTTGAATGCGCTGCAAAAAATCGCCAGCGGCAGGTTTTATGTATATCTATTGCATCTTTGGATCACGAAGCGATCATACCTTTTAGTTGTTAACAAAATGTATACCTCCAAATTGGTAAAGCGGATGATGCTTGATCCAGATCATCAATTTGATGTGAGTATTCGTCAGATCTCAGTTTTTAAACGTTTTTTACAATTACAAATTAGATGATTGAATTGATTTTATGATTAATAAACGACTGAAATGGATAAATCACTACGAGAAAACAACAGAAAACCCGCCAAAAAAACCTGAGTATTCATAAAGGAGTAGGCAGTAGAAAGGTGTAAAAACATGCGAGATAACGACTTGATCCCAAAAGAAAGATATTCGGCATAAAAGCATCGCTGCCACCCAAAAAAGCGCTCATTTTATGGCGCATCACTGGAGGTATATCGCGTGAGCAGAGTAAGCATAGGGAAAATAAAAAACCGAGAAAATAGTTAGTTTTCTCGGTTTATTTAGTCATTTTTTGATCGCGTTATTGTTACATCAATCGGACAAAGGCGCTCAGCTCAACCTTTACATCAGTCCATTAAACCTGTTGAATATGATTCAAAATGCGCTTTTCAGATATCGGATACGCCGTGCCTAGCACCTGCGCAAAACAGGAAACACGGTACTCTTCAATCATCCAGCGTGTCTCGATTAATGCAGGTGGTGTCGGCATAGCACGTGGCACTTTCGCCAGTTGTGCGTTCAATGCTTCCTGTACCTTGTTAATGCTCTGCATATGCAAACGGTCACGGGTCGGATCAACGGGCAACTTCTCGACACGGATTTCAATCGCTTTTAAGTAACGCGCCACATCGGCTAACCGATTCCAACCACAGGATTCGACAAACCCTTTAAACACTAACTTGTCTAATTGGCTTTGAATATCACTCATAGCAAAGGCAATATCTAAGCTAATTTTGCCCTTAAGACGCTTTTTAATGCTCTGGTACAAGGTCAAAATCTGCTCAACCTTCAAGGCGATTTGCTCGGCGGTCGGGTTGAGTTCTTGGCGAACCCAATCCTTTGCCTGCTCAAATTGGGCTTGATTACGCACATCGAGGGCTTTTTCATCCAACAATTGCTGCACAGCGGCGGCAATAATGTCATCAATTAAGATTTGTACTTGACCGAAGGGATTGAAATACATCGCCAATTTCGCCTTATTCGGCAAAGCTTGCTGTAAGTGTTTCACCGGTGATGGAATGTTTAGCAGCAATAACCGTCGCAGACCTTGGCGATGGGCATCTAAGGCCTCAAATTCATCATCAAATAATTTGATCGCAACACTGTCTTTTTTATCGATCAGCGCCGGAAACGCCCGCACTTGGTAATTGCCTTTTTGCTGCTGATATTGCTGCGGCAAATCGCCAAAGGACCACTCAGTTAACGCTTCTTGCTCTATACCTTTATCCGCGACCTGACGAATGGCCTTCGCCACCACGCCCTGCAACTCGGCTTTTAAGGTATCGAGCACACGACCTTCGGCCACTAAGTTGTGTTTATCGTCTTCGATTTTAAAGTTTATCTGCAAATGCGCGGGCAGTTGCGTTAAATCAAAATCCTCCGGCGAGATACGCGTGCCACTCATGCGCAGCAATTGCTTGCACATAGCTTCAAGCAAACTGGCACTAAAAGGCACCATGGCCTGCACACAAGCGCGGGCATAGTCAGGCGCGGGCACAAAGTTACGTCGTAAACTCTTAGGCAGAGATTTGATCAATGCGATGCACTTTTCTTCCCTTAGCCCAGCCACTAGCCAATCAAAATCGCTATCGTCGATTTGATTAAGTAGCGCCACCGGAATGTGCACCGACACACCATCATCCGCCGCCGCGGGTTCAAAGTGATAACTTAGCTGCAGGCGCAAATTGCCCTTGTGCCACGTATCGGGAAAATCTAAGGTCGAAATATGGTCGGCATTGCGCTGCATTAACAGTGCTTTGCTGAAATCGAGTAAATCCGGTTGCTCGCGCTTGGCTTTTTTCCACCAGCTAAAAAACAGCTGGGCGTTGTAAATCCCTTCCGGGATCCGCGGCTCGTAAAAGTCCACTAACACTTGCTCGTCCACCAAAATATCGCGGCGACGGGATTTATGCTCGAGGGATTCAATGTCTTCGAGCAGCTTTTGGTTAGCGACAAAAAACGCTTCTTGGGTCTGTAACTGCCCTTCTGCCAAAGCGCTGCGGATAAAAATCTCACGCGCTTCAACAGGATCGATGGGGCCGTATTGCACTTTGCGGCGGTGCACGACCGTCAAACCGTAGAGCACTTGATTCTCAAAGGCGATAACACTGCCAGGTTTTGCCTCAAAATGGGGCTCCACATAGCTTTTCTTGATCAAATGCGCCGCTAAGGGCTCTAGCCATTCGGGTTCGATTTTGGCGCAGCAGCGAGCGAATAAGCGTGAGGTTTCAGTAAGCTCAGCCGCCATGATCCACTTAGGGCCTTTTTTGGCCAGTGGCGAACCTGGGAATACAAAGAATTTACGATTACGCGCACCTAAGTACTCGTTATTGTTATCTTTAAAACCCACATGGCTCAATAAGCCCGATAAGAGCGCACGGTGCAAGCTGTCGTAATTGGCTGGTGTATCGTTTAAGCGCCACTTTAAATCGTGCACGGCTTGCTTAAGCTGGGCGTATAAATCCTGCCACTCGCGCACGCGCAAATAGGCTAAATATTCATCGCGGCACTTTTTACGGAACTGACTAGCAGATAACTCTTTTTGTTGATCTTTTAAGTGCTGCCACAGGTTTATCCAACTGACGAAATCGGAACTGGGATCGGCAAAACGGCGATGGGCTTCATCACTGGCTTGCTTCTTCTCCATCGGACGCTCGCGGGGATCTTGAATCGATAAGCCCGCGGCAATCACTAGCACTTCGTTCAAACAACCTAACTGCTGACTCTCGACCACCATACGCGCCAAACGCGGATCCACAGGAATTTGCGCCAAGTTGCGCCCAAGTGGTGTCAGCACTAGCTTGCCGTGTTTGCTCTCAACCGCTTGTAATTCTTCGAGCAGCAAGAAACCATCACGGATATGGCGTGGATCGGGTGGCTCGATAAAGGGGAAACCGGCGATATCACCTAGGCCGATGGCCAGCATCTGCAAAATGACCGAAGCCAAGTTAGTGCGCAAGATTTCGGGATCGGTAAACGCCGGACGATTATTAAAATCCGCCTCATCGTACAAACGAATACAAATACCCGGCCCTACACGTCCACAACGGCCTTGGCGCTGATTAGCGCTCGCCTGCGAGATAGGTTCAATCGGTAAGCGTTGCACCTTAGTGCGATAGCTATAGCGGCTAATGCGCGCCGTACCTGGGTCAATAACGTAGCGAATGCCAGGCACAGTCAGCGAGGTTTCCGCCACGTTGGTCGCTAATACAATCCGCCGACCTCTGTGACTACTGAAAACTTTAGACTGCTCACCGTAGGATAAACGCGCATACAACGGCAAAATTTCGGTATCGCGGTAATTACGCCGACTCAATTGCTCGGCCGTATCGCGAATTTCCCGCTCGCCGTTCATAAAGATCAGAATGTCGCCCAGCCCTTCGGCCACCAACTCATCGACAGCGGCAAAAATGCCTTCGATTTGATCTAAATCGGCATCGCTATCTTGCACTAAGGGTCGGTAACGGGTTTCGACCGGAAAGGTACGGCCCGACACTTCGATAATAGGTGCATTGTTGAAATGCTTAGAAAAACGCTCAACATCTATGGTCGCCGACGTGATAATAACTTTGAGATCGGGGCGTCTTTTGAGAATTTGTTTGAGGTAGCCCAGAATAAAATCGATGTTGAGGCTGCGCTCGTGGGCCTCATCTATGATGATGGTATCGTATTGATCGAGATTGCGATCGGAGGTTAATTCCGCCAGTAAAATACCGTCGGTCATCAACTTGATATAAGAGTCACTCTTAAGCGCATCGGCAAAACGCACTTTAAAGCCAACCACTTCACCGAGCGGACTTTGTAATTCTTCTGCGACTCGACTCGCCACGCTGCGGGCAGCCAAACGTCTTGGCTGGGTGTGGCCTATCATGCCACGGCAACCTAAGCCCAGTTCCAAACAGATTTTAGGTAACTGAGTCGTTTTACCCGAGCCCGTTTCACCGGCGATGATCACCACTTGATTGCCCGCAATCGCGCGTGCAATATCATCGCGCATCAAGGAAACGGGCAGGTTTTCAGGATAGTGGATTTTAGGCCGAGCGTTACGACGCTGCTCAACCTTCTCAAACGCCGCCTGCGCTTGCTCGCTCAGCTGAGCTAAGACTTGGGTCTTTTTATCTGAGTCGGCTTCTTTATTGAGCTTAAATAAACGACGACGGATCCGCGACGCGTCGCTCTGATAACAAAGATTAAGAAAGGCGTTCGATAGCGGATGTTTGTCTGAGTTCAAATCCAAATTCCATTGCTAGCATCAAAAACGGCGATCCTAGCAAGGAAAGTGGCGTAATGGTATTGCTAATTTACTCTGCACTCAGTATATGGCGTGTCAGTTTCGCACTGGCTCGACTTAGATTAAACCGGTGACAGATAACATTGTTGCATATAGATATTCATGGCTTTGAGCACATTGGTGCGATTAATCGTGCCAATTACTTTGCCATGTTCAACCACTGGATACACTTTAGGTTTAGGCCCTAGCATTTGTTCGGCGAGCTGCAAAATACTGTCATCTGGCCCAACGAACAGCACTTCAGTGCGCATGCAATCCTTCACCACTGAGGTCATATCACAGTGATAGCTACTTTTAATCATCACAGCCAAACAATCCTGCTGGGATAAAAAGCCCACCAAATCGCCCGTATCATCAACCACTGCTGCGCCCATTTTATTATTATCTAACAACTTTTCGACCGCAGTTGCGAGCGACATATTAGCGCGCAGCAACACGGGCTGACGATCCATATGGTCGCGGATTTTAATTAAGTCCATAGTCTTTCCCTCGAATTAACCCTACGTTTGTAGTCTAGTCAAAATATCGACAAGAATGTGCGATTTATATCGATTGGGCTTATCTAGTGCATAAACCCTATGTCAACAAGAGCTAACAGGACAAAAATAGCGTCAACAAAGGCAGCCAGAAATAGCGACTTAGAGTTAACTGAAGCGAGCACTACAAACTGAAATCAGGCAAGTATCTGATTGAGCTTCAATGATGGCAGGTAATGCCATCCGTCTTCGGTGATCATTTTACTTGTCATTCCAACGCGTTTTAATTCGCTATTGATACAAGCTATAAGTCGATATAAAAGCGATAGCCTACACCGGGCTCAGTCCGCACATACTGAGGTTCACTCGGGGAATCGCCTAATTTTTGCCTTAAGTGACTGACCACAATTCGTAGATAATGTGTGTCTTCTGTATGAGCGGGCCCCCAAATCTCTTTGAGCAACTGAGTCTGAGTGACAACGCAGTTAGGTGACGACGCCAATTTAGACAATACTGCGTATTCCTTGGGTGTGAGTTCGACAATTTGATGATCAACTTTAACCAGCCTGCGACTTAAATCAATCTGCAACTTGCCGTCATCTAATATGGGTAATTTTTCAGGTTTGATATGGTCCCTTAAAATCGCTCGCACCCTTGCCAGTAACTCTTCCACACTAAAGGGTTTGGTCACATAATCCTGCGCGCCTGCATCTAATGCTGCGACTTTTTCTTTATCTTGATTGCGAACCGACAATACAATCACAGCAACATCGGACCATCCCCGTAACTCCTGTAGCACTTGATGGCCTTCCATATCCGGCAAGCCTAAATCCAAAATAACTAATTCAGGTTGCTGTCGAGCGACAGCTGCGAGCCCTTGCTGACCATTTTCAGCTTCGGTAACGTCATAGCCCTCACTGGTGAGTGCAATCCGCAGCATGCGGCGTATTTGGGTCTCATCATCGATAACCACGATTTTTATTGCCACGTCTCTAGTCCATTCTGTGGTTTATTAAGGATATTTTGGCTAAAAATGATTAGCCAGGAACGGGATAGTCTAACGGCAATTCAACTTCAAAACGAGTGCCTTGCCCCTGTAGGCAATCGGTAACGCGAACACTACCGCCGTGTGCAGCTATCATGCCTTTACAAATAGCCAGCCCCATACCTGTATTCTGTTTTTTCTGATCGCCATCGGCAACCACATAAAACATATCGAAAATTTGATCCCTATGGCTGGCGGGAATCCCCGGCCCTCTGTCTTCAATGGCAATACAGCAACGGTGATTAGAAATGGTCAATTCAATACAAATAGGCTCTTCTGGTGGTGAAAATCGAACGGCATTCTCTAGAATGTTAAATAATCCTTGTTCGATCAGCGCCGCATGCACAAATAGGAGTGGGGGCTCTTTTTCTCTGTGATATTCAACGATTGCGTTAGGGAAATAACGTTTAAGCCTGCCAAGTACGCTGCCAATAATGTCATCTGCCGAAACCCAATCACGCTCTATGCTCAAAGTGCCATGACCCAGGCGTGTCATATCGAGTAGATTTTGGATATAGCTGTCCAAGCGACGGCTTTCTTGCAAAATAGTATCAAGTAGCTCGTTACGGTCGGCCTCTAGCAATTGTTTGTTCAATAGTTTTAAGCTCTCCGCTGCCCCCATCATGGCTGAGAGTGGTGATTTTAGATCATGAGACACTGACGATAATAATGCGGAACGTAACTGCTCAATTTCTGTTTTCACCCGTGCTGATTCAAGATCGGACACTAACTGAATACGACGCCATGTATTAGCGCCTTGCTGTAACATGGCCAGAATAAGCTCTCTATCAAACGGACTGAGTTCGTTGACCGTGGGTTGCCAATCTAAAATCGCCGCGCCAATCGTCGTACCTTCTAGTTCAATGGGGAACACACTCACACCCGATGCGCTCAAGGTATCGCTCAAACGCCCCGCCGCTTGTCCATGGCGCAAGGTCCAATCGATTGCGGCTAAATCAAGGTCGTTAAATGGCGTATTCAGCAGCGGTAAATAGGATCGCTGACCATCTTTACGCTGCAAAACAATATAACAATCGGCATTCACTGAACCAGCAATCTTGCGCCCTATCGTTTGCCAAAGGGCTTTTTCATCATCGGCGACCGATAATTCTTGGGCAACATCTTTTAAGGTTTCAGCATAACGATTTGACTCGCGCAGTAAAATAAACTGATTTCGGATCCGAGATGCCGCCGGTCCACTGATAAGCCCTATACACATCAAAAAGATTAAAGTGGCAATATCATCCTGACTATTTACATTCATAGTAAATTTGGGATCAGTAAGAAAGAAATTAAAGCTGAAAAAAGACCACACCGCAGTTGCCATGGCAGGCCTAGCGCCATAGGTTAAGCCAATGCTGACAATCAAGAAAACATATAACAACACCAGATTGCCATTACTGAGCCAAGTATCTAAAAATGCCACCAGCGGAAAAATAACCACCACACCAATCAGCCCAAGAATATGGCCTCGAAGATCACCAAAACTGGCTTTAGGCGTAATGGGATCTCGTACTTGCATTTGGTTTTCGGGTGCGTGATAGACACTCACTTCAACAGGTAAACCAGACTCAATCAAACGTTGGTACAGCCTTTTACGCCACCAAGGATAGGTGCGTTTCACACCCGCGCCGACTAATACTGTGTTAATTCGATGCAGGGCTATGTAAGGTAAAATGGCCTGATAACTGCTCGTATCGCGTAATACTTCGGTCTGCGCGCCAAGTTCCTTCGCTAAGGCAAAGGCCTCATTTAGCCTTTTCCGCTGATAAAGGCCCAGCGCTTTGCCGGTATCGACCCAAAGCACTAACCAAGGAATTTGCCGCCGCTCGGCAATCTGCCGACCTATGCGGATCAAATACTGATGATCACTGCTGTTACTCACTAAAACCAACAATCTGTCTTTGAGAACAAAATCTGTTCCCTGTGCTTTGGCATCGAGTTCACAAATCAGTTTTGCATCGACTCGCTCTATGACTTTTTTCATTGCCAATTCGCGCAGTGCCGTCAAGTTCGAGACCGAAAAAAAAGCATCTAAAGCCGAACGAGCATACTCTGGCAGATAAACTTTGCCTTGCTGTAAGCGTTCGATGAGTGTTGATGGCGGTAAATCGACAAATATAATTTCATGGGCTTCATCAAGGAAGAGATCGGGGACGGTTTCCCGTACCCGTACTTGAGTAATTTGCAAAACCAGATCATTCAAACTGACCAAATGTTGGATATTGACTGTGGTATAGACATCAATGCCCGCAGCTAATAATTCTGCGACGTCTTGATAGCGCCGTTTATGGCGACTACCGGGGACATTCGTGTGGGCCAACTCATCGACTAAGATAAGCTTAGGCCGACGAAGCAGCGCCGCATCCAAATCGAATTCCGTTAAACGATTATGATGATAATCAATGGGTTTACGTGCCAATACCTCAAAACCCGCTACCATGGCCTCGGTATCGGCACGCCCATGGGTTTCCACCAGTCCAACCAGCAAATCGACACCTTGCTGGGCCATTTCCCTTGCCGCACTGAGCATTGCATAGGTCTTGCCCACGCCAGGTGCCGCCCCAAGAAAAACCGTCAGTTTACCTTTATCATTTTGCTGTATCTGACTTAAGAGCGCATTGGCTTGCTGTGTTTGACTGATTGGTACCACGATTAGAAACTCCTTGAAAGACTCACTATCCAGCGCGCATCACACAGGGACTGGCACTGACTCTGCGATAAATCCGTATCGACATAACCGACACTCAACACATCCTGCTCAGTCATATTGAGGTTCAGCCCAACTCGCCAATCTAAATAGTGGCTATTGCTTGCGGCCATAGAACCTAAAAACAGTGCCATATCTTGCTGAGAAGCAAAAAAATTGCTCCCAAGATGCAGTACTAGACTTACATTAGAGAACAGTTGCGGCTCATAACTGGCATAAACATACTGAAAATCGTCCACATTCTCGCCAAAATAATCAGGAGAATAAACCAGCCCTAACTTAGCATCGGCGTAGCTTACCACAGCATAAATTTCGTTATAACTCAGGTCGGTATCGTCCTGAGAGTATTGGTAACGTATCACGCCTAGGTCCGTTGTTAAGCCATTATCCCAATCTTTAGCCCAGCCAGCGGACAAGTCGAGTTCTAAACTTCCATCCCCAAATTCGATGTTACTGCCCCAAAGCGAGCCATACCAGCCAGAATCATGGCTTAGGGTATACCCTGCTTGAACTGCAGGTCCTTCATCAGTTTGAGAAATACCGCGAAACGCATAATCACTGATGAGCATCACACTCCCTTGGCTCTGCCAAGAGGCATTGCCCCCATGAGTCTCAGTGCTGGCAAGCGCGCCCATAGAAAGTGAAGATAACGCCATCATCACACCCGCACAGAGGCGTGAACAATTAATATGTAACATAAAAATTTATCCTTAAATTCAGTAGAATATTGTTTTATTGAGCGTGTTTAGCAATCTGGTCGAGAGCGAGGTTGAGCTTGAGTACATTGACGCGCGCTTGCCCAAAAATGCCCCACTGCGCTGGTTCGATAAATTGCGCCACTAAGGTCAACACTTGTGGTTCGGCTAACTGTCGAGCCTGAGCCACGCGCGCAACTTGCAGTTTGGCCGCTGCGGGTGAAATATGGGGATCCAGTCCCGCGCCCGATGTGGCGAGTAAATCCACAGGGATATCAGCGGCCTGAACGGATTCTCTGGCTTGGATTTCTTGGCTCGTTGCCATCACACGTTCACGTAACGCCGGGTTACTCGGTGCAAGATTACTACCACCTGTCGCCATAGGGTCGTAACCGACAGCGCTCGGCCGACTATAAAAATAGGCTGGATTAACAAAGGGCTGAGCGATGAACTCAGAACCCATAGCGACATTATCCCTGTGGATCACACTGCCCTTAGCTTGTACGGGAAATAAAGCGCCACCGAGCTGAGTCACAGTGCCGGTATAGACAACACCACACACAAATAACAGGGCGAGACTGGCTCTCAATCCCATAACGGCATGCTGGGTTTTAGTGGTATATACGATTGAATTCATTACTGTCTCCTAGAGCATAAGTGCAATGATTGAGTCGAGCGCTTTAATGCCGACAAAGGGTAAAATCACCCCACCTAAGCCATAAATCAGCATGTTATTTCGCAGTAATTTTTCGGCACTTATAGGTCTGAGCTTGATGCCTTTTAATGCCAATGGAATTAAGGCCGGAATGATAAGAGCGTTAAATACGAGCGCTGCGAGTACGGCTGAGGTTGGGCTGTGAAGCTGCATCAGATCCAGTGCACCAATCGCAGGCAAAGCCCCCGCAAATACCGCTGGAATAATGGCAAAATACTTAGCCACATCATTAGAGAGAGAAAATGTAGTCAAGGCGCCGCGGGTGATCAGCAATTGTTTCCCGACTTCAACGATAGCCAGTAATTTAGTGGGATCAGAATCCAAGTCCACCATATTGCCAGCTTCTTTAGCAGCTTGCGTACCCGAGTTCATCGCAAGACCTACATCGGCCTGCGCTAATGCCGGCGCATCGTTAGTGCCATCCCCCACCATAGCCACTAATCGACCTTTGGCCTGCTCTGCGCGAATAAGGGCAAGTTTATCCTCAGGTTTAGCTTCAGCGACAAAATCATCGACCCCAGCTTCGGCGGCAATCACGCCAGCCGTTAGCGGATTATCCCCTGTCACCATGATGGTCCGCACACCGAGCGCTCTTAAACGGGCAAACCGCTCCGCAACGCCTGGCTTAATCACGTCACTTAAGGCTATAACCCCTAAAATGTGCGTGCCACTGGCGACGACTAAGGGAGTCCCCCCCTGCAAAGCCACTTTGCGGATAAGCGCGTTAACAGATTCAGGCCAGTGAATTTGATGCTGCTGCGCCCAAAACTGCATCGCATCGCCAGCGCCTTTAATGCCTTGAATACCATCGGTTAAAATCACCCCAGAAACCCGAGTCTCCGGCGTAAATGGGATAAAAGTTGCATCCGTAGGTTTGACGGGCAATACCGCGCCCAAATCTATGGCCAATTTGAGTACAGATTTCCCTTCAGGGGTGGGGTCATCGAGGGAAGACAGTACCGCCGCATCACGCAACATCTCAGCTGCAATGCCTTTCACGGGTAAAAATGCGGTCGCTTGACGATCACCGAAAGTGATAGTGCCAGTTTTATCCAGCAGTAACGTATCGATATCCCCCGCAACTTCCACGGCTTTACCCGATTTAGCGACCACATTGGCGGCTAAGGCGCGGTTCATGCCTGCAATACCAATGGCGGGTAACAAACCACCAATCGTCGTTGGGATCAAACACACTAACAGCGCAATTAACATAGTGTAATCAAGGCTTGCACCGACGAAACCCGCCATGGGTGGCAAAGTCACCACCACGATAAGGAAAACCGCAGTCAATGATGCAAGTAGCACAGTCAACGCCGTTTCGTTCGGTGTTTTCTGACGCTTCGCCCCTTCGACCAGCCCTATCATACGATCTAAAAAGCTATTCCCAGGATCGTTGGCAACCAGCACGGTAATTTCACCCGTAAGTACCTTAGTGCCGCCAATCACACCGGAATGATCTGTGCCTGCTTCACGCAGCACAGCCGCAGATTCACCGGTAATCGCCGATTCGTTGATAGTGGCTATCCCTTCAATGATTTCACCATCGGCAGGAATATAATCACCCTGTAAAACCTTCACCTTATCGCCTTTGACAAGCAAAGTTGCGGATACTGATTCCAACTCACCGTGGCGTATGCGCCTCGCCTGCAAGGCCTCTTTCGCCGACTTTAAGCTAGCAGCTTGTCCGCGCCCCCTTGCCTCTGCCACGGATTCCGCAAAGTTAGAAAACCACACGGTAAGCAAAAGAATAAGGGTCGTGGCTAGCTCAAAACCAACAGTCTCGCCATTGAAGAACTTTTGTCCTGTGATCAAAGCGGCAAGTAAAGCGCCGACCATCACTACGAACATCACAGGGTTACCAGCCATACTCACTAAGGACATTTTCTTTACAGCACCAAAGGCAGCTTGCTTCACGCCGGCGCTATCTAATATTTGAGCAGGTTTATGCATGACTATTTCTCCAGACTCATAGTGGCAAGTTCTAAAGCTTCGCCAATAGGCCCTAATACCGCCGCAGGTAAGAAAGACAGGAAGTTAATGATTAAAATCACAGCAATAAGGGTGAAACAAAAGGTGGGACTCTCGAGCTTCAAGCTCGCGTTACTGTCGGGGCTCACTCTTTTACTCGACATCATCCCCGCAATCGCCAGCGGTAAAAACAGTGGCAAGTATCGACCAAGCAGTAAGGCGATAACGCAGCTGATATTCCACCAAGGCGTGTTATCACCTAAGCCTTCAAAACCCGAACCGTTATTAGCAAAAGCGGAGGTATATTCATAAAAGACTTGCGAAATCCCATGAAAGCCGGGGTTACTGTTGCCCGTAATACTCGGGATAGCCACAGTGATTGCCGTCAAACCTAAGACGCACAAGGTAGGTAAAACTAATAGACTTCCCAAAAGGGTGATTTCACGGGTTTCGAGCTTACGACCAAATATCTCTGGCGTACGGCCAATCATCAATCCCGATAAGAAAACAGCAATCCACACATAAACGATAAAGTTAACAAAACCGCAGCCAATACCGCCCCATATCGCATTGAGTAACATGCCTGATCGCGTCATCAATCCTCCGATTGGATTGAATGAATCGTGCATGGCATTGACCGAACCGTTAGAGGTTTGTGTGGTAAAAGAAGCCCATAGCGCCGAAAGCTCAGGTCCAAAGCGAACTTCTTTACCCTCCATATTCGGCCCTTGGGCGCTTAATCCCGCAAAGGCAGCGTTGGGTTGCAACTCGCTATACACAGTTGCCCCAAGAAAACTGACACTTAATAAACCCATAGCAACCAGAGCCATCAAGGTAAATTTTTTGCGTCTTAGCATTCCGCCAGCCATAAAGACGACGGCCATAGGGATGAGCACTAAGGCAATGGTCTCGATTGCATTACTGACTGGCGTTGGGTTTTCTAGCGGGTTACTGCTGTTGGGGCCATACCAGCCTCCGCCATTAGTACCTAACTGCTTAATTGCCACCATAGATGCAACGGGGCCAATCGGAACGACCTGCTCAGTGATAGGTGATGCAGAATCTAAGGTGTTCACTTTTTGCGCACCATCAAAACTACTCGGTACGCCTTGCCAAGTCAGTAACAGCGCAACAATAGCGGCTAATGGCAGCATAAGTCTGAGTACACCGCGCACTAGGTCAACATAATAGTTACCCAGATTTCGAGCCTCGCCCTCTTTGGCGCTGTCATTATTCAACCCGCCTAACATTCCCCGCAAAATCGCCACACAAACCGCCAGCGCCATGGCTGGAGTGACAAATTGCAGCGTGACAATGACAAATCCTTGGGATAGATAACTGAGCTGAGCCTGCCCGGAATAGTGCTGTTGATTGGTATTGGTGAGGAATGACACCGCAGTGTGCAAAGCCAGATCCCAAGATAATGGTCCTATGCCATCGGGGTTAAGCGGTAACACATGTTGGAATTTAAGGATAAGAAACGCCAAAATGCCAAGTACCAAGTTGCTGATAAGAAACGCCGCACCATAGGATTTCCATGTCATCCCCGAATGGGCATTTACGCCTATAGCCCGATAAATCCACTTTTCAATGGGATTAAATAAACGATCTGAAAAATGGGACTGACCAGAGAAAACCCCTGTCATATAGGATCCCAACAGCCATGCGAGCCCAAGCGCAGTAGTAAAAATAAGGGTAATTTCAAACATAACGACTCCTAAAACTTATTAGGGGCAAACATTGCCACTGCTAAGTAAATGAAAAGTGCTATGGAAAGTATTAGAAATATCCAGTCCATATAATTTGTCCTTAAGAAAGTGAGTAACAGGACAAATATATGAATTAACCGCGTAAAGTCTCTAGAGTTCAAATGACTAATCCCGTAAAGAATACGTAAAAGTCATCATAATCAGTGGTAAATAAGGCCACAATAAACCATGGCATTAGCTATAAAAGTAAATAAAAATGCCAGCTAGAAATACTAACTGGCATTAACACATGACCAAGCGATGATATTGTAGATTAATTAAGCTCTATGTTTTTCATTTTATTATAGCTATCAGTCTTAATCTCTTTAAGTACACCTTTATTGTCATCAATAAATAATGCTTTTATATCATTCTGATTAGCGACGACTAATCCTTCTTGACTTCCTAAACATAATAGCGCTGTAGACCAAGCATCTGCTCTAGCCGGATCCGTTGCCAATACAGTTACAGATACTGTGTTATGGGTTACGGGTTTACCGGTTCGCGCATCAATAATATGTGAATAGCGCTGCCCTAGATGATCAAAATAATGACGATATGTACCCGATGTCATGATCGCTTGAGGGAAATCAATAAGCAGAACCTTTTGCATTGTTCGCTGTTCGGGCAGCGGTTTTTCAATCGCGATTTTCCAAGCAGAACCGTCGAGCTTACTGCCGTGTACGACCATTTCGCCGCCAATCTCTACCAAATAATTATCGATATTGTATTGCTTTAGCACATCTGCAACTTTGCCTACGCTATATCCCTGTCCAATCGAAGATAAATCAAGATGTACCTCTGGCAAATCTTTAGTTAACATTTGATTATCAATACTTAAATGATGTAAGCCAACATAGGTTAATGTCTGTTGAAGTGCACTTTCTGTAGGAATAGTCAATTGATTATGGGTAAATCCCCACAAATCGAATAATGGTTTAATGGTCAAATCATAACAACCCTCCGTTTTTGAAGTGACCTCCTTAGCTATCCCTATGAGCCCTAAAATATCATCCCCGACCGCCATAGCGGAGTTCATACTGTTAAAACGAGAAATCACTGAATCTGAACGATAAGTAGACATATGAAGATCTATTTCTACCAATTGCCGCTCAATCTCGCGATTTATCTCTGTACTATTTATCTTGTCTTTACTCCAAAATGTCACATGCCAACTCGTCCCCTGCGCAAGGCCTTCTAACTTGGTATAAACTGGCGATTTCTGACACCCTACTAGCATAATGAGTAATATAGATGTTAATAACCATTTCATTTATTGCCCCTCCCAGTCAATTCGACAAATTAACCATAAAATACACTTAAAATTAAAATCGCCAGAATGCCCGTGAGAAAATGATGAGTACAGGAAATATTTCTAATCGCCCAAAAAGCATAGCGACACACATCAGCCATTTAGCCGCATCTTTTAACGTGCCAAATCCAGATGCAGTGTCACCATAACCAATTCCCATATTATTAATGCACGCAGCGACGGTTCCAAAGGCGGTGGCAAAATCATGTCCAATGGCGACCAATCCCCATACAAAAACGCAAGTAAAAAATATGTACAGGAAAAATAATCCCCATACTGAACGAATGACTCTGTCTGAAACGACTTGGCCACTGATCTTTGTCGTTAAAATGGCATTCGGATGAACCAATTGATGAATTTCTCGGATCCCTTGACGGTACAAAAGTAAAAATCTGACAGCTTTAATACCGCCACAAGTAGAACCAAAGCATCCACCAAAAAAGCTCGCACCTAATAATAAAAGCACAATATGACTGGGCCAATTAGGATAACCCGCAGAGCCTAATCCATTGTCCGTCATAACTGAAACCGTTTGAAAAAATCCATGTACCAATGAATCTTTAATATCAAAAGTTTGAGTACGATTCAGCTCTAAACAAGCGATCCCAACAACAATAGATAATATGAGAATAAAAAATCGAACCTCCGCATTATACCAAATAGGCTTGAAGCTTCGTCGAACTAACACTATGTAGTATAAGGCGAAATTGATTGCTGCCAGTATTGAAAATACACCACCCACAAGCTCAATTGCAGCACTGTTATAATATCCTAAGCTGTCACTATGTGTAGAAAACCCACCCAATGAAACGGTAGATAGGCTATGACATATGGCATTAAACCAATTCATTCCTGCAAGTTTATAAGCAACTGCACAACCTAAGGCAAGTACGCTATAAAGCCCCCATAAATTTCGAGCCGTATCCGCAAGGCGAGGCGTCATCTTTTCCTCTTTCATGGGACCTGGCATCTCAGATTGATATAATTTTGCGCCACCAATACCAAGAAATGGCATAATTGCAACAGCCAAAACAATTATCCCTAACCCACCGAGGAAATTAAGCTGTGCTCGATAAAATAAAATCGATTTGGGTAGTTCATCAATATCTGAAAAAATCGAGGCTCCAGTCGTCGTAATGCCAGACACACCTTCAAACATGGCATCGGTTAAACTCAAGTCCAATCGTCTATCAAGAAGAAAAGGTAATGCACTCATTAAGGAAAATATCAGCCAAAATAAACAAGCGACCATGAAGCCATCACGTTTTTGCAGATTTTTATTTTCCTCACTTGTCATCTTCCAACCGACCACACCAATAAAAAGGGAAAGGAGGAATGTGATTAAAAATGGAGTGATATATCCATCTTTATAAAATAATGCAACAGCGATAGGCATCAACATGGTGAAGCTATATATGACAATCAAAAAGCTACATAGATGAATTATGGTATGAAATCGAGAGCTAGATTTCTGTATTCCATTGACTGCAATCATTCCAACTCACCTTTAGACATTTATCGTGAAAGACTTAATGAATAATTTATTAGGTATCATAAAATACGAGCGCTCATGTCCTGTTCTAAAATCATGTGCAATCGATAACAGAGTTAGATTACGAAATAGATCTTCCCCTAATACTCTTTGTTGTCGTCTAAGGTGGATTGCAAGTTGACTTATCGTCGCGACAATGGCTATGACAATAAAAGTGATTAGATTGATAAAAACAGCCACATCTATCATTGGGAGGGAATGATAAGGAGCGTTAAATAAAAAATGAACACGAATAGCTTCAAAAAATGCAGCCATATACGCATATTGAAAACAACATTGAAGTGTAATCATAACGACAACGAGTTGGAGTACAATAATAATGCTTTAGATGACACCTTCCAAGAGGGTAAATACAAGCAAATAGCGAGTAAGCACTCAGAAATAAAGCTCAACCTAACAGAGAGTTTAAAAACACTTAGTTTGTCCATCAAAATGTAAGTCGTTATGTCATACAGATTTTCACTTTAACAGACGAAAACAATTCTGACGCGTAAAAAAAACGTAAAAAAATACGGAGATTAACTTTAGATCGACGAAATTAATAACATTATACTTTTGAAATCCCCAATCAATTTAACTGGGGATGGCTAGTATCAATATGCTTAAATGGCTAAGGCTTGCTCAAGATCGGCAATCAAATCTTGAGGATCTTCGACGCCAATGCTCAATCTAATCAGGTTGTCATTCACCCCTGAAGCTAGCCGACTCGCGGCATCCATAGCAGCATGGGTGGTACTAGCGGGGTGGCAGGCAAGACTCTCTAAGTCGCCTAAACTGACCGCTTGAGTAAACAAGTTCAAATGATCTAAAAACTGCGCCGCTCGATTAAAACCCCCTTTGAGCTCAATACTCACCATACCGCCAAAGGCGTTGATGGTTTCACTCAGAACTTGATGACCTTGATCATCTGCTAGCCCTGGGTAATAAACTTTTGCAACGCTCGGATGGGTTGCAAGAAAAGCGGCGACCTTAGCCGCGCCCGCAAGATGAGCATCCATTCTAAGTGCTAAGGTACGTAAGCCTCGCTGTAATAAATAGGCTTCCTGTGGCCCAATCGCGGCGCCGATATGTTTAAGCGCTATAGTGCGAATAGGTTGCACTAATGCCTTAGGTCCAGCGACAACACCTGCGATCAAATCGCCATGGCCACTTAAATACTTAGTGGCACTGTGCATCACGATATCAATGCCATGTTCCAGCGGTTTGAATAAATACGGGGTTAAAAACGTATTATCACAAATGGTTATAGCGCCCACTTTTTCGGCGGCAAGCTTAACCTTACGGTAGTCACTGACTTTTAAGGTCGGATTGGTGATGGGCTCAAATAAAATAATTTTTGTTTCGGCGGTAATCTCTGCCAATAAATGATCATCGTCTTGATAACGGCGCACTGTAATACCCGCGCGGGTTAACGTTTGGATTAAAAATGCCGCAGTGCCACCGTATACGGGGTCGATAAATGCGATTTCATCACCTTGACTCGCTAAGGCATAGAAAATACTGCTGATTGCCGCCATCCCACTCGCAACAACGAGTGCTTCATCAGCCCCTTCCAGTTGTGCTAATTGATATTCAAGCGCCTGCACTGTCGGATTCGCCATGCGACTGTAGATAAAGCCCGGTTGCTCACCTGCAAAACGGGCTCGACCATCCTCGGCACTACCGTAGGCGAAGGTGCTACTTTGATAGATAGGAGTTGTAAGAGCGCCCGTCGAGTTATCAGCGGCATAATGGGTGTGAAGTAATTTAGTTTTAAATTGCATAATAGATCCTAATAACCATTAAATGGCATGAGCGAATGAGGCGTAATGTGCTTGAGCAACGTCGGGATGAGAGCGCAAACGCCCTTTTAATACGTTCTGGCCCACTTGGTGGAAAAGAGGATTTAATGGATCGCTTGCCGGTCCTTGAGCTTGGTTCGCCAGATGCTTTGGCAAAGGTAACAAAGGAACTGTCGCATTCAACTGCGCCGCCATAAAAAAGGCACACGAGTAGCGCTCGACCCCAGCAGGCGGGCTAGTAACCCTATGGTTGGTTGCCTTTAAATACCCATTAGAAGCCAACTCAAGTAATTCACCTATATTCACCACAAAGGCGTCTTCTAATGGCGGTATGCTTAACCAACCGTTGTCAGTCTGAACCTCTAAACCGGATTGCTTATCTTGCAGCACTAAGGTCAAATAGCCAGGATCTTTGTGTGCCCCTACGCCTTGGCCTGAAGTCTGTCCATCCGCGCTGGGATAGCGAATAAGCTTCATATGCTGATAAGGACCCGCTTCGATCGTGGCATCAAAGGCGCTTTCTGGCTGCTCTAGCGCAACAGCTAAAGCCCTCAATAGTGTGACACTGGTATCGGCTAAATCCTGTTGCCATGCCAATAAAGTCGATTTCATCTGTGGTAATTGTGACGGCCATTGATTAGGCCCCTGTAGCTGCCACCATATAGGCACATCAGACTGCTGAGGGTTAGCCACTTCTTCTTGCATGATATCAAACTGTTCCCGCAAGTCCGGTTTCCCTAAGGTCAATTCACCTTGCAAACGGGTATAACCGCGAAAATGCGGTGTATTAGCCATTTTCACCGCAAGTTTATCTACGACGGGCAGCGCAAAGAAATCTGCCGCTAACTGAAGTACTTGCTGCTGTCTAGCAAGCTCAATGCCGTGGCCTGTGAGATAGAAAAACCCTATTCTTCTGGCAGCATCGGCAAGCTTAGTAATAAAAGCGTTACGACGTTGTCCACCGGCATGCCAATCACTTAAATTCAATATCGGTAATTGTTCCATCAATGACTCCCATTTAATGCATTGTCTGAGCCGGATTCTATGCCTTTATGGGTCGATGGATAATGAATTAATAACTATTTGATATATTAAACAGTAATAATAGATCATTTAGATATATGGGCATCTAGGCTTCTATACTGCTAGATTTGAATTTTAAAGGTTAAACAGCGGTAATTATTATGCCAACTCAAACCGCACCACTCAGATAAACATCATAAGCCATACTGCTTAATGATGTTTATCTGGTTACTTTTCAAGATATTAGAAAATTAAGATATAAAAATAAAAGCGAGCCCACTTTTGCGGCACTCGCTTTTTAAGGTTTCAAAGTTTTAACGTTTCTAAGTCATGTCAGTTATAAACCTAGATGCTTCTACAAATGACATTATTGATCATGCCAAATCAGCATTTGGGCTGGCTCACCATTACTACGGGTGGCGCGGTACATACCTTCGGTATTAAATGGCGTAGCAATATTGCCACGCTGATCGACTGCAATCACACCACCTGAACCGCCAGCAGTGATAAGACGTTGATTAATAACTTCATCTGCAGCCTGAATGATGGATTTTTGCTGATATTTCACCTTGGCACAAATATCCCCCGCGACGAGGTAACGGATAAAGAATTCACCATGACCCGTTGCCGATACGGCACAAACACCGTTTTCAGCATAAGTGCCAGCACCGATGACAGGAGAGTCACCAATACGACCAAAGCGTTTTGCCGTCATACCACCGGTCGATGTACCTGCAGCTAAGTTACCCTTTTTATCTAAGGCGACAGCACCAACGGTACCAAATTTGTAATCGAGGTCCTTCATCTCAACATTAGCAACTTGTTCAGATTTAGCCGCAACTTGCAGTTTTTGCCGTGCATCGAGTAATTGCTGATAACGCTCGTCAGTATCAAAATGATGGTTTGGCACTAAAATAAAGCCTTGAGTCAGTGCAAATTCTTCCGCTCCTGCGCCCGAGAGCATCACGTGCTCAGATTTATTCATCACGGCCAAGGCTAAGTCAATTGGATTGGCAATATGACGCACTCCAGCGACAGCACCGGCATTCATCGTTTTGCCATCCATAATGGAGGCATCTAATTCATGTCCGCCGTCATAGGTGTAAACCGCGCCTATACCAGCATTAAACAGAGCACTATTTTCAAGGATATTAATTGCGGTTTGTACTGCCACTAAGCTGTCACCGCCCTCCTCTAAGACTTTTGAGCCTTTATCGACCGCTTCCTTTAACTTATCTTTGTAGGCTTGGCGTTGTTCAGGGGTGAGATTAGCTTTAGAAATCGTCCCCGCGCCGCCGTGGATCGCAATGGCGAACGGTTTATCATTGGCAAAGGTGTTATGCGACATAAAAAGTAGGCCCGAAATAATTAAACTAAAGGTGGCTAATTTTGTTTTCATTCTTTACATCCCCTTAAAAAGTAGCGTCCTTTGTAACCATTTCATCGTGTAATTTCAATCATCTCCTTGCCTGTTGGTTTTATTCTGGCGACAATGATGCCAAATCACAGGGACTATAAAGTGCAGCCATTTTTGCAAATCACCTCACATTACATTCGTCTTTGCTTGTTTCTGAGTCTGATTTCAGTCACATCAGTCGCGGCAGCAGATGATTTTATCAAATTATCTGTTACAGGCGTGAATGAAGCGCTGCGAAGCAACATAGTTGCTCACTTAGGCGCTTTACCTGAATCTGAGGTGCAGCGCCGTGCCTTTTTGTTTAATGTCGATGACAATATCAGCACCGCCTTAGAATCCATGGGTTACTATCACGGTGAAGTAGAAGAAAAGCTGATTGAGCATGACAAGGGACCGTGGGAATTAAAACTTGAAATCAGCCCCGGCGAGCCAACCATTGTTCAGTGGGTTGATATTAATTTTAGTGGTGAAATGCTTGATGACCGAGCTTTCGATCAATGGCTCGCAAAGGTCAACATTAAACCCGGCGATGTGTTAAATCACGGTGTTTACAGCGACGTAAAATCGCAACTGGTCACCTTAGCCTTGGCACGAGGTTACTTCGATGGCGAATTTACTGAATCACAAATTAAAGTTAACCGCGATATTAATACCGCGCAGGTAAGTTTGCATTTTGATTCAGGCAAACGTTACCGATTTGGCCAAGTCAGTTTCGATGGCCATAGCTTAGAACCCGATATATTAGAGGATCTTATCCCCTTTAAAGAAGGTGCTTCATACTCAACTCGCCGTGTAAGCGCCTTGAATCGTCAGTTATTAGATACTGGTTATTTCGCCAATATCAAAGTGATCCCGCAAATCGATAACGTCGAAGATAACCATATTCCAATGCGAGTCGAATTAACGCCTAAGGCAAGTCACGCAATTGAACTCGGTTTTGGTGGTGATATTGGCAAAACAGATCAAGCCTTTGATCCGAGGGTGCGCGTGACTTGGCGTACACCACAAATCAATAAATACGGGCATTCCCAAGAAACCAGTCTCGAATGGTCGCCCGATAGACCAAAGTTATTAACCACTTATACGATTCCGCTCACACATCCCTTAGACGATCAATTAAAGATCCGCCTCGGTTTGCTGCGGGACAAATACGGTGTGACTCAAGTATATGATGCCGAGAATCGTGATTTTAGTAACACAGGCCAGCTCGAGTCGACTAAGTACCTTCTGGGGCTATTACGTCAGCAAAGACTAGAAAATCAATGGCTAATGAGTTATTCGTTGGAGGCCATACGCGAAGAATATACTCAGTCTGACGTCGATTATATGCCGTCATTTTATCTGGCAGGAATTAACTTTTCTCGGACTAGCCGGGGGGATAACTCACTGGATCCTAAATCCGGGTTTAGACAAATTTACAGCCTAGACTATGCCGATCCCTATTTAGGATCAGAAACCCGCCTAGCACGCTTGCAAGCTAAATTTAAATGGATTGATACCTTCTTCGATAACCACAGAATCGTCGCTCGTATTGATTTAGCCGCCAACTTAGCTAACGAAAATGATCTTGCCTCTATCCCACCATCACTACGCTATTTTGCCGGTGGCGATCAGAGTGTCCGAGGCTATGGTTATCAAGAACTCGGCCCCTATTTAGACTATGTTGCTGACGATGGAAAAACCAATCGCGAAGTTATCGGTGGCCGCTATTTAATGGTTGGTAGTTTGGAATATCAATATTATGTGACCCCCACTTGGCGGGTCGGCACATTTATCGATGCGGGTAACGCCTTCGATAATAATCAATTTGAACCTGTCGTATCTGTCGGTGGCGGTATCCATTGGATCTCCCCGATTGGTCCAATCAAATTAGATTTAGGGGTCGGATTGAAAGAAACTGAGACCATTGAAAGATCATGGCGAATTCACCTAACCATGGGGACAGATCTATGAGTCAGCCCCCAGAGCATAATAAGCCAAGCGAACAAGATATCGTTGATAATCCCATCATTGAAGCCAATGAAGCCGAAGCCACTGAAACCATAGTGACCTCTGTCACCCCATCGATGTCATTCATTCAAAGACTGTGGCGGCAGTTCAAACTCTGGACTCGGATTATTATCTACGTGCCATTAGGGCTTTTAGTGTTAATCGCCCTATTACTCGGCACTGAATTTGGCTCGCGCATTACCGTGGGTTTAGCCGATCAATTTGTACCCGATCTTGAACTGACTTATACCTCTGGTTCCATTAACAAAGACTTGGCCCTATCACACGCGGCTTGGTCTATGGCCGGAATGAACGTGCAACTTGAGGATCTGCATTTACTGTGGCAGCCCGCCTGTTTACTGCAAAAACGCTTATGCGTGAATAGCTTATCTGCGGCTAAAGTCGATGTCACTATTGATACCCTAGCGCTTTCTGCAGACTCAAACGAAGCGCCAGTCGCGCCACTTGATGAAGAACCCAGCGAGCTCCTATTACCCTTTGATATTGTTTTAGATTCTGCTGAACTCAATGGTGTTAATATCCAAGTGGATGATATGCAATTTACCGCTAATCGTCTTAACGCAGAAGCACAATGGTTTACCGAAGGTTTGTCGGTTAAACAGCTATCCAGCGAAGGATTATTCATACTGATCCCTGCATCAACCGATGTAGCAACACAAACTAGCACGGCAGCGGTAACGAATGCAGCAAATCCCAGCACTGCTACGAATACTACACCGACACCATCCGCCAGTCCGTCGCTAACAAAAGAGGCTGAATGGGCTTTAGCACAATTGCCACAAGTATTTATGCCTTTCCCTGTGACGGTCAATGCCTTAACGCTAGACAACACCACACTGCAAATCGGCAATCGTAAAGATGTTTTTAGCCATGCAGAACTACAAGGCAGTTTCCGTGAATACCAATTGACCTTAGACCATCTCGCCATTAGCCACACCGATGGCAGCGCCGATATCACAGGCAGCCTAACACTTGATAAAGATTATCCACTCGATTTAGAGGCAAATCTCACCCTTAACCAACTAGTCGAATTGCCAGATCTCACTCATCAAGTATTAACGTTAAAGCTGAGCCAAAGTTTAGGGCAACTTCAGGTGAATGCCGTCGCCAAGGGCGATGCAGACTTTACACTAGATGGCCAAATAACACTGCAAGACCCTAACCTGCCCTACAAGGTGAAACTTGAACAGACACGGCTTCAGTGGCCACTGAAGAACCCTGAATACTCGGTAAGCGATGCCACACTCGATAGCCAAGGCGACCTTAATCGGCAAGAGGCGAGTCTTACTGGCCAACTGATCACACCCTTTCACAAAGTGCTCGACATAGACACTGACATCCAACATCAAGATGCTAAGTTAACCATCAATAATCTTGATGTAATGGGCGCGATTGGTAAGGTCAAACTCACGGGCGAACTCGATTATCAAAAAACCATTAGCTGGAACGCTAATCTCTGGATCAATGACGTCAAATTACAAGAAATACAGCTGCCACAAACGGATACAGCGCAAAGTACAACGGGTTTACCGGACAGTTTGATTTCAGGAAAATTACGCACTAAAGGCTCGTTTGCAGCCCCCCGTTGGCAAGTATCCCTGAGCGATACTGAGCTCACTGGCACTTTGCAAGGTTATCCCTTCGATATTACAGGGGATATCAGTGTGAATGATTCCCTGTATGTCAGTGCTAAGGGGCTGAACGCCAAAGTACTAGGTTCAACTCTGGCACTCAAAGGCGAAGCCAATGCCAACTGGGATCTCCAAGGTGAATTACAAGTGCCCGACTTTGGCCTGTGGTTACCTAAGGCCAGCGGCCAACTACAGGCGCAGATCAATGTCACTGGTGACGAGAAACACCCCCAGGTCGAGCTTACAGCGCAGCTGGCAGAACTTTACTATCAAAACATTAAACTGCAGGAATCTAATTTAAAGGCCTATTACAAGCCGCTAGATCAACATGAGTTTGCTATCTCGCTAAAATCAAAAACCTTGCAGATTGCAGAACAAAATTTAGATACAGTGACACTCGGGGCGAAAGGTACCATTAACGCTCAAAAACTCACCCTCAACGCCACGGGCGATCTTGGGCTCGATGCAACGATGAGCAGCCAATACGATGTGAAGAAGTCACGACTACAGCTCGATGTTGATCGTTTAAATCTCAACACGCCCGTAGGCCTATGGCAGCTTGATAACACCATTAATCTGGCTTGGGACCAAATCAAGAATCAAGGCAGCATTACGCCCTTTTGCCTCATGAATCCCAATAGCCGTATCTGCCTAAACAGCAATACACCAATAGGTAAAAAAGGCAGCGCACAGATGAGCTACTCAGGTAATCCAGGGCAATTACTTGTCCCAATATTACCAACGAATATGCGTTGGAATGGCCCTGCATCGCTATTAGCCAATGTTGCATGGGCTGCTGGCCGTAAGCCTACTGCCGATGTGAACTTTGATTTTGCCCCCGGCAGCATTATGCTAAAACGGGATAAAAATCGTGAAGTCACCATTAATTACCAAAACCTGTCATTAAAAGCGACCTTAGATGCAAAACGGCTGGCAACGGTTTTAGATTTTGAATCAGAAGGCGTTGCCAGTTGGCAGAGTGAGATTAACGTCAATGTCACACCTGATCGCACCCTGTCAGGTTATGCCAACATCAAGCAAATCAACTTGCAGCCACTTGGAGAGTTTTTCCCTCAATTAAATACAGTGCAAGGTTTGCTGACGAGTCAACTTAACTTTGCGGGTAGTCTAGATGCGCCCGAAGTATCGGGGAGCATGGCCTTAACTGAGGGCGCCTTAGCCCTAACTGCAAACCCAACATTAATCGACAAAATTGACATGTCGATGTCATTTGCGGGTCAACAAGCGCAGCTTAAGGGACGCTGGATGATGGGCAATGGTTTAGGTAGAGTGAATGGTCAACTGCAATGGCCCCAGGGTCAATTTAGTGGCGAGTTAGCCCTCGAAGGCGATAAGCTCGCCGTGATCCAACCGCCACTGGCTATTCTCGATGTCTCCCCCGAGATCAACTTAACCTTCAACAGTAAGCAACTGGCAGTAAAAGGAAAAATAGCAGTGCCTTCTGGCAACATTAAAATTGTGCCATTAGCGGAAGGCGGTGTCGCAGCCTCCGAAGACGTGGTATTTGACGACTCCATTGCCGCCACTCAGCCTAAAACTAGCCCCTACGCCATCGTTGCAGATCTGAATATCAGTGTGGGGAACGAACTCAGAATTGATGGTATGGGCCTCAAAGGTAAACTCCAAGGGACCTTAAAGCTACAGCAGCAAGCTTTCCGTCCTCCTTTGCTCTTCGGTAATATCAAAGTCAATCAAGGTAGCTACAAGTTTATGGGCCAAACCCTAAAAATCCGCACTGGTGAAGTGCAATTTGTGGGGCCAACGTCATTACCAAACCTGAATATTGAAGCGATACGGGAAATTAAGACTGAAGACTTAGTGGCAGGTGTACGCGTCACAGGCACGCCATCACGCCCAGTGGTGACCTTATTCTCCAATCCCGCCAAAGAGCAGGCCGAAATCTTGTCTTACATTATCAAAGGCAGTGGCTTTAACAGCGCCAACAATGAGCAAAATAACTCGCTGATGATGGGCGCGGCACTCGGTTTAGGCTCACAGGTGGGCGGTGGCGCAATTAACAACCTAGGGAATACTGCGACAGGACTCATTGAAGAATTTGGTTTCTCTAACGTGCAACTCGACACTAATGATGAAGGGCGTGTGGCGATCAGTGGCTTTATCGGCGATAACTTAATGGTGAAATACGGAGTAGGTGTATTTAACCCCGGTTACGAAATGACAGTCAGGTATTACTTGCTCTCACAACTCTATCTAGAAACCGTGTCAGGCACTTTAGGCCAATCACTTGATATCTATTACAACTTCAATATCAAGTAACCATATGAATACCAAAATATTGATACTACAAAATTAGCATCCAATTACTCTAGCCAAACAACCTCAAAATACGAGTTACAGTATGTTGAGGTTGTTTGGGTAAAGCCTAAGTGTCTACCTATAAATACAAACAACTAAAAATCAGCCACAAAAAAAGCGCCCTTAGGCGCTTTTTGCTTCAGTTACGACAATTAAGCGTAAACGAAGTCAACATGTTCAATGATTGGCTTGAACACGTGGCGTTGCATAGCTTGTGCACGAACACCCACTTCTTTACCATCAACAACGATAGTCAGAGTAGAAGTGTAGAAGTCAGCATTAGCTTGAATGTTAATGATATCTTTGTGATCAAAAACAATAGAAACTGGCTCTTTGCCTTGGCCATAAATAACAGCAGGTACTTTACCAGCATGGCGTAGGCGGCGGCTCGAACCTTTCCCTATTTCAGTGCGGGTTTGTGCTTGGATAGTGTAAGACATGTGTTTCTCACTTAAATTTAGAGTAAAAAGTTGCCGACATTTTCGACCAATGACGGCTCATATAAAGCGCGCGAATACTAACATAGATACCCAAGGCGCACAAGAATACCGCAAGCCCTCTATTTATCGGCGTCAGCGTTAGCAAAACAGACCGCTATTTATCAAATTGAGGAACTTGTATCTTGGCTGTTACGGCAGAGAAAAGGCTTTGATCTCAAACAAAAAACACGAGATCTAGATCACACTGGGAAATTGAGAAGCCTGTTAAGCTCGGGCAAATTTCGATAACTGCTGTGTCAAAAAATGCGTCATGCGCTATACCAGTTACAACAAGAAAATAGACTTTCATGCCAACTGGCCCGTGAACTCGTCTCTCTTATCGAAACCGTTCCTTATCAGCAAAATACCCTCGAATTAAAATTCTTAGAATTGCTTGCCTGCACCCAACAAAAAAACCGCAGCTTGATCTTACTTATGCAAATTATTGAGTCCGTCGATATTGAGTCGCAGAGGCAAAGACAATATCAATTTTCACAACGTCTCAGCCTATTGATCTGTGATTGGCAACAACATAGAGAAATGAACAAACTCAATCAACAATTTATCCCGCTACTCAGACATTACTTGATCGAATCGCAAGCCTTGGAACAAGATTTTTATCAGCAGATCCAACAACAGATCATTGCTACCAGTGCCTTACCGGACCACAATCGACGTGCACAAAGCCAGAATTAGGATAATAACCCACACCACCGAGTTTCAGGGATAAAGCCGCTTCTCTGAGGGTTTTTAGTTTAACGCTAGGGATCGCTATGTCCATCGCCATGCCGCGCATGTGATAACTCTTCTTAGCAACTCCGCCACTGTGGCTCACGAGCATGGCATTGGTTTTTGGTGAACGGTAACCGGAAATCACATGGATTTCATCGTTGGTATTCAAGGTTGTTTTGAGCGAGTGGAGTAAATCAAATAAGCGCTTATCCATAGGCGCTGCCACATTCTGACGATGATCCCGCAGCAAATGATTAAAATTGTCTAACACCTTGCTCTGATAATGACCATCTACCCAATAACTACCGTCATCGCGCTCGCCAGTATGACGATTAAACAAACTTAACTCACGGATCCCTTTGGTTGAACGGCTGGCAACCGCTTTTGAGGGAATAAAGGAACATAATGCCACACCACTAAGGCCTAACAATAACTGCCTACGGGCAGGACATATTAAAGTCACATGATCACCTTTTGTATGCTTTTTGGTCACTAGTAAGGCAAATTATACTGAATAAGCCCTAAGATCAAGTTTTGCCAACCCCATTCTGAGTAGGAATTCAAAATGCCAAGCGAGTTCAGATGCTTATCTTGCTCAACTTTACAGCACAAAAACGTTAATGTTGTTCCAAAACCGTGGCAGGCACAGCATTCGTCAGCTCAGGTTCCAAATCATAAATGTCGCGACGGTATTGATCCTGCCCACTATCGTCTAACCATGCAGTCCAGTAAACCAGATGCACGGGCAGCTTTTCGGAAAGTGAAAACCACTGAGGTTCAGTAATACCAGGGGCTAACTTGTCCCATAAACGTTTGTCTTTCACTAAATGTTCTTTAAACCACTGGGCTAATTCAGTGGCTTTTTCAATACGAATACAGCCAGATGATAGTGCCCTATCGTCCTTTTTAAAGAGACTTGGCTCAGAAGTTCCATGTAAATAGACACTGAAACTGTTATCAAAGTGAAACTTATATTTACCTAATGCATTCTTCGCCCCAGAGCGTTGTACAAGCTGATAGGGAAACGAAGCGCTGGCTAAGGCCTGCCATTCCTCTGGCATGCGTTGCACCCGTTGACCATTATAATCGTACACATCAAATTGACGTTCATTAAGATAATGACCATTTCGCTGAATTTGCGGCAGAATGTCCCGCCGTAAAATGCTGCTAGGCACTCGCCAACTAGGGTTAAGCACCACGCTAGAAATCTGACTGTCCAAAATTGGTGTTTGCCGAGAAGATTTACCCACAATGACCTTGGAACTTAACACTGGCGTACCATTATCGACCAACGTCATCTCAAAAGCGGGCACATTAATCAGCAAATAACTCGGCTCTAATTTACGTTCAAACACTCTTTGTCGAATAGTGTTTTTAGCTAATAGTACCGCCCTCGCCCTTGGCGATTGGTTCACCCAAAATAAGGTCTGCTTACCTATCACCCCGTCCTGTTTTAGCCCATGCTTTTGCTGAAAGCGCTTAATGCCAATCATAAGTTCTTCGGTATAAACTTGATTCACTCTAGGCTCAGTGGCTAAGTCTCCCAATATCCACATACGCTTTGCTATGGTATCAACGATCTGATGACTCATTCCTAAGGTTAACTTTTCATCTAGCACTAAAGTTTCCCATGGTTCAATTGTGTCCAATTGCACTAAATGGGCGATTTGCTTAAGCACCCTTTGATATTGGGGATCCTCTGGAATAACGGATGAAACCGTCTCTGGGGCTCCTGCGTTGTTACATTCTGCGGATGTCATCACATAATGCCAGTAACCGGTAACATCAGCTTGGATTCGTACTAAATCAGCAGTAGATAAGGTATTAGGAGAAAGTGTTAAGTCACGATAATGCTGGCCAAATACTGGATTAACGCCTGCGAGATCCAATAGCAACACCTGTGGCACTAAGGCCGCAAGCGGCAGCACAGCAGTAAGATCTTCAGCTTTACCCTCAAGATTTGGCTGCGCAGCAATACTCGAATTTGATGTTAAGGATTGAGCGCCATCAGCTGCACCTACCTTTGGCACTAAAATTATTGGAATACAGAAAAAAAGGCTGAGTAATAGTTGCGCTAGATTACGCCTCGTCGGCATCGGGTTAATCTGCAATGCTTTCAAGTTCACGATGTTGAACTCCTGCTCTATCAATTTGAGTTCTCTCACGTTTAGCGTTACACGCATGGATGGGGGCAAATAGCGAATGATCTTTTTCAATATCATAAATACTCCCTTAGCTATTTTTAAGGTCACCTGAGAGCCAGCGGGTATATCAATCAACAACACTATGATATGACTATTCCATGGAGATCAATTAATTACTAGGGGTTAACTCCAGATAATGAAAAGAAAAATGCCACTGAGGTCGTCAGTGGCATTGATATCAAACAAACTCGCATAAATATGCTGAGCAAGTGCTCGTTAGCAAAAAGACACGAGATCTTCTTCGACAAATTGCTCTGGTAATTTCTGTAGGCTACGTAACATCAAAGGATTTGCCAACACCATCGCCATTTCTTGACGATTGAGTAAAGCTAATGCGCTCTGTTGACAACGAGCTTCATGCACCTTCACATGCACTATGGCTTCCATCGCTTCAATTGGTGTACCCGCAGCACGCAAAGGCTGTTTATCCACCATTGCTAAATGCAATTCCATCAACGCAGGGTCTTTAAGTACCTGTGCTAACGTCCAAGGCTCAGCAATGTGTCTTTGGTAAGCGGCGCGCGCTTCTTGCGCTTGCAGACAAATTTGCGCAGGGTTACGTTCTTCTGGTGTTGCAAGAATACCAGCACGCTTGAACACTTCGCCAATTTTAACTGAACCTGTCCATGCCGAAATAGGCACAGCAATCCACAGACCGATCAACGCCGGACTCATCCAAGCTAACAAAGTCAAAGAATCCAAAATAGCCGCATAACCTAACATCACACCTGCCAGCATATGCCAGCGGTGACGATAGATTAACGTCATCCAAGGCATACTGCCGTCATCACGACGTTGCGGCGACCAACCACTGTCACGCCCCATCAGAATCGAGATCACAGCACCACAATGGATAAACATCATGATAGGTGCAATCAGCGCTGAAAGTATGACCTCAAAGATCACACTGAATATCGCTTTAATTCGACCACCAACACTGCGAGCAAACTCACCGTCTTTAAGCAGCAACAAGACACCAAATACTTTAGGGCCAAACAAAACCCCCATAGTAATGTAGAACAATCTTAATGCCCTATCCGAGTCCATGATGGGCCAAGTCGGGAACAGTGAAAATTGATCGGTGAAATATTCAGGTCGAATAAAGTGTGCCTGCAAAGCCAACATCAAACCGGTCAAAATCAACATCAACCAGAAAGGAGATGACAAATAAGCCATGATACCCGTCAGTAAATGTAAACGGCTTACCCAGTGCAAACCTTTAGTCGGCAAAATACGCGAATGCTGCAAGTTACCTTGGCACCAGCGGCGATCACGCACGGCTAAGTCGATAATCGACGGTGGACATTCTTCGTATGAACCCGGTAAGTCATAGGCAATGACCACACTCCAACCCGCACGGCGGATCAGCGCAGCTTCAACAAAGTCATGGCTCATGATGTGACCACCAAAAGGTGGCTTACCCTTAAGGTTGGGTAATCCGGCCGCGGTCATAAAGGCTTCGGTGCGGATTATGGCGTTGTGGCCCCAGAAGTTACCTTCTTTTTGTACCCACCAGCCTAACCCGGTACCAATTACCGGACCATAAATACGCGCCGCAAATTGCTGTAAACGGGCCATTAAAGTGGTGCCATTGATCAACGACGGAATCGTTTGGATCAAACCCGCATCAGGATCGGCCTGCATGCGCTGAGCTAAGCCAGTGATGGTTGAAGACTCCATCAAACTGTCGGCATCAAGCACTAACAAGTGATCATAACGCGATCCCCAACGACGGCAAAAATCGGCTACGTTACCCGCTTTACGGGCGACGTTTTTACGACGGCGACGGTAATACACCCGCGAATGCTTATGGGTTTCTTGACGTAACACCAGAAACGCCTGCTCTTCGAGCAAAGCAATATCGGGATCGGTAGTATCACTTAAGATAAACCAATCAAAAGCATGACCATGACCCGTTTGCGACAAGGTTTCAGCCATCACTGAAACCGCCGAGAATACCCTATCAGGAGATTCGTTATAGGTCGGCATCAAAATCGCGGTTCGCGTATGCAGTTCAGTCACTTGTAAATCTTTTGCCCGCGGTTTTCGCAGTAAAATTAAAAAACCTGCAATACCGCTACAAAACGCCAAAGCAATCCAGCAGAAATTAACCGCAAACAGCACTAGCACTAAATATTCCAGAGGAGTAATTCCGCCAATGCTAAATACCGCCCCCATTTCATAGATAGCAAACAAAGATAATAATAAAGCCCCACCCACCACAAACACACGACGGTAGGTACGCGAGCGTACCCCATCAGCCACAGTGCTACGGCGAGGGAATCCCTCTGGCATCTTACTTAAATTTTGGGGTTCCATAGCGCCAGGCCGTTCATTTGGCATAGCACTACCACCCACGAGGACTTCCGTCTCGAGTACCGAGTTATCGGATACAGTCATATCATGTTGCTCCGTCATGAACCTTACAGCGTCCAGCGATAGAGCCAGGTTTCAACCTGACGAGGAGTTGGGAACTTAAGTTCAGCGCGCAGTTCGATAAGATCTTTATCTTCTGGCTCTAATTCAAAAGCTAAGCGATAGCCATTTTTAGCGGCATTACGGGCAATCACCACGTTCGTGACCACACCACTAGAAGCTTCAACTTTAGCGACTGGCATTTCATCTGTCATCGGACCTTCAACTTGATAGTCGACCACAAATAAACGTCTTGGAGTCGCCTTAGCAATATCGGCACGACCACTGGCAGAGCGAGAAATATGTACAGCACCGACTTTCGCAGCAGGTTCTTCACCCCAACTCATGCGATAGGCAAAATGAAATTCACCGCCAGCAGGAATAGGCTGACGTGGTTTCCAATAACTAACAATGTTGTCATGAATTTCAGACTCTGTCGGAATTTCAGTCAACACCACTGAACCTTGCCCCCAATTACCCACAGGCTCAATCCATAGGCTTGGGCGACGTTCGTAATGGGCTTCTAAATCTTGATATGACGCATAGTCACGCTCACGTTGGATCAGACCAAATCCCTGAGGCGAGTTGTCAGAAAACGCACTGACTTGTAACTGACGTGGATTAGCTAATGGGCGCCATAAATGCTCACCACGACCATTTAACATCAATAAACCATCAGAATCATGTACTTCAGGTCTAAAATCATCGGTGTCGTGACGACCATTGAGTGAATGTAAGAACATGCTAGTGCTTGGTGCTAAACCGACTTTGCTCAGCTCAACACGAGGAAACAGTGTCGCTTCTACATCAATCAAGGTGTTATCACCGGGACGGACAGAGAAAGTATAGGCACCTGCTACGCTTGGGCTATCTAACAAGGCATGCACAACAATCAAGTTGCTGTCATTGTGTGGACGCTCAACCCAGAAGGCGCGAAATATCGGGAATTCTTCCCCTTCAGCGTCAGCCGTTTTTAACGCCAAACCACGGGAAGATAAGCCATAGGCGTTACCTTTACCTAAAGCGCGGAAATAACTCGCACCTTGGAATACCATAAGCTCGTCAAATACACCGTTCGTATTCAGTTGGTTATGAATACGGAATCCTGAGTAGCCAATGTCGTCATTCGGCAGCGCTTGAGTAATCACTTCACCCGCGGTGAAATATTTAGGCTCATAGGCTAAGTGCGTTGCATTCTGACCTTCTACAATCGCAATCTCGATCAGATCTTGAAAATAGAAACCACGGTGGAACATTTGCATTTGAAATGGCACGCCCTGATCACGCCAAATAGACGCAGTCGGGTTAAAACGAATATCTCTGTATTCATCGTATGACAGTTTAGCAAGGCCAGCTGGCAAAGGATCTTTGAGGGTCACATAAGGTTTCGCTGCCAAACGTTTTGCAATCTTCACGACAGTTTCGCTATCAAAAGCGCCTGTCTTAGTGAATCTGATTTGATTTTTTGTACTGGGCTGAGAAATCACTTTCGGTGGAGTAACCACAGGAACTGCCTCGGCGGGTTTTGTCTCTTCAGCGTACGCGACACCAGACAGGGCGACTACAGCGCCTAGCGTCAGTGAACATATGAGTGACGAATAAGGTTTGGACGATGGGCAACGCAACAAGCTAACCATAGATAGGTAACCTAAAAAATAAACTAAGAAATCAATGTTTTTTATGTATACAGTGAATTTTTTTCACTCTGATTTAGGGATGAAAAAAAATAGTTGCTTACATATCGCGAAAGATATCAGAAGGAGAAAAAAACTCATAAATAAAGATGCAGTTAACCCCTTCTACACAATACTATTTGAGAATAAGCTTATACCAAAAATGAATATTAAAATAACATTATCATGCTTATTTCTGTTTTTAAAGTTACAAAAACAAATTAAGTGATCCAAATGCTACATTATTGAAAGTAAAATGAGCCTTTTTACACCTCAACTAAGTGTTGATGATCATAGATGAAATATCACAATAAGCGAATCAATCTGTTGGTAAGCCTAAGGATTAACACTAAGACAGCAGGAAAATTCAAAATTTTACCCGCTTAAATGTATCAAAACAACTGAGCTGATGTCACTGAAACTGCGGATCTATTTTAACATTTCATTGCCTGAACTATTTTGGCAAAAAAAGTGTCACAGATAATCCACCTTGATCCCTAGGCGCAATCACTAAACGACCTTGGTGCAATTCTATGATGTGATAGCAGATAGACAAACCTAATCCCGCGCCTATGCCTTCATTTTCATTCACACGATAAAAACGTTCTGTCGCATTGGCAATCTGCGGCTCTGTCATGCCTTGGCCTCGATCCGCGACACAAATACCGATTTCATCATCCAAAGCATGGGCCGACACTGAAATTTCCGATTCCTGTGGGCTGTATTTACAGGCATTTTCGATAATATTCTTCAGTACAAGTAGCAAATAAAAACGATCACAGGTCACCGTTAGATTGGATGCGATATCGATATTCCATTCATAATCTGTGATTTGTGGCATTAATTGATTAAGCGCATCTTCGACCATAGGCAAAATGGCGTGGGATGACACATTAAGCTCATTAATCGAGTCCACCCTTGCTAATACGAGTAATTGTTCAACGGTATGACTCATGTGCACTACGCCAGCATCTATCGCAGCTAAATGGAATTTCTGCTGCGGATCATCATCAATCAGACTTTCTAAGCCATGTTGATGTAATTTAATCACAGATAATGGCGTTTTAAGCTCATGGGCCGCATCGGCGCTAAAACGACGCTCACGGGCGATAAATCGCGCGATACTATTGATATATAAGTTCAATGCGCGCCCAACAGGGACTAATTCTTTAGGCAATGACATAGTCAACGGGGTCAAATCGTTGGGTGCCCGTCCAATTAATTCTCTTTCAAAGGTTTTTAATGGCCGAAACAAGAGATAAAACAAGAAGCTAACAATAATTAATGTTAAAGGCACTACCATCAAGGGCACGATAACGGCATTATGCATGATTTGCGATACAAGCTCTTGGCGTACTTCATCCTGTTGAGCAGTGACAATCCAAACATGATTTTTAACCGAAAAAAAACTGAACACATGCCAGAGTTCTCCTTCGAACACTTTCTTATGATAACCCTGTACGAATCGACTGATAGGTTGATGACCAATATTATCCGATAAAACTAAGGCTTCACCCGCCTCACTCCAGATTTGAAACGCCAATTTATGCTCATAGGCCAGTTTCAGCGCATCGGCCTTTTCGGCAAAGGAACTGATCTGGCTATCGGGAACGTGGAGCACTTGGGGTATGACGAGATCCTGAGCTGTTGCATTGGGCTCAGTATGATAGAACAACTCCAACATTTTAGCGGTTTGGAGCATTTGCGCATCGAAGAGTTCTTCGATTTGATGCTTAGAATCCCGAGTACTCAACCAGCTAGATACAGCGACGGATACTGAAATACCTGACAAAATTAATAATGTCAGTACCAAACGCAGTGAATACACATCTAGCCCCTTTAATCGAATCACTTCTTTTTCCTAACGACTATGCTTCAAGTCATCACTGCGTTATCAGTACCCACAAACGTGGAGCTTGTCACTTAACTCTTCAAATTAATTTATTTCAATCAAGGTATAGCCTATTCCACGCACGGTTTTGATTAATTCATTGACAAGTTTTTTGCGCAGATGGTGGATATGCACTTCTATTGAATTACTGCCGACTTCATCCCAGCCATAGGTTAACTGTTCTAACTGGCTGCGGGTCAATACACGCCCTGCCGACTGAGCGAGTTCGAGCAGTAATTGAAATTCACGCCGTGAAAGCAGCACATTTTGATCGCGAAAGGTCACTTCACGGGTATTTAAATCAATGCAAAGCGCACCAATAATCAAACTGTTGTGATCGAGCCCATACTGACGCCTGACGATAGCACGAATGCGCGCGGCTAGTTCACGCACATCAAAAGGTTTACCGAGATAATCATCGGCGCCCATGTCTAAACATTCGAGCTTAGTGTCAAAATCCGTATTAGCGGTCAGGACTATTGTGGGAATTGACACCCCCTGCTGACGCCAAGCTTTAAGCAACTCTTTACCATTACCGTCAGGTAATCCCAGATCGAGCACTATGGCACTGAAGCTTTCATTTTTAACCCCCAGCAAGGCTTGCTGATAACTATTAAGGTGATCAACTTGCATGCCCAGCTTCGCCAAACTCAAGCAAATTCCTTGGGCTAATAACTCATTGTCTTCAACCAACATAATACGCATTCAATGTCCTTAACTGAGCCCTAACGGAAAATACTGAACTTAACATCTTGTTGCTGTAAAAAATCTTCCGCGTCTCGACCCTGCAGCATAGCCATAGTGGCGAGCATGCCTGCAGTCACGCAGTTTGGCCCTAACACAGTCACAGAGCGCGGCGCATGGATAACGGGATAGCCAGTGCGTGGGTCGACAATATGGCCGTAACGCTTTCCATCGACTTCAAAAAAGCGCCGCGTATCGCCACTGGTCGCTAATGCACCCTGACTAATCGCCAGTACACTCGCAGCGTGATCGAGGTGTCGTGGATCTTCAATTCCCACTTGCCATGGCGTCACTTTGGACACGGGACAAGCGATATCACCGCCAAAATTCACTAACACTGGAATGTCTGGATAACATTCGGCTAACTCATAGGCGACTCTGTCGACCGCATATTCTTTTGCGATACCACCAAAATCCAATTTCATACCTGTTGGCATCTCAATATGGCGCGAATCAAACTCGATACGCTCAAACCCCACGAAGTCTTTCGCGGCAAGTATGCGGCCATGTTCGGGCAATTGGGCTTTGGGATCAAAGCACCACAGTTCCATTAACGGCCCTGCAGAAATATCAAAGAGTCCATCACTGAGCTGAAAACATTGTTTAGCAAAAGCCAATAACTGCCAGGTTTCTTCATCGATAAGCTGCTTATGACCATTGGCATGGTTTAATTGCCACAGACAATTCTGCGCGATAAAGCGACTGTACTTATGTTCGATACGCAGCGCCTCAGTGACAGCCATATCCAACATATCGTCTGCAATATCAAATTGATCGCACCCAATGAGTATTTCACAGGGACTCGCCATGGCCCTAAATTCACCCACATAACCCCAATCACGGCGCTGCAACGAATAAGGTGCGGTCTTTAGGGACGATGTCGACATCATAAATCACCTCTTCACATGGCATCCCACTGGGATTGCGATTGAATAAGTTCAGGGGTAAATTGAGTATGGGTAGCTAAGCTACCCATACAGTTTAACGCCTTGCTATCTGAGCCAGTAGCATTATTTCGTATTAAAAAGAATAACTAAACTGTGCTGTAATTGCCTTCTGAGTCGGAAATAGATCGAAGTTTTGCAGCTCTCCAGGAATCGTAGCGCCGTTATTTTTCGGGTCCTGTTGGTAATACTCTAAGCGATACGACATTTCATGACCGCCAGATAATCTATGGCCAAATTTAACCCCAATCGTATAAGCTGACATATCACCGATACGATAATCGGCACTGGCAAACTCTGGCAGTGGCGTATCAGCCATCAAGAAAGGTTGATAGAAGTTAGCCGCAGTTTGTTGGTAATAGCGCAGATGTAATTGACCATAGAAATTGCCGGTAAAGTAATACCGATAATGGGTTTCTAAGGTATGCGATGTGAGGTCCCAGTCATCGGTATTATAACGATAGGAAAAATCCACCACACCCGCATCTAATGCGCCTTTGGTCATCACGTAAAAACTGTGCTTCAAGCGCGAATCGGGGCGGCTTTCATACAATAAATCCTGAGTAATGCCGTTATTATCCACCACACTGAGCACCTTGTAGGGATCCGTTAAATAGCCATTCACACTCGACAAGCCGTAATTGGCCTGCAACAACCAGCGCTGACTAAGCACTTGGGTGATACCTAACATCACATCCGCGGTCTGCTTATTATCACTGCCACCTTGACGAGTCGCATCGAATGCGCTGCGATAAGCTTCCTCACTGGTGAAGTTATCGCGAATGACCATCGAAGATAAATCCACCGGACGACCGCCAACGGGGTCAACCACATCGAAACTATAAGCCGTACCTAAAAATAAAGTGGTGTTGTCTTTATTAAACCCTCGCTCAATTCCGGCATTGATGCCCATTGACATATAATCAAACTCTTTCGAGCCATATGCGCCAACATTGAGTTTCCAATCTGGTGTTAGCACTTCACTCCAACCGACATTGGCTTGTACGCGAGTATCGTGAAAGGTGTCATCTAATGGCGTTTCCCCCGCTGAAACATGATATTGACCATTACCAGATGGTCGAGTAAACGTTTGGCTGGTACTTTGGGCCACAGCGCCCGATGCTGAAGGTCCCGTTAGACTGTCAACCACGAGTTTGAGATCCAGCACACTGTCATCGCCAAAGGCTTTTTGCGCTGTGCCTATAGCTTCGATGGCTTGTACTCTATCTTGCTCACCGTAATACATTAACGCAGCATCGATCTTCCAGTCGTCAGCTTTTTTAGATAATTCAGTCGCATGGCCACTTGTTGCAAACAGTCCACAACTGGCTAATACGAGAGCACCCGCTATCTGCTTCGATTGTCTTGTATTTATTTGGTTCTTTTTTTGGGTCATAGCTGACAACACCTGTAGGTCACTTCAATCTATTCAATACCGCGGGATTTCGCCCCAGATTTTAGAACATCTGCTCGTCACATTTGTTTTAGTACGTCAGTTCATTACATCTGTGCGTTACATTTATTCGTTACATCTAAGGGCAAATAACACCAACGGAGAGTTTAGTTACAGCCACATCCACCACCGGCAAATGCACGACCGCCGCTACTGCCTTCTTTACTAAAATAAATATGATCATCGAGTGCAAGATCGAGCTTTTCACTGTCGAGCGCCATATCGCTGCGGGCCAGCTGGCCTTTCTCCCACGGCTGCACTCCTAAACTTGAACATCCACTCAAACCTATGATGAGCGTTACTGCGACTAATGCGGGTTTAAGCATAAATTACTCCTTCAGTAAATTGACGAGTTCTTGCTCGTATTCAGCGGTTTTATCGACATAAAAGCCAACATGATGCTGTACTAACTGACCTTGTCGATTGAACATAAAACTGCTCGGCATGCCCAGCAAATCGAAACTGCGAGCGACATCACCTTCGGGGTTAAAACGCACTGAAAAATTGGCAGGGACTTGTTTTAAGAATTCCTGGGCTAACTCGTTATCTGTATCTAGGTTGATTGCCACGACAGCTAATCCCTGATCTTGATACTTTTTTTGTATTTCATTCATCCAAGGAAACGATTTACGGCAAGGGCCACACCAGGATGCCCAAAAATCGACATAGACGACTTTGCCTTTAAACTCACTCAGGGAAACAGCTTGGCCTTGCGCGTTAAACACTTGATAGTCCAGCGATGGCGCGGCTTGTACGCCTGCGGCCAATAAACTGAGTAACAATAATATTTTCTTCATAGCATATTCCGCATTAACGATTACGTTCGAATCTATTAACTGAATCTTAAGGTTTTCTTAAACAAGCTTATATAAGTTTAATTAACCTACTCACCACGCGAATGAACCATAGTTATCAGCATCGCCTTAATCACATGAGTGCTGATTAAGTGACCGATTTCATCCAAAATGGCAAATGTGAGACATTTTGTCCCATTAGAAAAAGTGAAATTAGATCTGCGTCATGTTAATTAAATGTCAAAATCAGTTCGGTCACATCTCTTAAAAATTCTTGATATACATCAATAATCTTTACACTCCAACGGCCTAAACTGACACTGTCAATTATGTAAACCCTTACCAATTTACATTTAAATAACAAAAAAGGTTGACCCATGGACACACATGCAGCCCTATATGAACAGGGAAAGGCGCGCTTAGATGCGTTACGCCAATTCGCTCCCCGTCAACAACAATCGCTGATTGAAAAAATGCAACAGCACGGCATTAGTCGCCGTGATTTTATGAAGTGGAGTGCCATGGTGACGAGCATGCTCGCATTACCCCTCCCCTTTAGTAACTTAGTAGCCGAAGCTGCAGAATTAGCCGATCGTGTACCCTTAATCTGGTTACATATGGCCGAATGTACTGGCTGCTCCGAATCTTTAATTCGTACCGATACCCCCAATCTAGACTCACTGATTTTCGATCATATTTCCTTGGAATATCACGAAACCTTAATGGCTGCAGCGGGTTGGCAAGCCGAAGAAAACCTCGAACATGCACTCGAAACTTACAAGGGCCGCTATTTACTGGCCGTTGAAGGGGCGATTCCGACTGCAAATAACGGCAGTTTCTTAACTGTGGGTTGTAAAGGCCACACGGGTTTAGAAATCATCAAGCATGCTGCAGAAGGCGCCGCCGCGATTATCTCTGTTGGCACTTGTGCGGCGTTTGGTGGGGTGCAAGCCGCTTATCCAAACCCAACGGGGGCTAAAGGCGTGCATGAAGTGGTCAGTAAACCCGTGATTAACTTAGGCGGTTGCCCACCGAGTGAAAAGAACATAGTCGGCACTTTGATGTACTTCATCATGTTCGGAAAATTACCTGCGCTGGATATGTTTAATAGACCTAAATGGGCTTACGGCGCACGGGTACACGATAACTGTGAACGCCGCGGCCGCTTCGATGCTGGTGAATTCGTTGAAGAATTTGGCGATCACGGTGCGAAAGAAGGCTACTGCCTTTATAAAGTCGGTTGTAAAGGTCCTTACACCTACAACAACTGCCCAACCGAGCGCTTTAACCATCACACTAGCTGGCCAGTACTCGCTGGACACGGTTGTATGGGTTGCTCAGAACCTAACTTCTGGGACGATATGGCTGACTTTGAAAAACCCCTTGGCCGTCAACTCCTCCATGGATTGGATGCGACCGCAGATACTATTGGTGCGGTGATTTTAGGCGCGACTGTGGTGGGCATTGGAGCCCATGCCGTTGCCAGTATTTTTGCCAAACCGCTGGAGGAATAACCCATGAGCAAGCGCGTTGTTATCGACCCTATCACACGTATCGAGGGTCACTTACGTATCGAAGTCGAAGTTGATGAAAATAACGTCATCAACAAGGCTTGGTCATCCTCCACACTTTGGCGCGGTATTGAAGTCATTCTCAAAGGCCGCACGCCTATGGATGTTGGCCTTATTGTGCAACGTATCTGTGGCGTATGTACCTATTCCCACTACCGCTGCGGTACTGAAGCGGTTGAAAATGCGTTAGGAATTCAAATTCCATTGAACGCAAGATACTTACGTTCATTAATGCAAACCTCTTTATACATGCACGACCATATTGTCCATTTTTACCATCTACACGGCTTAGATTGGGTTGATGTGGTTTCTGCACTGAGCGCCGATCCTGCTAAAGCGGCACAAGTTGCCCTGAAATACACAGACCACCCCATAGCGGCGGGTGAAGGTGATTTAAAAGCGGTACAAGAAAGAGTTAAAGGCTTTGTCGAAACGGGAAAATTAGGTCCATTTGCCAACGCTTATTGGGGCAACGGCACCTATAAATTTACCCCAGAGCAAAACCTTATCGCGCTATCTCACTACCTTAAAGCGCTTGAAGTACAACGTGTTGCGGCAGAAATGCTAGCCATTTTTGGTGGCAAATCACCACATCCACAATCCGTTGTTGTCGGTGGTGTGACTTCGGTGCGCGACATGCTCAGCCCTGCTCGCCTGCAGGAATGGAAGCAAAAACATGCGACAGTAACTGACTTTATTCTGCGTGCCTATCAAGCAGATATCGTGATGGCGGCCGAAGCCTTTGGTACTGAACCTAGCGTGTTGGGCGGCGTAAACGTGAAAAACTTCATGGCGACCAATGACTTTGTGTTAGCCAATGGCGAATACATGTTTAATCAAGGCGTGATCATGAATGGCGACCTTGCCGGCGTCAGTGATGTGAATCCAGATCTGATTGCCGAAGACGTCAGCCACGCTTGGTATAGCGCCGATGCGCCGCAGCATCCCTATGACGGTACAACGATTCCTAATTACACTGGTTTTGTTGAACGTGACACTGTCTACGGCAAATTGCCAACACTGGATGGTGATGGCAAATACTCATGGGTGAAATCTCCCCGTTATCAAGGTGAACCTGTCGAAGTGGGTCCACTCGCCTGCCTATTGGTGAGTTATGCCCGCGGTAACAAGGTGGTCGTGGATTCGGTTAATGGCCTGCTCGCTCGCACAGGTCTACCCGTAGCGGCTCTATTTACCACTTTAGGTCGCACTGCAGCCCGTATGTTGCAGACAGTCATCGTCGCCCAAGAAGGCTTAAAAACCTTTGATGCGCTGCTGACGAATATCCAGTCAGATGAATCTACCTATGTAAAACCCAATATTGATCCAAATAAAGAGTATGTAGGTCACGCCATGATCGAGGCGCCACGCGGCATGTTAAGCCACTGGATCCGCATTAAAAATGGAGTGATTGAGAACTATCAAGCCGTCGTACCAACGACCTGGAACGCAGGTCCTGTGGATGCCAACGGTAAAATGGGTCCCTATGAAGCCTCTTTAATTGGCTTGAAACTGGAAGATCCTACTAAGCCCCTTGAGGTGATACGTATTATTCACTCATTTGACCCTTGCATGGCGTGTTCTGTACACGTAATGGATTTCAAAGGCCAAGCATTGAGCGAGTTCCGTGTCAGTCCCAATGGTCAATAATCGAGGGAGGGAACGCAAAATGAACCATTCTGCAACCCGCATTCGGACACTGATTTTTAGTCCGGCAATACGGATTTTTCACTGGCTCAGGGCACTGTCAATTCTGGTGCTAGTGATCACCGGATTCTATATTGCTTGGCCGTTTCTGGTGGCGCCTGAAAGTACGGACGTACTCGTACAAGGCTGGATCCGCTTCGCTCATCTGATCTGCGGTTTTGTACTAACCGCAATCACTTTAGTGCGCTTCTACCTGTATTTTTTCAGCCGAAGCGACATTGAGCGGCGCTCATTTCGCGATGTCATGAGCGTAAAAAGCTGGATCACCCAGCTGAAATCTTACTTATGGATGGGGCACTTACATAAAGCCGGTGTCTATGGACCGCTGCAATTTGTGACTTATGTAGCAATCTCACTGGTCGCTCTTGTGATATGTATAACGGGTCTGGTGTTGTATGCCAATGTGTATCACCAAGGTTTAGGTGGCATGCTTTGGGGCAGCGCCGCTTGGATCACGGCACAAATGGGTGGGCTGGCACAAGTTAGGATTTGGCATCACTACCTCACTTGGGCATTTGTTATCTTTGTGGTTATCCACGTCTATATGGCGGTTTGGTCAGGGATACGCTTCAAACATAACTCAGTTGACTCGATTGTCTCTGGCTATGACTACCCAAAGCCAGACTCACACCACTAGGAGTCCAATGAAGATATTGCTACTCGGTATTGGCAATGTCCTGTACGCCGATGAAGGCATCGGCGTACATTTTGTCAATTATATAGCTGATAATTATCAGTTTACCCATGAGTCCCACCAGCTAAAGCTGCTCGATGGCGGCACCTTGGCTCAGGGACTTATCCCTATTATTTGCCAATACGATTATTTAATCGTGGTCGATACAGTTAATGCCAATGGCGTAGAAGCGGGCGAAGTCTATTTCTTCGATTTTGATAAAGCGCCGAAGGAAATCGACTGGCAAGGCAGCGCCCATGAAGTCGAAATGCTGCAAACCCTCAATATGATGGAAATGGTTGGCGACAGACCTAAGACCTTTGTGCTGGGCGTCACCCCAACCGTGCTCGAACCTATGGTGCTAGGCTTGACCCCTAAAGTCGCCGCCGCGGTACCTTTAATGGAATCAAGCTTGTTATCCCACTTAGCCTCCCTTGGGTTCACTGCGACGCGTGTTGCCGAGCATAGTATCGACTCGCTGATCCCTGACTCTTATAAACGTGGCGTTACTACTGGTGAAAGTATATAGAAGATGAAAAACATCAGATTTGATTTTACCTGCTCACGTCAGGTGCCTTTGTACGCGCATTTATGTAATCAATATCTAAATTACGATGAACTAAATATCAGCATAGGCTGTGATGGTCAACATAGCTCAGGTCAATATAGTGCTGGCCAACATGACTTTGGCCCTCAAAGCTATTTTATTGAAGCTCAGGGCGAGCAAAACCAACTAGAACAATTGGCCGATGCCATTGCCGCGGACTTTTTGATTTCCGCTTGGTTGATTGACTCTAGCATTAAAGTCATCGACGAGCCCCAAGGCAGTAAAACCTTACTGCCCTTTCCACAGTCTGGATCAAGCTCTGCCATAGTGCCTTTTTGCCAGCATTGTTATCCGTTGATTGGCGATAATCAGTCGGCAAAGTTTGGCACACTCGATTTAATTTGCCCTTGCTGCAAAGGCGAAACACAATTAACGTCCGCACAAAAAGCGTTAACCTTGTCAGATATTAAAGCCATGGCACAGGGACTGCTGACACAAGGCCCACTGACATTAGCGGCCGCCGATAATCTGCAACTTAGTCTGACACCGTTTGCTCAGCCCTTAGACGAGCGGCCACAACTGTTAATTTGTAATCCCAATACGCTAAACGCCCATTTTTGTCTGAACGATGCGCAGGTGCTCGCGCTTTCGAGTATTGAAAAGCCGCTTATCTGCGCGAGACCCACGCAAGAACACGACAAACTCGGTGCGCCGCTGTACGACATTTGCTTTGCCTACAGCCGAGTGATCTTAGTGCTCGGGGAAGTATTACGACAAAAAGGGGTCGATTGGGTTTACATTAAAGGGCCGCATAATAGGCCGAAGCTAGCGTGGGTCGATGGTGCTTGGGCACAAATCGCCAGTCACAATTTAAGCCCAACACAGGTTCAAACCAAGCACTTTATCGCTCCAGAACCCTTAAGGGAAAAAGTCAGTTTTCACGGCTATCAAGCCCAATGGCAAGCGGCGAAACGTTCACGATCGCACCAAGGCGAACTGAGTGTGGCAGTATTGACTCAAGTACCGTCAAGTGAAGACAGTGATATTCATTGCACCAGTATGCTAAGCGATAATAATCAAAATACAGTCAACACAGAAAATCACACCCTTGCAGACGCAGCGCTATTCAGTGCGCTGCTCAACGGTAAGTTTACCAGTCATAAACAGACAAAAAATGCTGCGGTCATTTACTTAAGCCATACCCACGCCAGTCAAATTGTCACCTGCGATAATAAGGGCGACACTGAACTTTTCTTCGCCCTGCCCGAGCTACCCGATAACGGTTACGAAATCTTCCATCAACTGGACAGCAGTCCACAAAAAGCCGTAGCGCAAAAATTTAAGAGCCTGTTTCCCGAAGATTACCTAAAACTTTTAAGCCTAAAGCTTCACGGCAGACGGGACAACTTACAAAGCCTGTGGGCGATTGCAGCCATATTAATTGGCCTCAATACCCAAGAAGAGACTCAAAGCCAAGCAAGGCTAAGCGATGCACTCATGGCCGCCGCCATGCGCTACCACGGTGCTAATGCACCGCGTATCGATTATCCGCTGACCAAAGGTGAAGCCCACCGCAGCCTAAATTGGTGTAAAACCTTAGGCACAGTGTTAAGTTTTCGTATTGCGGGTAATGACGATCCGAGTCAGCTTGCCTTTGCGATGCAAGACTCGCTGGCGGACTATTTATCTAACTGGATCGAGCATATCGATTTAAATATCGGCGTGCACAATATAGCCTTAGCGGGCAATGAATTAATCAATGAAACCCTGTGCAAACGCATCAGCTTGCGCTTAGGCAAAAACTTTCCATTGGTGATCAATCGCAGCCTAGATTTAGACGGCGATAACTTAGCCGTTGGTGCACTTTACGTTAAGCAGCGACAACTAAATGCCCATGATTAGGAGGCCAAAAGTTAAGTCACAACGCATGAAGCCACATAGGCATAATAGTCGCCACAAAAAGCACAGTGACCTGCAGATAAAACGAAGGCTGGCATTGGAATACCTTGTCCACAAGGGAGCCACGTTAAAGCGTTGTCAGTTGCACGTCACTGGCATAGTACAAGGGGTGGGATTTCGCCCCTTTGTCTATCGTTATGCCCTTGAGTTTCAACTGACGGGTACTGTGCTCAACAATGCCAAGGGCGTGACCATTGAGCTGCAAGGTAATGATGAAAACCTCACTCGCTTTATCACTGTACTCAATACCACTCCACCGCCACTCGCCCGTATCGACAATATCAGCCAAATACCACTGCCGATTTTATTAAGCGAAACCACGTTTGAGATTATAAAAAGCGACAGCCATGAGGACGATGACCCAAGTTCACCGATAGGTGCGCAGGTGGCGGTATCGGCAGATAAAAGTACCTGCCAAGACTGCATGAACGACATGCATAATCCTGATGACCGCCACTTTGGCTATGCCTTTACCAACTGCACTAACTGTGGCCCTCGATACACGATTATCAATGCTTTACCCTATGATAGGCACAACACCGCTATGGCCGATTTTGACATGTGTCCCGAGTGCGCCAAAGAATATCAAAACCCACTCGACCGCCGCTACCATGCCCAGCCCATAAGTTGCCCCGCCTGTGGCCCCAGACTCAGTTTAAAAACACCGCAAGGGGAATACATCCTTCCCAGTGCCTCAAATGTCAGCGCACCTGAATTGAGTACGGACCTTGCGGTACTGACAGCTGCGGCTGATAGATTACGCCAAGGGCAGATTCTGGCAATTAAAGGATTGGGTGGATTTCACTTAATCTGTGATGCCCGAAGTGACAATGCCGTCAACGCACTCAGGCTGCGAAAACAGCGCCAGGCCAAGCCGCTAGCGGTGATGATGGCGGATATCACCATGGCGCAGCACTATGTCACAGGGCCGGATGCCGAGTGGCGAGTGCTGAGTTCGCAGGAAAGGCCCATAGTGCTGATGAGCAGCCGAGCCGAACATGATCTCAGCTTAGCTGTCGCCCCCAATCTGAATAAACTCGGGGTATTTCTGCCCTACACACCGCTGCATCATTTGCTATTGAGTCTCTTCAAAGGGCCATTAGTTGCGACCAGCGCCAATGTTTCAGGCGAGCCTATCATCACAGATTGTGACGAGCTTATTAGCCACTTAAGCCATGTGGTGGATGCGATAGTCGATCATAATCGGCCGATTATTAATGGCTGTGATGACAGTGTGGTGCAAGTGATCCAGCCGCAACTGGATTCCTCCGCAGAGGTGCAAGTATTGCGCCTCGCCCGCGGCTATGCACCGTTAAGTTTCCCCTTAGAGATACCGCTGACCCAATCGATTTTGGCCGTGGGCGCACAACAAAAAAATGCCATCGCCTTAGGCTTTGGCAATAATGTGTTTTTAAGTCCCCATATTGGCGACCTGTTCAGCGTCAGCGCCGAGCAATATTTTGAGCGCACCTTAGCCACTTTTGCTCGGTTGTATCACTTTACGCCAAATCTTATTATTTGCGATAAACACCCAGATTATGCCCCTTCACGCTGGGCTGAAATGCACTCCAACTCAAGTGTACAACTCAGCGATTCCAGCCAAGCACAATGTTTATCGGTGCAACACCACCATGCCCATGTGCTCAGCGTGATGGCGATAAATCAATATCGAGATCCCGTATTGGGCTTTAGTTTTGACGGTACTGGGCTTGGGGAAGATGGCAGTTTATGGGGCGGTGAAGTGCTATTAACTACGCTCGATAAAGCGCAGCGACTGGCCCATTTTGAGCCCATAGCCCTGCTAGGCGGCGAGCAAGCCATTAAGCAACCCGTAAGGTTGTTACTGGCATTATTGTTCGAACAAATGAGCCTCGATGCTGTGCTCGCATTACAATTACCTATATTAAACAACATGCGCCCAAACACTCTGACTAACTTACATAAGATCTGGCAGAACGGCAGCGCGATAAAAACCTCCTCTGTCGGGCGACTGTTCGATGCCCTCGCCTGCGCCTTAGGCTTAATCGAAACCACACTGTTTGAAGGCCAAGCGGGCATGGCAATAGAAGCCGCGGCCAATCGCGCCGATGCATTAGCCCTTGAAGTCATTTCGCTTAACTTACCTCTTGACATCGACCAGTGGCGAAGCAGTGAAATGTTCAAGCAAATTGTTGAATTGATTACAGCACAACCGCTAACAGACAATAGATGCTATGCCATCGCCCGCGCCTTTTTACACACCTTAGGTGATGCTATCTGTGATTATACTGCCCAGTATCAACACCTCCCAACCGTGCTCTGCGGTGGCGTATTTCAAAATAAATATCTATTGGAATACTGCCTGAGTAAGCTCAGCGCCCAAGGAAATAAAGTGTTATCCAGTAAACAGATACCCATCAATGATGGCGGCATCGCCCTAGGCCAACTTTGGTATGGCATTCATCAGAGTCAATAACCGTACTTATTTGATAATCCCTGATGTTCGCTCGCCATTTTTATCCCCATAAACCTGACGAACATCAAAGATCCGTAGCGCAATTTGTATCACACTCAACATTAGCGTAACCAAATTAACGATTCGTACATCAATCATTATTTGTCAGGCAAAGTCCTCGTACTCTGCCGATACAAGGAGAGGTAAAATGTGTAAAGACTGCGGCTGCTCCCTTACCCGCCACGACCATGATCATCTAGGCGCGCATGCCCATAGCCATGAGCATAATCATGACCATTCACATACTCATGAGCATAGCCATCAAGAGTTACACACAAATCCTCAGTTAAACGATAAAAAAACCTTGTCAGTCATCCACAAAATTTTAGATAAAAATGATGTCGAAGCTGGACATAACCGCGCCCACTTTGAGGCACATAATATTACTGCCTTCAACATCATGAGTAGCCCGGGCAGTGGCAAAACCACCCTATTAGAAAATCTCAAAGAATACACGCAGCTCAACTATGCGGTGATCGAGGGCGACTTAGAAACCTCACGTGATGCTGACCGCCTCATAGCTAAAGGTATTAAGGCCTATCAAATTCAAACGGGCAGCGCCTGTCACCTCGACGCCTTTATGGTGCACGGTGCCCTACATCATCTGCCGCTTGAAGGACTCGATATTTGCTTTGTCGAAAACGTCGGTAATCTCGTCTGCCCAGCCAGTTATGATGTGGGCACTCACAAAAATATCGTGCTGCTATCAGTGCCAGAAGGCGATGATAAGATTGAGAAATATCCTGTGATGTTCCGCCGCGCCGATGTAGTTTTTATCACAAAGTGCGATCTACTGCCCTATTTTGATTTCAAGATGGACGAAGCCAGAGCGCAGCTTAAAAAACTCAATCCAGCAACTCAAATTATTGAAGTCTCAATTAAAGATGGCGATTCCATGCAGGCTGTAGCCGCTTGGCTTAAAGACAACATTCGAGGTGCACAATAATGTGCTTGTCCATACCTTCCCAAGTGGTGGCGGTCGATATTGAGCGCCAGAGCGTCACCGTCGACACCTTAGGTGTGCGCCGCGATGTCAGCAGTCATTTAATGAATGAGCCACTGGAAATTGGCGACTATGTACTTATCCATATTGGTTTTGTGATGAACAAAATTGATAAGGAAGATGCGCAGCAAAGCATTGATCTATACGAAGAAATCGTCACTAAGCTTGAAAATGAAGCCATACACTGACCATCAGCAGTGCAGGATTAAGTCGCAAGGCGCACCCCTATCGAGTGCACCGAGGAAAAAGCATGCTTGAACTAAGACACCTCTATCAAGGCTTTCGCGATCCCCAAACGATTGCCAATTTAGCACGGGATATTCAGTTAACCGCTAAATTGGTTAAGCAACAAATCAATATCATGGAAGTCTGTGGTGGCCATACTCATACGATTATGAAATACGGCTTGCTAGATTTACTGCCGGATAATATTGAATTTATCCATGGTCCTGGCTGCCCAGTGTGCATTATGCCTAAAGAGCGCATCGACCAAGCCGCGGCGCTTGCCTCCCAAGAAAATGTTATTCTTGTGACCCTGGGCGATATGATCCGCGTGCCCGGTTCTCAAGGCTCTTTAGCCAGTTTTAGGGCCAAGGGCTGCGATATTCGCCCAATTTACGATCCCTTAGATACGCTCAAAATTGCCCGCGACAATCCCGATAAAACCGTAGTGTTCTTCGCCATTGGCTTTGAAACCTCAACCCCAATGACAGCAATTTTGTTACAACTGGCCGAACAAGAAAAACTCGAAAATCTACTATTTCATATCAATCATGTATTAGTGCCACCCGCAATTGATGCCGTGATGCACGATCCAAAAGCGAGGGTCAACGCCTTTATCGGCCCAGCCCATGTGAGCGTGATCAGTGGCGCAAAAATCTATCGCAGCACAGTCGAAAACTATGGCACGCCAGTGGTTGTCGCAGGATTTGAGCCCGTCGATGTGATGGAGTCGATTTTACGGATTGTGCGCCAAAAAGCCGCGGGTAAAGCGGAGCTCGATATCCAATACAGCCGCGCAGTATCGGAGGACGGCAACCTCACGGCGCAGGCCAAAGTAAATCAATTCTTCAATGTCAGACCGCAATTTCGCTGGCGTGGACTAGGCCCAATCCCCAATTCAGCGCTGCAGCTTAAACCCGAATATGCCCACAGAGACGCCGAACTGCGCTTTAAAGACCGCCTACCCGTGAAGGAAATTGACGATCATAAAGCCTGTCAGTGTGGTGATATTCTTCGTGGGCTTGCTAAACCAAAGGACTGTAAAGTTTTTGGCCGCGGCTGCAATCCCGAAACGCCCTTAGGCAGTTGCATGGTCAGCTCCGAAGGTGCTTGCAATGCCTATTACCGCTATCAAGGCATCGATATCAAGGAACCACATCATGGCTGATACGCTTAAAGATAAATCCATTCAACTCAGCCACGGCGGTGGCGGCAAAGAAATGAATAAACTGATCCGTGATCTGTTTTTTGCCGAGTTTGATAACCCAATCCTTCGCAGCGAAGAAGACGCTGCTAAACTCGATTTGCACGGTGCTAATGCCTTTACCACAGACTCTTTCACCGTATCCCCTTTATTTTTTGCCGGCGGTGATATCGGCAAGCTCGCCATCGCAGGCACAGTCAACGATCTCGCTATGATGGGCGCAGAACCTCAGTATTTGAGTTGCAGTGTGATCATAGAAGAAGGCTTTTCTATCAATGATTTAACGACGATTGTCCGCAGTATGGCGAAAGAATTAAAACACAGTGGTGCACGGATTGTCTGCGGCGACACTAAAGTCGTACCCAAGGGGTGCGCCGATGGTTTATTTATTAATACCTCAGGCATTGGTCGTATCTTGCGTCCCAATATTTCCGCGGCGAATGTCACCGTGGGCGATGCCATTATTGTCTCCCGTGATATTGGCTGCCACGGTGCAGCGATTTTAATGGCGCGTGAAGGACTCACGCTCGAATCAGCATTACAAAGTGACTGCGCGACGCTCTGGCCGATAGTCGAGCAATTGATCGCCGCCAATATTCCCATTCATGCGATGCGCGATGCGACTCGCGGCGGCTTATCGGCGGTGCTGAACGAATGGGCTGTCGCCTCCAATGTTGGTATCACAGTGAATGAAGCCAGTATTCCCGTCAGCGATGAAGTCAAAGGTCTGTGCGAACTCTATGGTTTCGAAGCCATGGATCTTGCCAACGAAGGCACTTTCATCCTCGCCGTCCCCAACGACATCGCCTTGGGCGCGCTCGAGATCATGCAACGCTTTGGGCGCTGTGAGCATGCAGCGATAATCGGCACTGTAAGTGATGATTTAGTGGGGAAAGTCGTGCTAAGAACGCCTTGGAATACTAAGCGTTATCTCGATCTTCCCCAAGGTGAACTGCTGCCAAGGATTTGCTGATGCACGAATATTCGATTGTGAGTGCCCTGATTGAGCAATGCGAACAGCACGCGCTGGCCAATCATGCCGATAAAATCACCCGAGTGGATATCAAACTGGGAGTCATGAGCGGGGTTGAACCTAGCCTGCTACAAACGGCCTTCGATACGTTTAAGCTCGATGGGATTTGCAAAGAAGCCCTACTCAATATGCAAATTCAGCCGCTAGTGATACTTTGCCAAGACTGCCAGACTGAATCCGTACTGAGTGAGCGCACGGTCGTCTGCCCTGCATGTCAAAGCTTTCGTACTCGCGTACTCGATGGCGAAGATATGTTACTGATGCAACTTGAGATGGAACAAGATGAAGATTAAATCCTGCATTGGTAACAGCACAGTCGATAAAGATCTCAATCAATAAAGAGTCCTATCAGCAAGAATATTCCTCAAAAAAATGGCTTTGAGCAATCAGCGCTCAAAGCCATTTTAAACCACACTATTTCAGTCACGCTACATCTCAGCTGTAGATAGAAACTTCACCCTCTGGGCGCGTCTTGAGAACGCGCAGGAACCACATATACTGCTCTGGGTAAGCTAAGATAACTTGCTCGACCACTTTGTTCAGTGCCAACGCCTCATTTTCTTTGCCCACCATTTCTTCAGGCGCAACGGCCGCCATCACGGTGAGATCAAATTGGCGTGTCGCTTGGTTGTAGCCAATCTTTACTGGCAGCACTTGGGCATTACCCGCCTGCGCTAAACGCCCAACAACAGGTAGCGTTGCCTTCACTGTGCCTAAAAAAGGCGCAAACACGCTTTGTTCAGGACCTAAGTCTTCATCGGGAAGATAAAAGAAACTGTTACCGCGCTTAAGCTCAGCCAATAACGCCCGAATGCCCGCCTCGCGCATATACACATGGCCACCACAACTGCTGCGTACACGATTACTAAACCAATTGAATAAGCCGTTTTTATGGGCTTTGGCCATAGTCACCATAGGCAACTCAAGGTTAAGGCGTAAACCAGCATAATCGATTGGCCACACATGGGGCATGATAAAAATGATCGGTTGCCCAGCAGCCTGCGCTTTAGTCACATGCTCAAAGCCGATTAAATTGACTCGACGACGTAAATGCGCTTTTGAGCGCACCAGCAATTCGCCCTGTGCTAACAACACCAAAACGAAGTTTTGCACGTTCTCACGGATTAACACTTCAATCTCGGCGGTGGATTGCTCAGGAAAGCACGCCCTTAAGTTGGCTCTGGCAACGCTAATGGGCTTTTTGGCAATTGGCATCACTATTTTTGCCAATAATCTTGCAATAGGATCACGCAGCCATGCGGGCATGAGTCCGAAAATCACTAATAGACCAATCACTAACCAAGTGGCCCAGTATCTAGGGTGTAATAAGGCGAGTTTAAAACGACGGTCGAAATGTTTAGGCTGTCTTGACAAAGAATTCACCTCAGACAGTGGATAAAAACAATGGAGATATTGCACGAAAGAATAAACAGGAAAGCCACTCTCTAAGGAGTGGCTTTCCCATCAAACAAACGAAATTACTTACCCGTGTTTGCTGCTTCTACACGAGTTTTCAGCTTTTGGCCGGGACGGAAAGTCACGACACGACGAGCAGAAATTGGGATATCTTCGCCTGTTTTTGGGTTCCTTCCCGGTCTTTGATTCTTGTCCCTAAGGTCAAAGTTGCCAAAGCCAGATAACTTGACCTGCTCACCACTTTCAAGTGCGCCCCGAATCTCTTCAAAGAACGACTCAACCATCTCTTTGGCGACACGTTTGTTCATTCCGAGTGTTTCAAAAAGATGTTCTGCCATTTCGGCTTTGGTAAGTGCCATACTTTAATCCCTCAACGATGCGTTGAACTCGGACTTAAGGGCAGAAACGACTGAACCAACGGTCTCAGCAATCTCTTTTTCCTCAAGCGTACGAGTAGTGTCTTGTAATGTAAGTGCTATCGCCAGGCTCTTCTTGCCAGGTTCAACACCTTTACCTAAGTATACATCGAACAAGTTTATGCCAACCAACTGATTTTCGCCAACTTTTCTTATCAATTTCATTACATCACCTGCAGATACACTCTCATCTACTACGACTGCGATGTCACGACGATTAGCTGGAAACTTAGATACAGCTTGGGCTAGCGGCAAACTGGTATGCAATAAAGCATCCAATTCCAACTCAAAAACGATGGTTTTACCATTGAGTCCAAAAGGCTTCTCCAAACTAGGATGGATTGCACCTATATGACCGATCACTCGATCATTTCTCAATATTTCAGCACATTGCCCCGGATGGAGAGCAGAATGCGTCGCTCCTCTAAAGCTAAATTCTGATGCGGAAACTGTCAAGCCGATAATTGCTTCTAAATCACCTTTAAGGTCGAAAAAATCAACAGTTTTCGATTCCATAGCCCAATGTTCATCATTTTGGAGCCCAGTAATGACACAAGCGAGCATTGCTTGCTGTCTTACACCGGATTCTGCATTGATATCAGGAACAAAGCGCAGGCCAGTTTCAAAAAGTCTCACGCGACTCTGTTGACGACTTTGGTTGTAGCCAACGGCGGCCAATAAACCGGTGAACATTGACAGGCGCATGGCCGACATTTCACTGGAAATTGGGTTTGGTAACACCATAGCGTCTAAACCAGGATGAACCAGATTTTGCAGTTTTGGATCGACAAAGCTGTAGGTTACCGCTTCTTGGAAACCACGAGCGACCAATAAGGCACGCACGCGTTTTAGGCTTAAGTCAGATTCTTTATGATCTGACATACGCAGCGCGGCAACAGGCGCCGTATTCGGGATATTGTTATAACCGTAAATACGGGCCACTTCTTCGATCAAATCTTCTTCAATCGCCATATCGAAACGATAAGTCGCGGTAGTGACCTGCCAACTATCTTGGCTAACAACGACGCTAAAACCTAAACGTTGTAGGATTTCAACGACATCGCTATCAGGTACATGGTGACCTAAAATTCGATCTAACTTGCTACGACGTAAAACGATTTGTGCAGGTTTGGGTAAATCAGCCTCTGATTTAGCCTCAACTACAGGGCCAGCTTCACCGCCACAGATATCCAGTACTAAACGGGTCGCACGGTCGATAACCTTGTGTTGCATCTCAGGGTCAACACCACGCTCAAAGCGGTGTGATGAATCTGTGTGCAAACCTAAACGACGTGACTTACCCATAATGGCGAGCGGCGCGAAGAAGGCACATTCAAGCAGTATGTCTTGGGTCGTGTCGCTCACGCCTGAATATTCGCCGCCAAACACACCAGCAAGGGCTAATGGACGCACATCATCGGCGATCACTAAGGTATCGCTTGGGATGGTCACTTCGCTGCCATCAAGCAGGGTGATTTTCTCTTCGCCAGTGCCTAAACGCACTTGGATATCGCCTGTTAATTTGGCAAGATCGAAAGCGTGCATAGGTTGACCGAATTCAATCAACACAAAGTTAGTGATGTCTACGATAGGATCGATAGAGCGAATACCGCTACGGCGCAGTTTTTCCTGCATCCATAATGGCGTAGGCGCTTTCACATTAACGTTTTTAACCACACGGCCTAAGTAACGTGGACACGCTGCAGGCGCGTTAACGTTAATCGTGACCTGTGCATCTGTCGTTGGCGTAACGGCTTGCCACTGTGGCTCAACCACTGTTTGGCGGTTTAACACGCCCACTTCACGGGCAAGACCTGCCATACCTAAGCAATCGGCACGGTTAGCCGTTAAATCCACATCGATAACGGCATCATTAAGTTGCAGATAGTCGCGGATGTCAGTGCCTAATGGCGCGTCCAATGGCAATTCGATAATGCCATCGCTTTCGACGTTAATGCCAAGCTCGCTGTACGAGCACAACATGCCTTCTGATGGCATGCCACGCAGCTTGGCTTTCTTGATTTTGAAATCGCCAGGTAATACGGCGCCAACCATAGCCACGGCCACTTTAAGACCCTGACGGCAGTTTGGTGCACCGCAGACGATATCGATAAGTTCACTACCACCAACGTTGATTTTGGTCACGCGCAGTTTATCGGCATCGGGATGCTGACCACACTCAACCACTTCACCAATCACTACACCGCTAAAATCGGCAGCTACGGCTTCAACGTCATCGACTTCGAGACCGGCCATAGTGATCTGGTGGGATAATGCTTCACGGCTGACTGAAGGGTTTACCCATTCACGAAGCCAAGATTCGCTAAATTTCATGCTATTACAGCTCCGTTATTTAAATTGCTTCAGGAAACGTAGGTCGTTTTCGAAAAACGCACGTAAATCGTTTACGCCGTAACGCAACATAGTTAAGCGCTCGACACCCATACCAAAAGCAAAACCAGAGTATTTTTCTGGATCTATGCCAACGCTGTGCAGCACATTCGGATGTACCATACCGCAGCCAAGCACTTCTAGCCATTTACCATTTTTGCCCATCACGTCCACTTCCGCTGAAGGTTCAGTGAATGGGAAGTAAGATGGACGGAAACGCACTTGCAGATCTTCTTCGAAGAAATTACGCAGGAAGTCATGCAAAATGCCTTTCAATTCAGCAAAGTTAACATGCTCATCAACCAACAACCCTTCCACTTGGTGGAACATAGGCGTGTGAGTTTGGTCGTAATCGTTACGATAAACACGACCAGGAGAAATAATGCGTAATGGTGGCTTTTCAGTTTCCATAGTACGGATTTGCACGCCCGAAGTTTGGGTACGCAGCATCAGTTTAGGATTGAAATAAAAGGTATCATGATCAGCACGCGCAGGATGGTGCTCAGAGATATTCAGTGCGTCGAAATTGTGGAAATCATCTTCAATTTCAGGCCCCTGCTTTACCGAGAACCCTAATTCCCCGAAAAAGGTTTCGATGCGCTCAATGGTTCGAGTCACAGGATGTAAGCCACCGATCTCTTGGGTGCGGCCTGGCAAAGTCACATCAATCTTTTCGGCGATTAATTTGGCTTCCAATTCCGAACTTTTCAGACCATCGATACGCTCAGTTAATTTTTGTTGAATCGCCTGTTTAGCATCATTGACCGCTTGGCCAAAGGCTGGCTTTTCTTCAGGGCTTAAGCTACCCATCATTTTCATCATGTCGGTGATCTTACCTTTCTTACCAAGGTAATCGACACGGATATCATCCAGTGCTTTTAGATCACTGGCCTGGTCAATAATGACTAAGGCTTGTTCTACGATCTCAGTTAACTGCTGCATTTTCTCTTCCACTGCATAGTCGCGCTTGATAAACAAGTGCTATGGGCGCCAAACTTTCAGGCTATTTGGGTGCTCAGGTTATCGGGCGTTAATGCCAGACGCTTTGCTAGCTATAACGAAATAAAAGGATAGAAATTTTACGCGAGCGAGCGGCATATTACTAGGGCTTATTGGGGGTTTTTATCATGCAAATTCATGTGTTACCCCAGTTTGGAGCCTGAGTTTTACTCAAGGGGAAACCCAAACCTCGATTCTGACGTAAACAACTTCCGCTTTCAGCCACTAGCAGCATTTGTAACTAAACTGTAAACTCACACCTGTACCTTGCCAAAATTGCAGCAAACAACACAATAATGACTGCAATTAGACTACATTAACCATATAAATCGTTACAAAACAGAAAACTATAAAGTCTATGGCAAACTGACCGATATAAATTCGGTTTATGGCCCATTTTATCGAGGCACTCATGAAAGAAGTAAAATTTCGCTGGATAGATCAATATCTTATCCATATGACCTTAAAAACTAAATTCGCTATTCTCTCTATCGTTCCTATGTTGATGATTGTTGGACTGGCGCTTTTCCTAGATAACCAATCCCAGCAAACCTTAATTCAAGGACAGCTCAACAGTCTGCAAAATGCTTCACAACAAATTAACCAAGTCACTGGCAGCTTATATAACAAACTACCAGAGCAAGAACGCCAAACTATCCTTAATCAACTTAGTCGCGAAATTGAAGGTAATGTCAGCATTGTTTCGGTAAATGAAGCCGATAGCAAAGCGCAATCCATCGCTCGCAGTGGCGGTGGTATTGATGATAGCGGTAAGCAACCTAGAGCTGTGAGTCGGGTTAACGATCAAAATCTGATCACGATTATTCCCCTAGACAGCAAAGAAATTGATGCCTTGCTCGCCAACGATAACCTGCTGGTTTATGGCCTAATGGCGGCACTCTTGTTTGTGCTATTTTTGTTCAGCTATTACATTTCAACCTTCGTAGGCGGCGCACTTTATACGACAGTGATGGCATTAAAACGGGCCGCATCGGGTGATTTAACGGGGCGTTTAAACTTCTTCGAAGTAAAAGACGAGTTCAGTATCTTAGCCATCAGCATAGATACCTTGGTAGAACGTCAACATACCTTAGTCAAGCAAATCGCAGAATCGACCGCTAAAATACGCGAAGTTGTATCATCGTTTCGTAGCACAGCGCAGCAAGGTCAATCCTTGGCGGTAAACCAGAGACAACATCTGGACTCCTTAGCGACGGCAATGGAAGAAATGACTGCCGCAGTGAAAGAAGTTGCCCGCAATGCCGAACAATCCTCAGCCGAAACCCAAGAAGCCAATCAACAGGTTAGCGCGGGCGGGAAAGATATTGAAACCACAGTCAAAGCTATTGACGTGTTATCGGATGAGATCTCCGCGGCCTCAAATGCGGTGGGTGTACTCAATGACAACGCCAGTAAAATTGATGAAGTGGTGTCAACCATTAATGCGATTTCCCAGCAAACCAACCTACTGGCCCTCAACGCGGCGATTGAAGCGGCACGCGCCGGTGAACAAGGTCGTGGCTTTGCCGTGGTGGCCGATGAAGTACGTACTTTAGCGGGGAGAACTCAGGCCGCAACGGTTGAAATCAAAACCATGATCGAATCACTTCAATCGGGTACTCGCAATCTGACACAAGTGATGTCGCGTACTGTGAATCAAGCCAATGAAGGTAAACAACACGTACTGCAAACGGGTAAAGACTTAGAGTTTATCGCCCACCACAGCAACAAAGTGTTTGAAATGAGTGTGCTAATTGCGACCTCGGCCGAAGAGCAGTCGGCAGTGGCCAACGAGATTGCAACTAACTTAATGGAAATTCGCAACCAATCACACGATGTGGAGCAATCGGCCAACCAGTCGGTTTCAGGTTGTGATGAGCTGCAAGCAACAGCTGGTCAACTTGATCAGTTGATGGTGGGATTAAAAATCTAGTCGAGCATTATTTGATGGAATTTAAATTCACTTAACCCCCAAAATGCACAAGGGAGCGATAATCGCTCCCTTGTTGTTTTCATTCTGACGATCACTTTCCAATCAACAAGTGTCGTTTCAATTAATAAGTTAATTTTCAATCGATAACGCTACGGCAAAATGAATTCACGTCTGTTAATCCACGTTTTTAAGTGGCCATAGCACGATATGATCTTCAATATCCTTCACGCGTCTTTCATCCACCACCTTGCCTTGGATCGACATACCCGCTAAATGCATCGCTTCTTTGGAGCCTGTGAGCAGCGGATGCCAGCTCGGTAGCTCACGCCCTGCCGCTAGACGGCGATAGGCACAACTGTCGGGCAACCAAGTTAGCTCATGGATATTATCAATCGTGATCACTGTACATTGGGGGACATAGGTGAAACGGTCACTGTAATGCAGACAGCCTGCCGTTTGATGATCGAGCAAAAGGCAAGCTGCATTAGTGTAATACAAGTCTTCGGTTTCATCATCTATCAACTTGTTTAAACAACATTTACCACAACCGTCACACAGGGATTCCCACTCGGTTGTGCTCATCTGCGCTAATGTTTTACTCTGCCAAAATGCCATGATTAACTGTATCTTCTTAATAAAAAACCCGCTCAATGCGGGCTATTTTACACTAATTTGTCGTCAGATACGCAATGCCACTGAGATTAACGAGTGTGGTTTGACGCGCCAGAGCTCATTAGCAGCGTCTTGATGCTACCTGGTTAATCTTTGATCCCAAGGCTCAGCTTATGCTCAGCCAATAAATTCACCTGAGGTGGTGGAATTTGTAAATAAAAGCCATTTTCTGCCATTGCTGCTCTGACTTTATGTATATCTGCCATTCCTAACGCGTCGCGCTTAGCGATTGGAAACACCATCACCAACTTTGGCACGCCAAACATTTCCATCAAAGGCACTGGAACATCGTCAAAACAATCTCTTTTCTTCACAAATAAATAAGTATCAGCCTTTCGGCTACTTTTATAAACGGCACATAGCATAAGAATCAAATATCCAATAGTTCAAACTTGCCAGTCAATGGGGCACACTATAACATGGTCGCCTAGTAATTTAATTGTAAAATCAGCGAACCGACTGATGATTTCTGGAGAATAGTGCCGGGATGTCAAAACCTAGCTTAGAGTTAAAAGGCGCTTCTTTTACTCTTTCAGTGCTTCATATTAATAGCAGCGATTTACAAGCTGTCATGACTGAATTAGACCATAAATTGGCACAGGCTCCTCAGTTTTTTTTGGGTGCTCCTTTAGTCGTCAATCTGAGTGCCATTCAGCACGACAGCTTGAATTTAAGTGCGTTAAAGGATCTGCTGATCTCACGTCAATTAGTGATTGTTGGCATAACGGGCGCGACAACCGTACTCAGTAAACAGGCAAAAGACTTAGGCCTTGCCATAGTCAAAGCGGGAAAACAGAGCAGTACCCCGCCACCAGCCCCGCGCCAAACTAAGATAGTGAAGCAAAATATTCGTTCAGGCCAACAAGTCTACGCAAAAAATGGTGATTTAATCATATTTGGTGCGGTAGGCAATGGCGCAGAAGTCATCGCAGATGGTAGCATTCATATCTATGGCGCATTACGAGGGAAAGCCATGGCAGGCGCCGCGGGCGATACTAGCGCCGTTATCATTGCCCACTCTCTGGAGGCCGAACTCGTTTCAATAGCAGGGCAATATTGGCTCGCTGAAAATCTACAACAACATAGCTCAGATAAAAGCGGCTGCATTCGCCTAAACGGTGAGTCGCTTATGGTTGAATCATTGCCCCTCTAAATGGCAGAACAAAGGATAGAGAGAAACATGGCACAAATTATTGTTGTCACTTCAGGTAAAGGCGGCGTAGGTAAAACCACATCGAGTGCTGCAATTGCGACCGGTCTTGCCATGCAAGGACACAAGACAGTCGTTATTGATTTCGATATAGGTTTACGAAACTTAGACTTGATCATGGGTTGCGAGCGTCGTGTTGTTTATGACTTCGTTAATGTGATCAATGGTGAAGCCAATTTAAATCAAGCGCTGATCAAAGATAAACGCTGCGATAAGTTATTCGTTTTACCCGCTTCACAGACCCGTGATAAAGATGCACTGACCAAAGAAGGCGTCGGCCGTGTTCTAGACGATTTGGCCAAAGACTTTGAGTTTATTCTGTGTGACTCTCCCGCAGGGATTGAGCAAGGCGCTATGATGGCATTGTATTTTGCCGATATCGCCATTGTGACCACGAACCCAGAAGTCAGTTCAGTGCGCGATTCAGACCGTATTTTAGGCATGTTGCAAAGCAAATCACGCCGCGCCGAGCTAAACCTTGAGCCAATCAAAGAATACTTACTGCTGACTCGTTATTCACCGAGCCGTGTAAAATCGGGCGAAATGTTAAGTGTCGACGATGTTCAAGAAATTCTGGCCATTGAGTTACTCGGCGTTATTCCTGAGTCACAATCTGTACTGAAAGCCTCTAACTCAGGCGTACCAGTGATTATCGACCAAGAGAGTGATGCAGGTTTAGCCTACAGTGATACAGTCGCACGCTTACTGGGTGAAGATGTACCAGTACGCTTTATTACGGAAGAAAAGAAAGGTTTCTTACAACGGATATTTGGTAGCTAATTATGTCTTTACTCGACTATTTCAAAAGCAAGAAAAAGCCTAGCACTGCGGTAATGGCAAAAGAGCGCCTACAGATCATCGTGGCTCATCAACGTGGACAAAGGGACACTCCCGATTATTTCCCACAGATGAAACAAGAGATCATTGCCGTTATTCGCAAATATGTGCCGATTTCTGATGATCAAGTTTCTGTGCAGTTAGATCAAAACGACGCCAACCTGTCGGTACTCGAGCTTAACGTCACTTTGCCTGACAGATAAGTCGATGACACAAAAAATGTCATCTTCAATTGAAGATGACATTTTGATGTGGATGTTTTTCCGCGATGGATTCAAGTACGAAATATTAAGCACTAGACCTCAAGCTTTGCTAAAGCCTCAGTTGCCAATTCCCCTCGCCAACCACATAACACTGCCGGTAAATCCCCTTGTTGCTTATCCCAACGCCATTGCAAAAACTCATGGATATGACGTTTAGAACCGAGCATTTCCTGCGGCACATCATGCTTTTCGCATAATTCGACCAAACAACTTTTAATCGCTTTAAAGGCCGATTTGTAGCCTGATTTTAACGCCAATACATCCACTAACTCGGGTAAATTAACCAAATCCGCAGTTTGTAGCACACGTAATAAATCTTTGCCGTGGATGCGTTTTTCCTGTTCGGTCAAGTCATTGAGCTTAAACAAATCAGCCGAAGTTTTAGGTTGCTTCTTCGCTAATGCAATAAGACCATGATCTTTGATCACAAAACCTAAGGCTAAATCACGGACTAAAGCTTTTTCAAGGCGCCATTTGGCGAGCACTTTAAGGTAAGCCAATTGAATTTCAGTGAGTTGAAAAGCATTTTTCACTTTCAAATACGCTGTATCGAGATCAGGATCGGCAAGCCTGCCCTGAGTCATCCTTTCCCCTTCCTCGTATAACCAAGCTAAACGCCCTTGTGCGCTGAGTTTCGCTTCCAGTTGAGGATAGAGCTGATACAAATACAGGACGTCATTGGCGGCGTAGCTTAACTGGGCTTCTGTTAAAGGACGACGGATCCAATCTGTACGCGACTCACCTTTATCGATCACTTCACCAAGGCAAGTTTCAACTAACTTTGCATAACCCACACCGTGGCCCATACCACACAAAGAGGCGGCAATTTGGCTATCAAACAAAGGCGTAGGCTGACATTTACCATAGTGGGCAAAAACTTCTAAGTCTTCACTGCAGGAATGCACTAGCTTAACGATATTCGGGTCCGATAACAGCGCCCAAAACTGGGCTAAATCAGGTAAAGCCACCGGATCAATCAAAGCTAAGGTTTTACCATCATAGGCTTGGATCAAACCTAACTTGGCATAATAAGTACGAGTACGAACAAACTCGGTATCTAACACGAGTATCTTACTCTGTTTATATTGGGCAACGAGGGCATTAAGGCTTACTTCATCACTCACATATTGAAACGCTGACAAATTCTTCTCCAGATCCTGTGGGTCAATCACAGTCCATAAAAACAAAAGCCGGCAAATGCCGGCTTCAATCTTACGCGCGCTTAGCTTCGTCTCTAAGCTCTCGTCGCAAGATTTTACCCACGTTGGTTTTAGGTAACTCGTCCCTAAATTCTACCAGCTTCGGCACTTTATATCCCGTTAAATGAATACGGCAGTGCTTAATGATGTCTTCAGCGGTTAAAGATTTATCTTTTGCCACCACAAATACCTTCACTAACTCGCCACTGGCGTCGTTTGGCACACCAACGGCAGCCACTTCAATCACTTTGGGATGAAGTGCGACCACTTCTTCGACTTCGTTAGGGAATACATTAAATCCTGAGACTAAGATCATGTCTTTCTTACGGTCGACAATATAGAAGAAACCTTTCTCATCCATGTAACCAATATCACCCGTGGCTAACCAGCCGTCAGTGTCGATTACTTTGGCGGTTTCTTCAGGACGTTGCCAATAGCCTTTCATCACCTGAGGACCTTTACCAAACAGCTCGCCGGTTTCGCCTTGAGCTAATACCTTGCCGTCATCATTACGGATTTGGATCAGTGTCGAAGGTGCAGGAAAACCAATTGAACCGTTATAACCGTCTAAGTTATATGGACAACAGGTTAATAAGGGTGAGGCTTCCGTCAGACCATAACCTTCAAGTAAACGGGTTTTAGTAATGGTTTGCCATTTATCCGCCACGGCTTTCTGTACCGCCATGCCGCCACCGATAGAGAGTTTTAAGCGTGAGAAATCCAACTGGGAAAAATCATCACTGTTCACTAAAGCGTTAAATAAGGTATTCACCCCAGTTAATGCGGTAAAAGGATACTTTTTCAACTCAGCCACAAATCCTGGGATATCGCGAGGATTGGTGATGAGTAAATTCTGACTACCTTTGTGCAAAAACAGCAGGCAATTCACGGTCAAGGCGAAGATGTGATACAGCGGCAAGGCCGTTACGACAAACTCACTGCCATCGTTTAAAGCGGGAGAATATGCACCATCGGCCTGCAACACGTTTGCGACAATATTGCCATGGGTCAACATAGCGCCTTTAGAGACCCCAGTGGTGCCTCCTGTGTATTGTAAAAACGCTAAATCATCGTTAGTGACTTCTGGTTTGATGTATTGCATGCGACGACCCGTTGATAAGGTATCGCGCATTGATAAGGCATGGGGTAAATCGTATTTTGGCACTAACTTCTTGATGTACTTCACCACAAAGTTCACTAAGGTACGTTTTGGTGCACTTAATTGATCACCTAAACTGGTGATAATCACGCTTTCAACAGGAGTTTGCTCGACCACTTCTTCTAAAGTGCGGGCGAAGTTTGACACCACCACAATGGCTTTGGCGCCAGAGTCAATCAACTGATGTTTAAGCTCGCGCGGTGTATAAAGTGGGTTAACGTTAACAACCACCATACCTGCACGCAAAACACCAAACAGTGCAATGGGATACTGCAACAGGTTTGGCATCATCAAGGCGACACGGTCGCCCTTTTCAAGCTTTAATTCATTTTGTAAATACGCAGCGAATGCTCGGCTGCGTTCTTCCAATTTACGATAGGTTAGCGTGGCACCCATGTTGATAAATGCAGGTTGATCTTCATACTTAGCCACCGCTGTCTCGAACATATCGACAAGCGATGAGTATTGTTCCACATTAATTTCAGCAGGCACATCTTCTGGCAAATGATTAATCCAAGGCTGATCCACTACTCTCTCCTAAATCCCCACAACTGCGGAAACAATATCCATACAAGCGTCAAGACTCGATAAATACCGAGTTAAAATACCGGCTTACATTTTATAGTTATTGATTTACTCGTCATAAATCATACGAGCGTTTTAATTTTGATCATCATCACATAAAAAAAACAAAAAACCTAGCGTCTTTTTTATACCCATATAAGCAACCTATTAAACGAATTTGCGGATCAAACGTGCAACGCCTTCGGCATTGTCCATATGCACATGATGATCGCCCTCAATTATGTGTTCAGACAAATGCTTGAACCACGTTCTGGCCTTAGGTATCGCGCTCTGCAACTGGCTAAATCCCTGTTTGCCACAAATTAATAAGGTTTCAACATTGATGTCCTGCATCAAGGCATCAACTTGGGCGAAGGTTAATCGTTGGGGTGAATCTAATCTTAATCGAGGATCACTACGCCAACCTATGCCATCACCTTCGGGCTGCATATTACGATCGAGCAACAAACTACACCAAGGTTCGGCAAGTCCTGTTAAATGTGCCCTCGCCCGCACCGCAGTATCTATACTGTCGTAAATCTTTGCCTGCCCATGCTTCTGAGTTAAATACTTCTCATGCTGATAGAAGCTTTTTTTCAATCGCGCCTTAGCTTGCGTTGGCAACTCAGACAAGGGGCTTAACGCTTCAATCAATACCAGCTTGTTAACCTTTTCGGGAAACGTCGCCGTATAAGCTGAGGCAATAATACCGCCGAGCGAATGCCCAATCATTGCGGCTGGCTTTTGCGGTAATGCCGTTAACAACGCGTCTAAATCATACAAATAATCAATCCAATGCAGTGGATAGTGTCCCGGCCTATGTGCAGAAAAGCCGTGTCCCGGCCAATCAATGGCGAGCACTTGATAATCGAGTAAATGCGCTGCTAAGGGTTCAAAACTGTTGGCGTTATCTAACCAACCATGTAAGGCAAGCAATAAAGGTTTATCCTTCGACCCCCATAATCGGCCCGCGACCGTAATATGAGGTAATACAAATTCGATTTGATTTTTGGGGGCGAAAGATTGCCACATAATGCCTCTGATGTCAGGTAATTAAGATGATTTTTTGACAAATTTAAGTGTCATACGGTCACTTTCACCGATCGCTTGGTATTTTTCTTTATCGGTATCACCCAAGGCAAAAGAGGGCGGTAGCGTCCAAACACCTTTGGCATAATCCTTAGTATCTTTGGGGTTCGCATTGATTTCTGCACTTTCAACTAAGGTAAAACCTGCTTTTTTGGCTAAAGCAACCATAGCAGCTTGATCCATATAGCCAGTGCTGAAGTTCATTCCTACGTTAGCTCTATGCTCTACCACGCCAAAGATACCGCCGTCCTTCAACACTTTATAAGACGCGACAAACACGTTTTCCAACTGATCTGTTGATGCCCAGTTATGTAGATTTCGGAAGGTTAATACCAGATCAGCACTACCGTCAGCGCCTAAATCCATCTTATGTGGAGGATCGAAGGTTACAATCTTAGCATTGCCCATGACGTCTTTATTGGCCGTCATCCACGCAGCATACTTAGTGCCAGCGTTCGCGCGATAACGATTTCCGGGAGTATCTGTCGCAGGAGCCGTTTCGAAACTGGCTGCGATATATTGGCCCTCTTTAGCAAGATAAGGCCCTAATATTTCACTGTACCAGCCATTACCCGGCCAGAGTTCAATCACAGTCTGTTTTGGGGTAATGCCAAAAAAAGTTAAGGTTTCAGCGGGATGACGATAAACGTCACGACTGGCATTTTTAGCCTGACGAAAATCGCTTTTTAAGACTTTATCTAAGCTTTCATCGGCATAGGTAACACTCGAACATAAACCAGCAAGCAGCAGACTGGCAACTAAGGTGACTTTTTTCATTGTAATTCTCCATGGATACCGAAGGCTTAACCTAGCAGCCAATGGCCAAAAATCCAAGGAATAGAAGTCGGAAAACTAAGCTTTAAGCGACATAAGTGGTTATAGCTCAAAGTGATGAGCAAAATCACCTTTACCTAAATCAACAAAGTTCAAAGCAGAAAAAAAGATGGGGAAAACACTAGACGACTGAGGCATTAAACAAGATTGAGAACTAACGGCTTGCGGCATTATCTACGCGGCGCCACGCAAAATACAAAGCGCAGGCACTGGTTAATAACCATAATCCCACCCAAATCCACGCGGGGATCCAAGAACGCTCGGCCAGCATCACTGCATCACCTTGACCATCAAGCCCGAGCAACACTGTCGGACTCGCAAGTGCATTAAGCATGATCATCAAGCCAATAATACGCAAAAACTGAGTCAACATTTTGTTTTGACTGAGTTTAAGCGGTAACAACAAAATAATAGTCAGCACAGCTAAAATCGCTAACGTGAGTATATCCCTGCCCCAAAGCAAGCCGCTTAGCACAACTAAGGCACCTAGCAAGGCAAAACTCACGCGGATCCCCTTTGGCCAAGTCGCTAATAAATAGATTAAATATCCCCAACAGGCTGCACCAAAATACCCAGCAAAGCCAATAAACATCGGCGAGCCGCCTTGGCTAAAACAAAATCCTGCGCCGTTTGGAAACAACTGAATATGGCTGACCACGCCCGAGCTTAAAATCGTTGCAATACCATGGGACAGTTCATGAAAATAGCTTTCAAGCCATTTAAACGGCACGCTTAAATAGGGAATTCGAGTTATCAATAAAGCTAAAACTAGCTCGATAATAAACAAACCACGGCTTGGCACACCGCTTGTGGCTAAGCCTGTCAGTTTAGAAGAGGAAAATCGCGAGGTTGAACTAGAAGACGTTTTTTGATGCTCAAGCATACAAGTCCACACCCACCATTTGCTGAATTTCATCGCGTTTGGCGGCATGTTGGGTTTGTAAATATTGGGCAATCGCTCCCTGATGGCCGCGAGTATCTTGCTCATACTCGAGGTGCGCACCAAGCCTTGACTGTAAATTTCCTGCTGCGCTTTTACTTTTAGGCTGAGTTTCTAAACTAAGGGCTTCGACGGCATCTTGCTCAATCACTGGGCGTGACGATTCAGGCGCAGTCAGCCCCTGAGCGATAGCGGGTCTATTACTCGCTACAGCATTCGTCAAACTCATTTGATTCACATTAACTTGCATCAAGAAGCCTTAAGTTTGCACTATTCATCGTTAAGCCATTCATCGTAAAGAATGCTTAGCATTAATTGCCTGAGATTCTATCGCAGATACTCAGGCAAAGAACAGCTTATTCACGACCGGGTAACTTTTTCCATGTGACTGTATCACGTAAGTACACAGGTTCAAGCTCATCGACCGAGGTTGTCAGTCCAGCTTTTATGCCTGCTTCAGCCAATATCAGCATAGCCTTTGCATCGGGATATTTCACGGCCTCGAGAGCTAAAATCCCCTTGCCGAGTGCCAGCAAATCGGGATAAGCATCAAAACCTGTGCCGCAGCCCACAATTGGCGCTTGAGTATCGAGCTGAAGTTGTACGTCCGCAGGTGAACTGACCACTTCTTTACCGACAAGCGTTGCAATACCGTCAACGGCCACAAACTGGCCCCAATACACTTCGCCCATGCGCGCATCAATGGTGCACAAAACTTGCTCGGCTTGATGCTCGCTAATCGCCATTTGTGCCATTGCCGCTAAGGTTGAAATACCAATCACAGGCAAATCTAACCCCAGTGCCAGACCTTGCGTCATGCTAGTGCAGATGCGGATCCCCGTAAAACTGCCAGGGCCTCGTCCGTAAGCAATCGCAGTCACTTTATCTAAGCGAATGCCCGCTTGCTTGAGCACTGAATCGACCATAGGCAGCAGACGTTGACTGTGTTCACGCGGCGCATCGGCAAGTTCAGCATAAATCTGACCTTGGTATTGCAGCGCAGCTGAGCAGGATTCGGTACAAGTGTCTAAGGCAAGAATACAAGCAGAGTGTTCATGTGTTATTGTCATTTCAAAACCGGATTAGCGGGCAAGATTTCGCATCAAATTTACATAATCTGTATTGCGCGAATATGCCATGAGAAAACTGGCGCAAATAATAACATCAAATGCCCGAAAACAAAGGGCTAAGCAAGCAACTCAGCTAAAATAGCGCTCGCATGATATTCAGTCGCAAATCTGGACGAGATGAATTTATGTGATCTAAGTCAATGATCAATAAACTCATTAATGAATATAGCTCGCTTGGGGAAACTTTTTCAACTTTGATTGTCAGAGCAAAAAAGCAAGGGGCGAATTTATCCCTTGCCATTCCCTTAGTATTGTACGATTGCTTTAACCCGCCTTCGATAAGGACATTTCATGTTAAACACGCCTCCATTGCGTCGCTTAAGACGCTTACGTAATTCAGAAGCAATGCGCGATCTGCTGCGCGAAACCCATATTTCGCTGAGCGATCTTATCCATCCCCTGTTCATTGAAGAGCACATCACCCATGCTGTGCCCATCTCCACGCTACCTGGCATCAGCCGTTTACCTGAGAGCGCACTGGCGGATGAAGTTCGCGAGCTTTACGCCCTTGGGATCCGCTATGTAATGCCCTTTGGGATTTCCCACACTAAAGATGATAAGGGCAGCGATACATGGGACGACAATGGTTTACTCGCCCGTATGGTGCGCACCATTAAAGCTACCGTGCCTGAGATGATGGTGATCCCCGACATTTGTTTTTGTGAATACACAGATCACGGCCATTGCGGCGTGGTCCACAATAATGAAGTCTGCAACGATCTCACAGTCGAAAATTTAGTTAAGCAATCGATAACAGCCGCCAAAGCGGGCGCTGATATGTTAGCACCATCGGCCATGATGGACGGTCAAGTGAAAGCCATTCGCCAAGGGCTCGATGCCGCAGGTTTTGAACATGTGGCGATTCTGGCCCACTCGGCAAAATTCGCCTCTTCCTTCTACGGTCCTTTTAGAGCCGCGGTCGATTGTGAACTCAGTGGAAATCGCAAGGGATATCAACTGGATTATGCTAATGGTCGTCAAGCCCTGTTAGAAGCCTCATTAGATGAAGCCGAAGGCGCCGATATCCTGATGGTTAAACCCGGCACACCCTACTTAGATGTGCTCAGCCGTTTAAGACAAGAAACCCACTTACCACTCGCCGCCTATCAAGTCGGCGGTGAATATGCGGGCATTAAATTTGCCGCCCTTGCGGGCGCGTTGGATGAGCGTGCTGTGGTGACTGAAACGTTTATCGGCTTAAAGCGGGCGGGTGCAGATTTGATTGTCAGCTATTACACCAAACAATACGCCCAATGGTTAACTGAAAGCCGATAGTTGCGTCGGTAGCTAATCAAAAGTTACGCTAATCGTTAAACCGATAGCTAAGCGGCTTGTTAAGAGAACAACTAGGTTTTGCACTTTAGAAACCCCATAAAAAAACGCCACCTTTATCGGTGGCGTTTTTGTATTTAACACCTTGTGCTAAATCGCTTAAGCCTTCTGCAATCTTGCAAACAAGGCTTTCACTTTTTCCACTTTAGGACGCACGACCATCTGACAATAGGGCTGCTCACCGTGTAAAGCGAAGTAGTCATTGTGATAATTTTCAGCGGGATAAAAAGTATCAAACGCTGAAACCTGGGTCACTATCGGCGCATCAAAAACCTTGGCTACTGCTAACTGAGCAAGCATAGCGGTAGTTTGCTCTATCTGCTCAGCATTATGGGTAAACACCACGGAACGATATTGTGGCCCCTTATCATTACCTTGACGATTAAGCGTGGTCGGATCATGGCTCTCAAAAAAGACCTGTAATAGCGTCGTAAAATCAATTTCCTCAGGGTTGAACTCGATATGCACAACCTCAGCATGGCCGGTTTGGCCCGAGCAAACAGATTTATAATCGGCATCATGGGCTTCGCCGCCGACATAACCTGAAGTGACATTCACCACGCCCTTTAGGCTTTTAAAAATCGCTTCGACGCACCAAAAACACCCAGCACCAAAAGTCGCAAAGTGATTCGGTGCTGGTTCAACAGCATCATCCATCCCTTTGAACACCATAGATACGGAGTTAACACAGTGACGGATATTGTTAGGTGTTAACATTTCACCTTCAAAGACATGCCCCAAGTGACCGCCGCACTGGCTACAAACAATCTCGGTTCTGCGGCCGTCAGCGTCTATATGGCGGGTTACAGCGCCGGCAATTTCATCATCGAAGGCAGGCCAGCCACAATGGGCATTAAATTTATGCTCAGAGCGATACAAGGGGGCATGGCATTTTTTGCATAAATACAAACCCTTAGCATCGTGCTCATAATACTCACCACTAAAGGGGCGTTCAGTGCCTTTCTCTTCGATAACATAGCGTTCAAAATCGGTCAGTTTATTCATATTAATGCCCTTTCGACTCACGTCGTTGTGTATTTCGATATTCTTTGATTAAGAAGCTGATTTATAAGGAAGCCAACATAAGACCCACTCCAAGCAAGATTTCTTGCACTCGGCTTCAAAATGCGGCTGACATCAATCCAATCACAACAAATCTAATGCCCATACTAACGGATTTGGTGACTAAAATCTTACCACTCAAGTAAGTACTAATATAAGTGCTCATATTAAGTACTCATATAAGCGACTGCATAAATGACGGAAAATACGGCAGTTGATCCAGATCACAGTCGCTGAGTATTTGCACCCACATCAGCGCACGGCTACACTTGCTGCGGGTCAATTTACAACTAAATATAACAAGTAGAAACCAAAATGAAATTAGAAACCATTGATTACCGCGCTGAAAACAGTGCCCAGCAATTCGTTGAATCACTTCGGGAAACTGGCTTTGGTGTTTTATCTAATCATCCGATTGATAAGCGCTTAGTTGAAGACATCTACACCGAGTGGCAAGCCTTTTTTAATTCAGAAGCCAAAAACGACTATATGTTTAAAAAAGAAACCCACGACGGTTTCTTCCCTGCATCGATTTCTGAAACCGCCAAAGGCAACACAGTCAAAGACATTAAAGAGTACTACCACGTGTACCCTTGGGGCCGTATTCCCGATTCACTGCGTGCCAATATTCTCGCCTATTACGATAAAGCCAACGCACTGGCTGCAGAACTATTAGAGTGGATTGAAACCTACTCACCAGAAGACGTAAAAGCCAAGTTTTCGATGCCATTGCCAGAAATGATCGCCAACAGCCAAAAAACCTTACTGCGTATTCTGCATTACCCACCGATGACAGGCAGTGAAGAAATGGGCGCCATTCGTGCCGCCGCCCACGAAGATATCAACCTTATCACAGTGTTACCTGCGGCCAATGAGCCTGGATTACAAGTGAAAGCCAAAGATGGCACTTGGTTAGATGTCCCAAGCGATTTTGGCAACATTATTATCAATATCGGTGACATGTTACAGGAAGCCTCTGGCGGCTATTTCCCATCGACGTCACACCGCGTCATCAATCCTGAAGGTACGGATAAAACCAAGTCACGGATCTCTTTGCCGTTATTTTTACATCCAAACCCTGCAGTCGTGCTATCGGATCGCTATACCGCTGACAGTTATCTGATGGAAAGACTGCGCGAACTAGGGGTAATCTAAGCCTTAATTCAGCCTATTAATCCAAGTAACAATCGCAAGAGACAGTCAAGGATTAAGCGATTAAAGCGCCTTAGGGCGCTTTTTTTATGACATTCGCCACCTTCAAGGTAGAATAGCCGTTCTTTAAGTTATTTAGGACAAGGCGTTATCATGGCAATTCAGTGGTATCCGGGGCATATGCACAAGGCACGCAAGGAGATTGAAGAGGCAATGCCTCAAGTCGATCTTGTTATCGAAGTGCTGGACGCGCGTATTCCCTACAGTAGCGAAAACCCCATGGTGGCTCAGCTTCGAGGCGACAAACCTTGTATCAAACTGCTCAATAAATCTGATCTGGCCGATCCAGAGATCACCGCACAATGGATTGAATACTTAGAGCGTGAGCAAGGCGTCAAAGCCACGGCGATCACGACACTGCAGGCGGCAATGGTGAAAAAAATCCCTGATCTCTGCCGTAAACTAGTGCCAAGTCGCGATAAAACCGAAAAAGACATTCGCACTATGATCATGGGAATACCCAACGTTGGGAAATCTACCATCATCAATACCTTAGCTGGCCGTGTTATCGCCAAAACCGGTAACGAACCTGCGGTAACCAAAACCCAGCAACGGATCAATTTACGTAACGGTATCGTGCTGTCGGATACCCCGGGTATTTTATGGCCCAAAGTGGATAACGAAGCGAGCAGCTATCGCCTTGCCGTCACTGGTGCCATTAAAGATACGGCGATGGAATATGAAGATGTGGCCCTGTTCGCCGCCAAGTATTTCTTAACCGCTTATCCAAAAGAGATTTGTGAGCGCTATAACTTAAGTGAATTACCCAAGGATGATGTTGCACTTCTCGAGGAAATCGGCCGCAAACGTGGTGCGCTGCGTCCCGGTGGTCGCATCGATATGCACAAGGCATCAGAGTTATTACTGCATGAATATCGCTCGGGGAAAATAGGCTTACTCTCGCTAGAAACGCCTGCGATGGCAGAGCTTGAAAAGATTGAAGTCGCCCGTATCATGGCCGAAAAAGAAGCCGAGAAAGAAGCCAAACTGGCAGCAGAGAGACTTAAACGTTCAGGCAAACGTCATAACGACTAGTCAGCCCGACACTCTGCATTTGGAATATTAAGGCGCAGAGTTTGTTAAAGACATTAAAGACAAGACGCTAATGACTTTTATATTCCAGCTTATGGCGCTCATTCATCAATGTTTAAAGTTAAAGCCAGTATATTGAATATACTGGTTTTTTTATTATCAGAAACGAAACTTTCGCGTTAAAAAACACTTTACGCCAATGACTTCTGCGTGCCTGATATAAGCTCTTAATATCCGCCATTCATCATCCTCTTAGCACAATACACCAAGGAACCATCTTGGGTTTGACTGCACGGCAAAGGTGCTTTAGTCGCGGGATAGATCTACCACTTCTTTCAAGTTTTCTAATGGTACCCACCCTGATTCTTCGCTGACAGTTTTTATACACCATACCCAGCCATTCAACATTCGTGTGCCAATGAGTTGTTCCCCTTCATGCACATTAAGTTCTCTTGCCGTATAGTCCTCAAGCGCCAGCCCGTTGGCATTTTTTAGGCGCTGAATCACTTGACCAGGAACCCAACCAGCATCTTGCCCTGGCGTAGTGCAAAGGAACCAGAGATCCCAGCCTTCAGGACCTGCATATTTGTCTCCAACGGTAAGAGGATCACCTTTTTTGAACGTAATGGGGTTAGGAAACTCACTTTCATGTGGATTGACAACGATATATTTCTTAGTAGTCATGTGTTAAGCTAACCTTTTGATAAATATTAGTAAAAATTAAATTTATTCGCTTATCAAAGCACGCCCAATTAACGCTCGGTTTGAGCGAAACTTATCAGTTTTCTATCAAACATACTATCCGACAACACACGCATGCACAGTTTTCAAACCAATTATCAGCATAAAAAACTGTAATATTTTGATTTTAAATACGATGACAATAAACTGCATTATGAGTAGGAAAATACCAGTTAGCGTAATATGAAGGTATATTCAGTTAGCCAAAAACCGCGCCAATTTGCACGCGGTTTTCAATGGGAATTAACAGCAAGCCAATGAATAGTTAAAACTTTTTAACTTATTTAAAGGTCTTCCAAAACATGATCTGCGGCCTGGAATGCCAACGCTGCCAAAGTGAGGGTTGGATTACCCGTTGCAACCGTTGGAAACACTCCGCTACCGACTAAAAACAGATTGCTATGATCCCAAGATTGCTGACGAGGATTCACCACCGACGTATCTCTGCAGTCCCCCATTCGATACGTCCCCACAATGTGTCCAGCACCGTAAAACGTAAAATTATGGCCCTGATATTCAAAATTATTCGATGTTACTTGACTCTTATCACCATAAAATACCGGCGCAGGTGGAGCCTTGGTATATTCCCGCGCATCAAGGGCGTCAAAGAGTTTGGTCGAAATATCTTTAGCCGACACAAACGCATTGCGCACATAATCCTCGCGTACACGATAGGTTAATTTGGGGCGCGGCAAACCTAAGTTATCTTTCAGCGTCTCCGACAACTCGACACGGTTGTCCGGATCAGGTAATTGTTCAATTAAATAGCCCATACGAATTTGCCGTGTGTAAATACCATTCAAGGTATTCACCAGTGAGGTACCAAATAAGGCGCTATTCGCAGACATGGCGGGATCAAACCGTAATGGAATCCCCTGCTGATTGACAGAATCCCCATTTAATTGCGAATTATTTTGTCCAAATACAAAGTCGGCTAAGGTCGTGAATGGATCATTAGCAGCCCACTGCCAACCTTCATTACCGATTTCAATACGATAGGCGGCACGGTCTTTACGAAAGGCGCCATCACGTAAACTTTCGATACCCGCAGTAGATAAAGGCCCCCGAAAACCATAGACAGGATCTTTCGCCAGACCCCAGGCCAAATACATAATGTGATCCATCAAATTACGCCCCACTTGATCGCTATGGTTGGCGACGCCGTTCGGACAGGCTTTATTACGCTTAGACATGAGCAATAATTTAGGCGTCTCAATCGCGTGAGCTGCAATCACATATTTTTTACCCGTAACGGTACCGCCGCCCGTCGCTATCCCCCCGTGAGTTTGATAGGTCACATAATCAATACCAACAACATCCTTTGTATTTTCATCCACTTGAACATTTGTCGCAACATGACGATAAAACACATCAACATTGCCGGTTTGCAATGCTCGCCCGAGCGTCACAGTGGCATCGTATTTGGCTTGGATAGGGCAAATAGGAATACAATTCGTATTCCCCGCACATTGACGGCGTTCACCCGGTAATGAATTGCGCCCCTGAGGGGTTGGCGTAACTGACAATTGAATATTGTCGTACACCATATCGCTCACCGCTTGTTCATATTGTTGATCAACTAAAGATGAAACAATGCCAGGCATTGGGTAATCGTAATTCGACCCATAAACACCATCCGGTGAAACATTAAATCCGCGATAAAGCTGATCCATCGCCTCTTTGTCACCGGCGACGCCAATCTCATTGGTCGCCTGTTCATAGTAAGGAACCAGCGCCTGATAAAATTGTTTTCCACCGGGCCAATCCACGCCCTGCTTATACTGGGTTTGCAATTCAAAATCATTGGGCAATAAATGCAAACTGGTTCCCAGCCAATGCCAAGTTGTGCCGCCGCCAATGCGCTCATAGGAACTGGCAAAAGCAAACTTTGCTTCAGGACTGTCAGGTTTCAAATGTTCAGGCTGCGGCGTGTAATCGAAATAACATTGCTTTGGATTACGCCATGCACCAATTTGCAAGACGGTATAACGTGGCACATTTTCCTTCGCGGGATCAGGCAGCCCGAGTGGATTATCCGCCGTCGATGCCGCTGGATTTTGTGTGGTTGGAGGATAAGGTGATTCAGGTGTTTTGGCATTGGCTTTAAAAAAGGTTTCCATGTAACCACTGCGGTCAACCGGCACCTCCTGCCCTGCTTCGAGGATTAATACTTTTTTCCCTGCCATCCCCAGTTGATAAGCCATGATAGAGCCCGCAATACCAGAGCCCACAATAATGACATCGTAATTGGTTTGAGTGCTCATACTGCACCTCCTTGATGACCCGTATATGCCGACAGTACAGCGGGTGGTTTCGCCCAATAGCCATAGCGATAATTTGAATCCCCCATCGGATGAGCCTGCATAACTTGCCAAACTAAACCTGTGGTATAACTTTTTGCCGAAATCATATCGCTAACCGTGGTTTCCGGCTCTGTATCCGCCGCGGGAATAATGGTTGGCCATGCACCTGAGTACCACATAAAAATCAATTTACGACAGGCCAACACAAAATTCGTCCCGTTGTCTGGCGCCAGCATTTGCGTGCCAATTTGTTGATCTGATAATTGCAGCGCTTTTAACGCCGCATATTTTTGCAGAATAGTAGTCACTAAGGTTGGGTCCTGCGATTCTTCGGTTATCTTTTGCGTAAACACGGCTAAGTATTCAGATTTAATATCCACAGGATCCAATGTCGGGGCAATAATACTGGTTGCAAAGCCGGTTAATACCGCGCTCAAACCAATAAAATTATTCATAGTGTCGGCAGACACGCCTGTAATATCAGTCATGATGAGTTCCTTTCATAAATTATTGCGCGCGTTGCAGCAAATAAGTGAAATCAGCAAAATTGCCGTTAGTGGTTGCCGCATTATTGTGACAAGCCATACAGCTGCTTGATGTTTGCTTTACTGAACCCTGTATGTAAGTTTCGAGCGTGGTGTTCGCTAAAAATGAGGGAGCAGGCACGCCCGTTGGATCGGTGGGATTTTTAGCATCGGTAGGCCATTGCGTACTGACCAATTCGTAATTCATCCATACCGATCCCGGCACGACAGCGTCGAGTGCAGCGTGATAACTGGCATTTAAGGCTTTAGCGTCGGCAGTGATAGGAATGACGCGTTCCACTTGAGTTGGTTTAGTGTGCGGGTTTGCCGGATCCCACGGGCGTGTTGGTGGTTCATTCACTTTGCAGTCAGTACATTTAGCATCGTAAAAATTATATGCCGACAATGATGCTGACTCACCTTGGGTTGGCGCGTTAGCGACATGCTCAAAGGTAGACCAAATCCATTGTGGTTCACCCGTGGTTTTGTGAGCAATGTGAAACCCCACTAGACCGACTTGTTCAAGCGCACACGCGGGCTTGACCCCGTGTTGCTCTTCGGGATTGTTATAAACTAGCGCATAAGTCGTATAGTAATTCGTCGCATCAAACTTGCCGCCCATTTTTATCCATGAGGCTTTAAGCATGATAGAACCTACCTGCCCGGTTTTACTGTCGCTCGCGGTAAAGTCGACATCGGCATTAAACTGTTTCTGTCCTTTTTTACTGTAAAGGTTATTGTCCAAAATAAAATTGAACATGGTTTCATTGGTTAATATTTCATAACGGGTATAAAGCCCGTTTTGATCAATCAATGGACCCGTTGTAAAAGGCTCACCACTTTCATCCAACACATTCGGGGTTTTACCTACTTGCGTTAAATAAATAGTCCCTTGAGGAATGGACTTGGGATCAATACTTTTGCAAACATCCGGCACATTATTGGACTGATCCCACCCAGGTGGTTTTACGCCATCGGGTAAAAAAATCTCCCGGCTTTCCTTCCAATGCAGCCACACAACTGGCTGGTTAGTTTTTTGCCCAATGGTGGACATGGTATTGGGTGTGCCATCGGCATTTGCTGGCCAGTTAAGTGCAATAAACGATTGCCAAGAAAAATCATCAAAATCATGTTGCAGGCTTTCGAGTGAGAACGGGGGTTTTGCTGTGATTTCCAGCGGCATAACAGGGCTTAACGTGGGTAGCGTTATAGCTGCTTTTGTCTCTACTGGTGCTTCTGCATATACAGCAGCACTCATACACAAAAAAAACGCACTATAGCGAAAAGATTTGATAGACATGAAATTAACTCTCCTTGTTATTGGGACTTATTCAATGCTTAAAACGTTTACAACTCCTCTTTCTTTAACGACTTAAAATCAGGGCTTTCACAACACCCGCCACTGCAGACATGGTGTCACAATACAAATAGCGTACAAGACTTGACCTCAACCAAATCCAAATAAATAGTTTTGGATATTAAAATTGAAGTTTGCTGTTTTGATCGCAGTCTCTGGCTTACTGAGCAGGTCTGAACAGATTGATTGATACGGATAAATATTAACGTCTTTCATTGAAATTCCTTTTCATGATTGCGTTTTATCACGATACCTTGAGCCTAGATAATCCATTGAGGATCGCCTCAAATGAAACCTAGTTATCTCAGTGGAAGGGTTAAACACTCCTGTGTTCCCGTAGTGAAAATAATTCTATTCTGCAGAAAGAAAAGTAACCTTCTGAAAATATTCCATGTTAAAAGATTGTTTACGTTTCATTTATTGTCAAGCGTGAGGCAGGAGGTTTATTTTATTTGCAAAAAAGCTCGCCGCACGACACGACGATAACAGCGGTAAAAAGCATAATGTGATATCAAGAGTTCAACATTGATCTGAAGTCTGCGAGGACCAAGCGTGGGCAGGAACTAACTAAGCGATCGTAAAATCGGTCGCAACTACGCGCGGCCTATTCTTATTTGGTAGCCATTGATTCAACAATAACTGTCAAAATTTGGAAGATTTCGACTCATTTTCATCATTAGATTCTGTAAAGAGTCACTCAGCATCTGATTATATGGCCTTGCTAATGACTTTATAAACGCTTTGACTGAAACAGAACACAACTGGTTCTTACTGTTGAAACAGGAAATCTATTTTCTTGTACTGACTAAAATTCTAAGATTAAAAATGATGCCATTTGGGGATGCTTTGACCTACTTAGGTAGCCCTGTGAAATATGACCATGTCGTTCCACTTGCTTCCCTCAATTGAGCCGCAGAGTACCTTCACAAACTTGTTATTCACCGATGTTTGTGCCCATAACCAATACATTTATACCTTTATAATTCACTTGTTCTATAGGCTTAAACCCATGATGTAAGTATAAACCTCCAGTTAAATCTTCTGTTTGAAGATATAATTTTTTCACGCCTATTTTATGTGCTAGCGATATTATCTCTTTCACAAGTTTTGAGGCGACACCCTGTCCCCTAGCCTGCTGAGTGACGTAAACACCACCAAGCCAAAATTCAAATTCTGGGTATATGTCCATTTCTCGAATTTTTAGCTCTGCTGAACCAGCAAGAACACCATTTACTTTTCCAATGATCAGAATAGGCGCGGTATCTCGATTTATTGATGCAGAGACTTTTTTAACGACTTCCTCCTTGGTATAGCTACCATTGTCTTGGCACCATTCGTTGAAATACCAACTCGCTACCGTGTCTATCGCAGAGGGATTATCGGCAAGTAATGAAATTTCCATATATGTCCTAGATGTACAACGATTTGATTTTCTTTATGAACAACATCTTACCAACTTAACCTTGCAAGGCAAGCAGCCCACAACCATTGATGTTTGTAGTCAAACTATACTGATATCTATTAATGACTTTATGATGATGTGTACTTTACTGTGGCTTTATTGAAAGTTCGGACTGGCATGACTTCTAGGTTGAAAGTAACCTCATCACATTAGCTTTTTTATAGCCACAACTTTATTCGCCCTACTTGCATTTTAAACTTTAAAACAAGCTTTGGGGCATTTTAGAGTTAACCGATTTTAAGCACGCCACGCTTTAATCGCTTCTGTTGCTAAACCAGCTAGCTGTTTTGAAACTTCACGACCTTTGTAAATTGACGTTGTGTCTTTTGCGATTGGAACAGAATAATGAATATCGTGAGCAAGATTATTTAGATACTCGCGGCCACCACCTTCATAATTTTGCAGTTCCTGACCATTGAGCTGGATCATATAGCTATAGCCAAATGCACTCATGTTGCAATTTGCATTCAAGTACAAGCGACCTTCATGCTCCAAAAGGAACCATACTCGGTTTTCAGAATCCATTACTTTCATCGTCATCTCGCATAAGGGGATTTACCCGAACTTATCATAAAACCCAAACCGTAAATGGAAATACGCATCTCAACGGAACTTTTCGGTCAATTGATCTAATAAAGCTTCCATACTCTGCTCGAGGAGATCGAGCACTAGTTCAAAACCCTGTGCGCCGCCATAGTAAGGATCTGGTACTTCCGTTATTTGCGTATCAGCATAGGACAACATTAACTGTAACTTGTGTTGATACTCAACCGGACAACGGCTAAGCAGATCCGCCAAATTGGCATTATCCGCAGCTAGAATTAAATCAAAATGCTCAAAATCAGCATTCACCACCTGCCGCGCCCGCATGCCCTCGAAACTAAAACCCCGCTTTTTACCAGCCTCAATAGCGCGGCTATCAGGCTTATCCCCTTGGTGATAACCAATAGTACCCGCCGAATCCACCTCAATATTAAGCCTGCGCTCAGTAATCTTAAAACGACAAACCGCCTCTGCCGTCGGTGAGCGACAAATATTACCCATACAAACCATCAATATTCGCCGTACACTTTGATTTTTTAACATGAATACCTCATAGCTTAGTATTATCAATAATTTATCTAATGTGCTTAAACCTAGATGTAAACTTAATATGATAAGCAGCTTAAAACATTAATTATTTACCTATAAATACAACATTTTAAACCTAGAAATACAAAATATTCTTACGCCAAACCATTATCAAAAATAAAATGCGCGCTACGATCCGAAAGTTAAGGGTGTCACCTCAGCTAAAATATTCCCCTTGAGCCATATACATACCAAGCACGCACAAAATTTAACCTAACCCGTAAAATATACGGTAAACAGCACAGAAACAAATTAGCCTCCTTGCTAAGGATTTTTTATCGACTAGGTTTATATGTCAGAGTACGGTTTAAAATAAAACTGAATGTTCACCGCATACTCGCTCAAATAAAAAATACACAACAAAGTACAAGAAGAGGAAAAGTAAAATGGATTTTATTGAACGAATCGATGTTCTATCAAAACGCATCCCTCAAATTGCTAATAGCCTTCAAACTGAGGAAGCGACTAAGAATGCCTTAGTCATGCCATTTTTGCATACAGTTCTAGGATATGATGTTTTTAATCCTAGCGAAGTTGTCCCAGAATTTACGGCAGATACTATAGGTAAAAAAGGTGAGAAAGTTGACTACGCATTAATTAAGGAAGGCGAAGTGCAAATCCTTATTGAATGCAAAAAGTACAATGAAAAGCTGTCCATAAAGCATGCGTCACAACTATTTCGTTATTTTTCTGTCACAAACGCACGCTTAGCTATTCTTACAAACGGTACTGAATATCAATTTTATACCGATCTAGATGCTCCTAACAAAATGGATGAAAAACCATTTCTGATCTTAGATCTTGAAAATATTGATGAACACTTAATTCCTGAAGTTAAAAAGCTGACTAAAAACTCGTTCGACGTTAACTCAATAGTCAGCGCGGCAGGAGAACTAAAATACTTGAGTCAGATAAAACGTATTATTAGTGAGCAATTTAAAGAACCTGAAGAAGAGTTTATTCGCTTTTTTGCCTCAAGGGCTTATGATGGGGTTCTTACATCTAAAGTAAAACATCAATTTGCTGAAATTACTCATAAAGCACTAAGACAATTTCTCAACGACAGCATTAATGAACGTTTAAAATCCGCTATTGGCAATGATAAACCAACTGATGAAAACAAAAATTTAATCGATACCCCAATCCCATCCAATGATGAAAAAATTAAAGTAGTTACTACTGAAGAAGAAATTGACGGTTTCAATGTGATAAAAGCTATATTGAGGCAAAAAAATAGAAGTTAATCGAATCATCGCAAGGGATACCCAAAGTTACTTTGGCATACTATTGGATGATAATAACCGAAAACCCTTATGCCGCTTACACTTCAATGCTAAACAAAAGTATCTCGGATTAGTGGATGAAAATAAAAATGAAACTCGTCATCCTATTAACTCTGTAGATGATATTTTTAATTTCAGTGAACAACTATTATCGACAGTCGCCTATTACGAATAACACTATCAAAATATCAATTGCGCATTACTCAGCGTAAAGACTAATGCGCAATTTGATTTACTAGGTACGGCTACTCAGTTTCAACATCGGTTCTTACCCGTAAAAAACTGGCAAACCGCGGTAAACCGTTAACGGTAAGACCAAGATATTTATAGGTAATGATAGTGCCCACTGCGGGAGGATGTTGGCGCTCTGCGAGACTAAAACCTGTGCCAATACTAAAAATTCGGCCGTCTGGCGTTTGCACTTTTAATGCGCCCATCTGCCCTGCAAATTGACCTTTACCAGGGATATAAGCGATAACAGTAGCTTCAGCATCATAATAAGGTTTTAACTTCATCAGATGAGGATTGCGACCACTGATATAAGTCGCAGAACTGCGATGCAGCATCAAGCCTTCGGCGCCTTTTGCAACTAAGGCATCGAGTTTTTGATACAGGGCTTCAAGGCTTTCTACTTGGAACTGCACTATGACTTCAAGATAATTTGATTTGCCACTCAGTTCAGTCAGCGCAAATTGATAGCGATGCTGAAAGTCGCCACCGGCCTTGGGGACATCGAACACCATAAATCGCACTTTGCGCCAATCATCATCCTTAGCCGAAGTTTGTCGAACAAGGCTGGACATAGCCTCAAACTGACCTCGCCCAAGCCATAATTCACCATCGAGGGGATAATTCGGAAAATTCGCAGTAAACCAAATGGGTGTGGCGATGGCATTTCCCTGCCGAGTGAATAATTCCTTGCCATTCCAGTAACCTCGAACCCCGTCGAGTTTCTCACTAATCAAAAAATTTTGAATATTAATATCTTGCGAAGTTCGAGTCGCATCAAACTCGGTAGCAAGTTGTATGGCAGGTGGTGAGGTTTGTGCGTTAATCGAAAGAGTTAAACCGCAAAGTATGAGCAAGCTGAGCTTAAAAATACTAAAACGGATGAACTGATTAAATGTTAAATTTCGTAACGGGTTTGTATGAGTCATTCCCTTGCCCACGCTGCAATATATCCTTCATCAAGCTTAGGCCGCACGGCTAAAGTTGCACTAAAATAACCGCAAAAGTCACTAACTCCCTAAGTTAACAACGAATGTTGATGATCAAATTTGCTCAGTTAATTGTTTATGCACTTTTCATCTCGGGCTATACTGCGGCCAAATTTATAACTCAGTCAAATGTTAACAAAGACAACAGTAGGGTTTATTCACCCTGTTTTGAATGAGCAGAACCTCAGCGCTTTGTCGCTAACGTCAATTGGAAACACTATGAAACCAGCCAATAATCACGGTATTAAGCGCATATTCAGAGCGACGGGATTTTCGATGAAGGGCCTAAAGGCCGCTTGGATCCACGAAGCCGCCTTCAGACAGGAATTAATCTTGACGATAGTCATGTTACCCGTAGCCTTATGGGTTGATATCAGCACTATTGAACGCCTTATGCTGATTTTCACGTTGTTTATCGTGTTGATTGTTGAGCTATTAAACTCGGCGATTGAAGCTGTGGTTGACCGTGTCGGCAGTGAAATACACCCGTTAAGTGGCCAAGCCAAGGACATTGCCTCGGCTGCCGTCTTTATGAGTCTTGCGCTTTGTGGATTAACTTGGCTGGTTGTATTAACGCCGCTAGTGCTTTAATTCTTAGTTTCTAAACCGTCGCATGAGCAATCATTGAGCCATCGTCCCTTAAAAAGTCAATGGCTTGTTTGATCTGGGCTAAGCGGTCATTCTCTGCCCAATACGCAAGATACACATTTCGTGAAATGGCATTCGCGCCGCTGACGAGATGCAATTCGCCGCCGCGCAATGCATGTTGCACTAGATGCTCAGGTAAAAATGCGCAGCCGCCATTATTCAAGATGAAATCTAACGCAATACGTGCTGAACTCGTGTGCAGCGTTGGCACTGGCAGCGAGGCATATTCCTGCGCGTGAACAATATTGAACGCCGTACCCCAATCGACTTTTACATATTGCCCCGGCACAACCGCTTTTACCGTTTGACCTTTTAAGCTCGATACCAACAACAAATTAATTTGCCCCAGTTGTACTATCTCAAATTGATCAAGCTTTGGCGGATCGAATGAAATCGCAATATCTAAGGTGCGATCCATTAGCTGACGCGTCATTGCATTCGCGGGTAGTACTTCCGTGCGCAACGCCACGCCAGGTAAACCGACATGCAGTCCCTGTAAATAACCTTGCAAGTAAGCGTCCCAAATATTCGGCCCTGCACCGATGGCAAGCTGCGTTGTCTGTAACTGGCTGAGGGAAACATCTTGCTTAGCCCGCTCCCATGCTGTTAACACCGCCTCGGCATGACCAAGCATACGTTCGCCTGCTGGCGTGGGCTGAATATTATTACGTTGCCGTTCAAATAAGGCGACACCCAAAATGCTCTCAAGCTGTTTCACCCTAAAGCTCACAGCGCTTCGGGTGAGGTAAAGATTCTCAGCCGCTTTACCAAAATGGCGAGTACGGGAGACTTCGAGAAAGGTTTTTAGTAAATCGGTATCCATAAAAATTCTTGACCAACATAGGCAAATTTTTTTGATTTATAAATCAATAATACTAGCCAATACTCCAGTTGCAAATCTTTGTATATCAAAAACTAGAGGGTATCTGCCATGTCTGAACAGTCTTTTTTTAACGCTAACAAGGGTTCTGAGACGTTTAACGGCTCAGTTGCTGCCAGTTTTGTCTCTCAAAAACGTTTCTACGACGACGCTAATTTCCCCAAAGGCTTTAAACGAAGCGGCGATTTTACCAATAAAGAAGCTGAACTCCTTGAATTGCATGGTCATGCGATGAAGAATTTAGCGGAAGGAAAAACGCTGCCTTGCACCTCTGATGAAGCCCAATTTGTGGAAGTCGCCAAAGGAAATATCGCGCCCAGTAGCTTGTTAGAGCAGATCTGGGTAAAGTATCGCAGGCTCGCCATGGGGAAACCCTTTTATGCCGTGGTTGGTACAGTGCATTTGCCTGCAACCAAGCCCGAGATAGAAATAGAGGCAGAGGCTGTATTTGATATTGAAGATGATGTTCAGGATGAACCTGAACCCGAGGATAAAGAATGAAGATTAAGGTTTGCTACTAAATGCGTGGTTGGATTTTATATAAAGAAACCGCGACTCAGCTAAAACCTGAATGGTATGAAATTGAGCGTCTACTGGCGGCAGCAAAAGCCGATAACATAGAGTTGGAAGTTTACGCACCTGATGAATTTGATCTGACTGTCACCAGAGAAGATAACAAGAGTATTTTATTGAATGGGCAAGCCGTCGAGCTGCCCGATTTTATCATTCCGCGAATGGGCTCAGGCACGACCTACTTTGCTTTAGCCATTATTCGTCACTTAGAAAGATTAGGGGTATATTGCCTCAATCCATCTAAAGCCATTGAAATCGTTAAAGACAAGTTATTCTCCCAACAATTGTTGGCCGAGAAAAATCTGCCTACGCCTAAAACCATGTTGGTTAAATTCCCCGTCGATATCGCCCTCGTAGAACGCCATCTCGGTTTTCCTGTGGTGATAAAAACACTTTCAGGCTCACAGGGCAGTGGTGTGTTTTTATCCCATAAGGCGCGTGAATTTGACGATTTAATGCAGTTGATTGAAGCGACCAATAAAAACGCTAACATCATTCTGCAAGAGTTTATCGCTAACAGTCATGGGCGCGATCTACGCGTATTCACTATTGGTGGTCGTGTGGCGGGTTGCTATGAAAGGCGTGGTCAAGAAGACAGCTTCAAAGCCAATGTCAGTGCCGGTGGTTCAGCGCGTCCATTTCAGATCACTCCTGAAATTGAATGGCTTGCCACCCAAACAGCCAATATTCTCGATCTTGATGTTGCAGGTATCGATTTATTGTTTGATAACGGCCATTACAAAATTTGTGAGGCTAACTCATCTCCAGGGTTTGAGGGCTTAGAGTCCTGTTTGAATGTGGATATTGCCGCGCAAATTTTGCATTTTATTCGCATCCGTTTAGGCATGTTTAATAAAGATGAACCAAGTAGCCCAAAAATCGTAGCTGATAGCGTAGAGGCTGAGACTTCTATCCCGTCACTTCTATCGTCTGCGTCCTCTATCGAGACGAAATAGAAGCACTAGGACATATCAATATCTAGCGGGATCGTACCGCTAGATATTCTCAATATCGATAATTCTCCTCCATGTTGTGTCTATATCCATTTGTATCTCGCCCCATCAATAACGCAACAATCCTAAAGCCGTTCAGGAAGGAAACACTTGCCCTTAGTCTTTCAATCCACAATTGATGTGATCGCTCACTCAAATTTCATTCAACCTCACGAGAACCAGCTCTACTTTTGTTTTGAATCACAATTTTTTGCATTTTTTAAAACATTTTGTTCACATTGAAAAATTTGCTGTTAAACTCCAAATGTTGTTTTTTTATGGCACTAAATTCTGACCTTATCGCTAAACATAATAAGAATAATGCAGGAGTCACTCCTTAACATGTCGAACCGCCTATTACCCCTAATCATAGCGTCACTGCTCAGCACTCAAGTGCAAGCCGATGATTTTACTATTCAGTTAGGCGGCTTTTATTCGCAATCAGACACCAATATGGAAGTCACTAACCCTATTTCGGGTAATAATTTCACCTTAGATTATGAGTCCGATCTACAACTTGCAGAAAACGAATTTTTACCCTTTATCGAGTTAAATTATCACTTTAACGAACGGCACAATATCTACCTAGACTGGAAACAGCTTCATCGTAACGCCGAAACCCAAGCCTTAACCAAACCCTTCCAGCTCGAGATTAACGACACCATTTACGATATCAAAGCAGGCGGTAATCTAAATTCAACCTTAAACATTGATGTACTGCGCTTCGGCTATGGCTATGATGTATTTCAAGGCAGTAACTATGATGTCGGTTTATCACTTGGTTTACATACTATGTTTATCAAGACAGGTTTTGAAGGGGTGATTGGTGTTTGCGCTTCATCGGAATTACTCAATAATGTCTGCGGTAGCCAAGCAATTCCGCGCATTGTTGACGAAAATGTCACTGCGCCACTGCCCGACATTGGCATATATGGTCAGTATGAATTTGTTCCTGGTTGGCAAATCACCAGCCATGCACAGTATTTTTACATCAAACTCAATGATGTCAAAGGCGAACTGGTTGATATTAAAGTGGGGGTTAATGCACAAATCACCCCAAACTGGCGTATGAGCGTGGCCTATAACTACTATAAAGTTGACGTTGATATCGCCCAAAATTCGCCGAATAAAGATACTCAAATCGCCGATTACAACATCTATTACAATTTTATTGGCCCTATGCTTTCTATCAGCTATTCCTTTTAATTCTATAAAAATTTCTTCCCATATTGTATTAAACACCCCTCTCGCTCAAACAGTTGCCCGAACCCTAGCCCAAATTAGTGCTAAAAAATAAGGGCGCCTACTGGACGCCCTCATGATCCAACCCATTAAGCCTATTTACGGCCATCCTGCTCACGTTTGGCTTTAAAGTCTGATGATTCAAGCCAATGGGGCCAATCTGAACCATTCGCTAAAGTGGTTATCATACTGGCGATCAAGTCTAGGTCTTGACTCACGCCCTCCAACGTCCAATTTGGATCATAATCATCGGCTCCTTGGTGATATTTATGCGCAATATAGTCAGGATCTGTATCCCCAAGACTCATAAATAACAATCCTGGTACACCTTGCTGGGCCAGCGCAAAATGGTCTGATCTAAACATCAATCCATTCTGTGGTCTTGGATCCGCTTTTACCGAACGGTCTTGGGCTTTGGCAGCTTTATCTAAGTATTGCTCCAACTCAGATACCCCTTCCCCATAGCGCAAAATGTAATCCACGCCTTTATTTACATTCATGCCATCGATATTTAAAAAGGCGACGATATTTTTGGTTGGCACACTGGGATGCTGAGCAAAATGCTGTGCACCAATCAGACCCGTTTCTTCTGCAGTAAAGGCACTGAAGAGCACCGAGCGATCCAGTGGCGCCGTCTTAGCTTGCTGTTTGAAGTAACGCGCTAACGCTAAAACCCCCGCCACACCGCTGGCATTATCGACCGCACCGTTTAAAATCTCTGACTTACCGTCTTCAATCACAGTACCAAGGTGATCCCAATGGGCATGCATCATCACCACTTCCTCGGGACGCGTTTTACCGGGCAGTAAAGCCGCGACGTTATGGGACTTGGCGTGTTCAATTTTATTGTTTAACGTGAGCTGCGCGCTCAACTTAAGTGGGATCGCATTAAAGTTTGGCTTGGCCGCTTGCCGTTTTAAGGTATCAAAATCCAATCCCGCTTTGGCAAAGATTTTTTGTGCGGCCTCGTGCTGAACCCAGCCCATCACGCCCACTTGACCTTGGTTATTATTGGCATCGACCAGAGTAAACTTAGTGCCCGTGTTGGAGTTTTGTACCACTCCCCAGCCATAGGCGGCTGGTGCGGTTTCATGGACAATAAACACGGCCTCAGCGCCTTGACGCGCCGCTTCCTCATATTTATAAGTCCAGCGACCATAATAGGTCATAGCATTGCCTTTAAATATTGTTGGATCTTGGGTCGCAAAGCCGGGGTCATTCACGAGTACGATGACCGTTTTGCCTTTTACATCTAACCCTTGATAATCATTCCAGCCATATTCGGGTGCATTGATACCATAGCCAACAAATACCACATCGCTTTTATTCAGGCTCACGGTGTCGGCGATTCTTTGGGTTCTCGCGGTAAATTCACTGCCATTAGCAAATTTAAGTCCACCGATATCAAGCTGCATGTTTTGATCGGCACTAATTTGCGCTAAAGGAACCGCCTGTAAATAGCTATCGCCAAATCCGGGTTTGAGACCCATATCTTTAAATGCTGTCACTAAATAGTCTAAAGTTAACCTTTCTCCTTCAGATAAGGGCGCGCGTCCCCCAAAAGCATCGCTCGCTAAGGTTTTCACATCGGTTCGGTATTGCACGAGATCGAGACTTTTCACAAATGCCGTTTCAGCAAAGACAGGTAATGAGATAGTGGCCAACAGACTTGTGGTTATGATTAAATTTTTCACAACTTTCTCCCAAGTTATTATCATTATTTGGTTTTAAGGATAGACTTTACCATATCATCTTTAATTTATGATGGAAGTCTTAGCGCAAACGGAGTCGCTACATCCAAGAGTAAACGGTAATCATGTCTCCATCTGACCGATATTCATGTCGTTGATCTAAACCTGACTGCAACAGAATAAAAAAATAGCGAAATTTTAAAATATCCGTGTATTTTCATTGAGTAAGGTAACAATATGTCGCTAGAGTTATTACAAGCCGCTGCACTGAACCTCAAAAAAGCAGTGCCTCTGATGCTCAAACATAAAATTCCGACCACCCCCGTTAACTATGCGCTTTGGTACACTTATGTTGGTGAACAAAATCCGGAGTTAAATCAACAACTCGATACTGTTATTGCCCAATACAATACTTGCCCTCCTGTCAGTAGCGAAATCTTGTATCGCCAATATGTTGCCGACCCAGTTGAACTCGATGTCAGAGAAATGCGCCAAAATCTGGATGCTATGGTGACTGAGCTTTCCCAATCACTCAAAGATACCAATCTAGATGCCAATGACTTCCAGTCGCGTATCGAAAGTAATTTTGAAAAGCTCAACCGCATCGAAGACGAAGGCTTTAGCGTCGAACAAGTACTCGATCTGGTCCGCAGCTTAGTGAAAGAGTCGGACAATATTCGCTCGAGCACAGAGTTCTTTACCGGTCAGCTGCAGAAGGCTCAAACCGAAATAAACGCACTAAAGAAAAAACTTGAACAAACAGAAAAAGACGTTCTCTACGATGCACTGACGGGCTGCTTTAATCGCCGCGCCTTTGACACTGATTTTGCAGGAATGATAGCCCAAGCCCCCTTAGGCACTTGTGTGATCTTGGCCGATATCGACCATTTTAAAGTGTTTAACGACACCTATGGCCACCAGCTCGGCGACCAAGTGTTACGCGCCGTGGCGAAACGGCTACAGGAATCCTGCCGCGATGGCACGAAACTGTATCGTTTTGGCGGTGAAGAATTTGCGATTATTGTTCCTAAAAGTCAGCTACGTATCGCAAGGCAACTGGCCGAAGCTATGCGCCGTGGACTCGAAAAACTCAGTTTAAAAGACAGACGCAAAGACGAACGCATCAATAATATCAGTGCTTCCTTTGGCGTCGCCCAATGGCAAGAAAAACAAACGGGGATGCAATTGATTGAAGCGGCAGACAAATTACTTTATGAAGCCAAACGCTTAGGACGAAATCGTGTGCTGCCTATCAGTAACTGATGGTTATAACTTAGCCTGAAGCCGATAATTCAGCTTCAGGCTAAGATGATTAACAAAGGAGCATTTTTTTGAAAGCTACATGAAGGATTTAAATTAGATTTCAGATTAATGTTTGAAACTGCGAGAAACAGTTCCAATATTCCCTTGCACGCCACTCCCTATTGAAACGGATACATTCGTACCGTGTGTTTCCATCGACTCATTTTCGACGGGTATCGCCTGCACCACAAACCGCAGTTCAGCACCACCTTGAAGTGAATCGAAGGGATAACACGTAATTAACGTTAAGCGATTATCATCGGATGGCGCCATAAATTGAGTTTCGGTTTCATGTACGACCTGAGTCGCCACCACTTCATAAATAATGTGATTGCCTTTAAGCGTTTGTAACGATAATCGACGCCCCACCGCCATGCCATTGAGTATCGCAAAATGCGTATCCCTGTGGCCGGCAATCACAGTATTGCCTTTTTGCCCCGCTGGCGCACTGGACAACACCAGACTCGGACCAAAGGCCAAATTTCGCCCAGAAGCCCCCGCAAGAACGTATAAACTGTCATTAAGCTCTGCTTCAATATTGTTGTTAGCCGCCACTTGCTCACGATGAATAGACAGCTTTGCCACGGGATAGGTATCCGCCCATGACCAAGGTTTATGGGATTGGCCATCAGCCAAGGTTTTAGTCCACGCCTGTTCAATCAAATACTGGGCAAAGTGTGCTTTAGCTTGCATATAGAGTCCCTTTCCTAACAATGTTGCGCCAATTAAAAATAATCCCACCACTAAAAATCGCTGTGTTCTGCTTTTGCTCATCGCGCTTAACTCATCGTTCACTGGTAAGTGCCACCAAGGCCGCCTTCTCTTCCCGTCTTTGTCGAAGAATCGATCCCGTAAGAATCAAAGCGAGTAGCAAGGTCAGCGCACCTAATAACATATCCAAACGACTTGAAGTCGCGGTTTGCGGCAAGGCTCCAAAAGGTTGCCAACCTAAGGGCAAGTGCTGACGAACCACGGCATCACGGCTCATTGCAGTTGAATCAATTGGGGTTAAGTCCACCGCCACTAAGCTGGTATAGGCGCTGACTAAGTGATAATTCATTGATAAGGCCGTCACTTGCTGTTTGACCTTGTCATCATTCGCGCCATTTTTACTCAACTCCAATGCACCAATCTGTTTACGCGCCCACAGCAAATCTAAACCCGCACCTTGATGGGTCATCAATCCTACGGAGTTGTCCTGCAGCGAGAGCGACTGTTGCCAGTTTTGATGCCCTTGGCGTCCTGAAATCACTAACTCCTGTGGCTCACGGGCGCTGCGCTTTAAACTCACGAGCACTGGCTCACCGCGGTACAGATCAGCAATAGGTGATGGCCAGTAATCGGGCACACTGCCATCATCAAAACGCACTTGAATATCGGTTAACACTGGATATTGAATTTTGCTGAGTAAGGCGCTGATCTTCTCATCGACTTCATCCACTTTGCCAATATAGGTAAAAGTGCCACGACCGAGTTCCGCCGCCCTTTGCATAAAGTGAGAATTAGGCGCCGAGCCTATGCCGACAGTAAATAGGCGACTCTCACCTATTTGATAACGGATCAAATCAAATAACGCTTGTTCATTGCCCACAGAGCCGTCGGTCATAAAGATCACTTGGCGCAAAGGCTGCGTTGCATCAAGCGATACACTGCCCAAGGATTTTGGCAAGGCAGCGTCCAGTGCTAACGCCATTTCAGTGCCACCATCGGCCTGTAAACGGCTCACAAATTGACGGGCCCGTGACAAATTCGACGAAGTCGCCGGCAATGGCACTGCAGAGAACTGAGACAAACTGGAGTTAAATTCGATAATGTTAAAACTGTCCTCCGGCTTCAGTCCTTTTAACGCGTATAACAGTGCATTTTTAGCTTGAACGATAGAATCCCCCGCCATAGAGCCCGAAGTATCAATCACTAAAATTAATTCACGGGACAAACTCGGCTGAGTACTTTTTTCAACCTTAGGAGGCAACACCATGACGAGACTGTAACTATCATCATTTACGCCGCTAGTTTTACTTGTCTCAAGTGTATCCTGAGACAAATTTTCGCCATCGAGCTTATGGGTTTTACCTTGCTGATTAAACACCCAAGCCATTGGGCTCGTGCCCTGCTTTACTCGCCATTGCAGCACAAAATCACGATTAGCGGGCACTCGTTGCGCCAGCGATACATCGACCGCGCCGCTGTTGTCTTGCTTGAGTTTGATGTCATGGTAAGGACTCTCAATGGACGCTTTATCAACCCCCTTTGCGAGTAAGACTTGAATGTCTGCCTTCAGCACAGGATCACGTCCACTGGCGCCGTCCCGCACTGGTGCCACAATCCGGTCAGCATCAAACACCTGCGAACTTGTCACTCGGCTTGATTGGCGCACCTGTGCCATAGGATCATGTGAGTCGCTAGCACTTGAATCCGATGTTAATCCCGGAATATAACGGGGCGCGACCACCAGCGGAAAACGTAAACTAAACAAACCATCTTCATATTTAATGGTCTCCTGATAGCTGATTTCTACAATCAGCTCCTCTTGAGGTGCTAGGTTTGCGACTTCGGTCGTGAACATATTAGGCCGCTCTTGGCTCACTAAGCTGGCACGTTTGCCTTCAGCTTTCGCTTGCTCAAAAATCTGCTTGGCATCGGCCTTAGGATGAATTTGCCCTTCGATCACTCTCTGGCCTATATGTAATCGCAACGAATCCACCGCAGCCTCATTGGGCAGCGGGAACAAATATTGCCCATTCAACACAAATTCAGTGTTGTTGCGAAAAACCTGTTTCACGCTCACGCGATTACTTAAGCCAGAGACTTGCATCGACACTTGTGTATCGAGCGGCAAAGATGGCACCCAAGCACCGCTCGGCTGGCGATAAAGCAACAGCCCCTGCGTGATATCATCGTAATTAATGATGTGTGACTCTGCACTATTTTGCCCGACCAATGCCGAAGCCATATTCTGTGGCGCAGACAATGTGCCGGTACTATTAGGCGAAGCCAATGCCACAAAGGGCAAACCCCAACACACGGCGGCACTGATCAGCAATACCGCTACCGCTTCACTCACTTCTTTTACCCTTTTCCCTGTGATCATCACAAAGGCTTCCTCTATTAACAAATATGAACTGATGTTGGTTGTCGTTAATATGAACGACGTAAAATGGACAGCTTAAATTGACCGCTAGTCAGCAGCGTGCCTTGCCGTCAAGGCCAAATGAGGCTGTAGTGTTAATGTCACGCGGCGGTCGAACACATCCGATTCTCTGTCTTGGTCGGCTTGCAAAGGCGATAAAGCGCCAAAGGCTTGAGTGGTCATACGCTCGGCAGTGACGCCTTGCTTAATCAGGTAGCCACGCACCTCCAGTAGACGCTGTTCAGAAAGGGCTTGGTTGTAACTCTCATCACCACGGCGGTCGGCATAGCCCTTCAGCTCAAGATTGAGTTCTGGTGATAAATTCATCACCTCAGCCACATCATCTAATTGGGGCAAAAAATGCGATTCAACCTCAGAGGAACCGGTACGAAACTGTACGCTAAGCCCCAAGGCGAGTTCACTGAGCAATTGACGTTGCGCTGACAGCAACTCATCAAGCTCTTGCTGCGTCTTGGTATATTCGCTCGCCCGTTTTTCGGCGGCTTGCTGTTTTACATTCCACTCGGATAACTGGGACTCTTGCAAATGGATCTGTCTTTGCTGAACGTGCAGTGTGTCTGTATCGCTGACCGATTTGCCAATTAAGGTGCCAGTGAACGCACCAATAATGGCCCCCACTGGACCACCGACTAACGCCCCCACTAAGGCTCCACCACCGAGGCCAATGAGGGCTTCCGGTTGTTCATCCTCGCTTGCGTATTCGTCATCCATCGCTATACCGCTTGCATAGGCATCATTTTCTAGGGTGAGGTCTTGTCCTATCACTTGGTTTTGCAGTGAAACCCGCGCCGACACACTGGCTATAGGTGCGCTTAATAAACTCAAAACCAATAGATTAATTAGTGTCTTTTTCATCATCTCATTCCTTTTTGATTATTAGCTGAGCTTGGACTCGTACCTGAAGCAATCCACTCAACACCACATCAGGTCAAACGGGTACAAAACTGAATGGGGCTATTAAACACAAGTGGAATGGCATGAGCAGGGATGGAAAATGGCAATACAACTATCAATTGTGGCAACAAAATGGCAATTGCATTTGTGGCCTTTTTTCTCGGGTAAAATCCTGTATAGTCACGAAAACTTACTCCCCCCAAGTCAATAGGAATACGGCTCTATGAAGCGTATCGCCATAGTGGAAGATGAAGCGGCCATTCGCGAGAATTACAAGGACGTGCTGCAACAACACGGTTACAGCGTGCAAACCTACGCCGACAGACCATCGGCCATGCTAGCCTTTAATACCCGTTTACCGGATTTAGCCATTATCGACATCGGCTTAGGTAATGAAATTGATGGAGGCTTTATGCTATGTCAGTCATTGCGCGCCATGTCGAGCACGCTGCCGATCATCTTTTTAACCGCCCGTGACAGTGACTTTGATACTGTGTGTGGCCTGCGTTTAGGCGCCGATGATTACTTGAGCAAAGAAGTGAGTTTTCCCCATTTAACCGCACGTTTAGCCGCATTGTTTCGACGATCTGAACTTGCGGCCAGCCAAACGGCGCAGGAAAACTTGCTCGAACGTGGCCCACTGACCATTGATGCCAACCGCATGCAAGTCTATTGGAACCAGTTACCAATCGAGCTTACCGTGACCGAATTTTGGATGGTGCATGCGTTAGCCAAACATCCAGGCCATGTACGCAGTCGCCATGAATTAATGCAAGAGGCTAAAATCTTTGTCGATGACAGCACTATCACCTCCCATGTGAAACGCATTCGCAAAAAGTTTATCGCTACCGCGCCAGAGTTTGATTGTATTGATACTGTCTATGGTATGGGTTATCGCTGGGACAGCTTGGCCTGATCTATGGCTTAACCAACCTTTAAGCGCGCGGCGTTGAACCAGATAACCTTGGATGAATGAACTTTTAAACCCATTAATGCTGATCCCTAACTTATGACACGTTTCCCCTTTGGTCTACGCACTAAAGTCATCGGCCTTAGCCTGTTCTTGCTCTGCCTACCTTGGCTGGGGTATCAATATGTGTGGGAAATGGAAAAGTATCTTCGCCACGGCCAAGAACGCACCTTAGAAGGCACCACTCAAGCACTGGCCACCGCGCTGCACGAGCGGCCAAAATTGTTCGATGGGCAAGCGAGTTTTTTAAAGCAAGTGGAAAAAAGCCGCGATCTATACGCCTATCCACTGGCGGGGGCGATTCTACTCGACGGCAAACTCAACGAATGGCAGGAATATCAGCACAGATTTATCCAATACGGTGAGGCGCACCAAATTATGCGTGCCGATCCGAACGCTCCCCTGACCTTAAGCTTTACCCACATGGTCGGACAATACGATGGTTATCTGTATGCTTTTTTTCAAGTCATTGATCCAACAGTGGTACTGCGGGGTAAAAATGCTCTAAGTGTTGATAGAAACGATCATCTCTCGATTGCGACACTCGCGCCCGACAATAAATTCAAACGCTATATCGTTGCCACGACTCAACCCGGCTGGATCAGCGCCTTCGAATTACCCGCTAATCCTAAGCAAACTGTGCCCGTCACACCTGAGGTGCGTATCCAAGGACAATGGGCAACGACAGATGTGGGCTACAATGTCGAGCTGCGTATTCCCTTAGACATGGTCGGCAGCAAACTCGGATTTGCCATTGCCGATGTCAACGACAGCAAATACCGTGATGTCGCTGCAGTTGTCGGCACCTCGGCCTTAGACACGGTCGACAATCTCGGCACTGTGCTGGTACCATCACCGGAAATTGAAAGTATTATCAAAGGCATGAGCCACTATAGCTCACGTATTTGGGTGGTCGATAAACACGGCCGCGTACTGGCAAAATCCGGTGACATTCGCGCTAATGACAGTGTATGGACCCGCACCTTAGAAGATGAAAAGAGCACCGCGCTGTGGGATACCTTCAAGCGTGATTACCTGCATCCGCTGTACTATAAAATTCTCACAAAACCGCCCAAAGACTTTATTGATTCCTTACAAGATTCCACCGAGCTTGACGGCAGTCATATCCAAAAAGCCCTCGCGGGTCAGCAAAGTTCAACTTGGCGGTTAACCCCAGACAACAAAGCTGTGGTACTCGCCGCTGCGAGCCCCATTTGGATTGATAACAATGTGATGGGGGCAGTCGTCGCCGAAGAAACCACCCACGGAATTCGAACCCTACGCAACCGAGCGCTGGAAAAACTCTTTAACGTGATTTTGACCATAATGAGTATGGGCACCTTGGCGCTGTTCTTCTTCGCCTCGAGTATTTCTAACCGCATCCGTAAATTGCGCGATGAAGCCGAAAACGCCATCGATAGCCAAGGCCGTGTGCGTAATCACCTCAAACCGTCGAAGGCTCGGGATGAAATTGGCGATCTGTCCCGTAGCTTCTCTAGCATTGTGGGGCGACTGGGTCAGTACACTCACTATCTAGAAAACATGTCGTCGCGCCTGTCCCATGAGTTACGTACGCCCGTGGCTGTGGTGCGTTCATCCCTTGAGCATTTAAACCTGCAGACCTTAGATAAAGACACGCAAAAATATGTCGACCGCGCCCAAGAAGGTGTCAGCCGCTTAAGCATGATTTTAAACAACATGAGCGAGGCAACACGCCTAGAGCAGAGTTTAACGCAGGCCGATATCACTAAGTTCCCACTCTCCCAAGTGGTCAGCGGTTGTATGCAAGGTTATCAAATGACCTATCCAGAACAAGGCTTTAGTGTGAAAGTGCCCGATCAACCACTGATGATGCAAGGTGTACCAGAATATATCGCCCAGTTAATGGACAAACTTATCGCTAACGCCATTGAGTTTTGCCATAAAGACAGTGCTATCGAAGTCACGCTCACCCAAGTGGGTAAGCAAGCGACTCTGCTTATCAGCAACTTAGGACCTGAACTGCCTATTGATATGTCGGAGCAGATTTTCGATTCCATGGTGTCGGTGCGGATTAATCAAGCCCAAGATAAACCCCACCTAGGCTTAGGTCTGTATATCGCGCGATTGGTCGCCGAGTTCCACCAAGGACAAATCCTTGCCCGTAATCGCAGCGAACATAATGGTGTGGATATCCTTGTCACCTTACCTTTAAATTAAGAACATACGGGCTTTAAGTTAAGCGTGTTACAGCTTTTAAGCCCTGCGTCATAATCTCAACAGCTAAAATACAGGAGGCCAATAACATGAGCCAAACTCATCACGCGCCTCCTGTCATTTATGCGGGCAGATGCTAAGATGACCGCCATAACAATCGATAAGAAACGCCAATTATTCTCCCAAATTGTTCAACCTCTTCGTTCAACCTAAATGCCAAGGTAATGATCCAATGACAGATAAACATCATCAAGCCACCCAAATCGTCAGCTTAGGTCGAGACAAAAAATGGACCAAAGGCGTGATCAATCCGCCCGTCTTTCGCGCTTCGACTATCGTCTTCGAAACCATGGATGAAATGCGCCACGCCGCGAAAAATAAAACCAATGGCGAGATGTTTTATGGCCGCCGTGGCACCCCAACCCATTTTGCCTTTCAGGCCGCGATTGCCGAACTAGAAGGCGGCGTCGGTACGGCGCTGTATCCTTCTGGCGCGGCGGCGATCAGTGCGGCGCTACTGTCATTTTTAAAAACGGGCGATCACCTGTTAATGGTTGATAGCGTGTATGAGCCAACGCGGGATCTGTGCACCCATATTCTCGGCGGTTTTGGTATCGAAACCACTTACTACGATCCGCTGATTGGCGCAGGCATTCGCGACCTTATTCGCCCCAATACTAAGGTACTGTTTTTAGAGTCTCCGGGCTCCATCACCATGGAAGTGCAAGATGTACCGACCTTGTGCCGCATCGCCCACGAACATGGGTTGATCACTATGCTAGACAACACTTGGGCCTCGCCCATCAATAGCAAACCCTTTGAAATGGGTGTAGATATCTCAATTCAAGCGGCGACCAAATATATCGTCGGTCACTCGGATGTGATGATAGGCACGGCCACGGCCAACGAAAAATACTGGCCACAATTACGTGAACACAGTTATTTGATGGGACAAACTACCTCCCCTGATGATGTGTACCTTGCTGCCCGCGGCCTACGTACCTTAGGCGTGCGTATGGCGCAACATGAAAAAAATGCACTGCAAGTAGCCAACTGGTTGAAAACCCGGCCAGAAGTCGATCATCTGCGTCACCCCGCGTTCGAGACATGCCCTGGTCATGAGTTCTTTAAACGCGATTTTAGTGCCTCCAACGGCTTGTTCTCCTTTATCTTAAAACAGGGCGATGCCGATGCCGTCACCGCACTGGTTGAAAATATGAGTCACTTTAAGATGGGCTTTTCTTGGGGCGGCTACGAGAGTTTAATCCTCGGCATTTTCGGCATTGAAAAAATCCGCTCGGCGACGCAATGGGATGCGAGCAAACCTTTGATCCGTTTACATATTGGTTTAGAAGATCCCGCTGATTTAATCGCCGATCTCAGTGCTGGGTTTGAACGTTTTAACGCTGTATTGGCGGCCAAAGCTAAGTAACGATATTTAATGTGCTAAGTGCTAGCAGAATATATAAAAAAGGGGCGGAATAAATATTCTGCCCCTTCTCTTATCGGTACTGATACAAATACGAATTTTTATTGCAATATCATTATGCTTATCGCAAATAAACCGCTAAACCATAAACTCTACAGCGATTAATTCGCTTTCGTTCCAATACTTAATGCAGGATCGACCCAAGCCGCAGAGCCATAAAGCGGCACTGTTGAGAGCGCATGTTTATGGCTGCCATTGGTCTCTTTCGTCGAATAGGACAAATACAACAGAGTCTGATTTTGCGCATCGTAAATTCTACGCACTTTTAATGACTTAAATAAAATACTCAGGGATTCAGTGAAAATCACTTCGCCGTGTTTCCCCATATCTATCTTCGCCAGATCGGCCGCAGTAATTGGCCCAGTTTGACGGCAACTGATCCCCATATCGGACGGATCAGCAAAATCTAAATTGGCTTCGATACGACTGATATGGCAAGTCACCCCAGGTATTTTAGGATCGTTTTTAGCATCAATAATCACATCTTTAGTGGTAAAAAGCCCTAAGCTCACCTTACCCACATCGTCACCACAACCCGCAAGCAATAAACCTACAGAGGCCGCAAACGCACACTTCAACAGAGTTTTCATTCATACATCCTTTTACATTAGTGCTGATATGCTAGCGCTTATATATTAATGCGTAGCGAATAGCTTTTGTGCCCAGCGGGTTAATCCGGCTGTCACAGAGCCAAAGTGATCGCCGACCACGACCGGAATATCGGGATAAATACCAGCGATTTTCGCATAAATCGCAGGGCTTCGTGCCGTACCACCCGTCACGTAAATCACATCGGGTTTACACTCTGCTTCAGCGGATAAATCCTCTGTTGATGAGCGGTTTACCGCGACATTTGTTGCAGCCAAAGTTTTTGCAGCTTGCGTGAGCGCTTGGTGCATCAGGGCTTCCACTTTCGTCAGCGACGGCTCAATGGCATTTTCAAACAAGTCACGACTCACACCCGCGTGCAGCGCCGCTTCGATAAAATCCAGATTAACATCAGTATTATCGGTATCTGACAGCGTAATTTTCGCACGCTCGGCTTGGCGAACCAGTTGATAGCTTAACTGCTGCTGTTGCACCTTTAACAATCGCTTCAGTAACTGTGGCTGCTCGGCTTCTTTAACCAATTCATCAATCAATTTACGGCTACTTAAGGTACTGAATTCTCGCTGGGCGCTAATATCATTCACTGCAACCGCATTCCAAAAGGTTTTACTGGGCATAGGTTTGCCATTGATCATCAAGGAACCTAAACCAAAGTGCGGCATAAAGGCATTCATTGCAAGGGCGATATCGAGATCATTACCGCCGATCCGCTGGCCGCTGTGACCGAGGAAATCTTCACTGCGATCCGCTTTTTGTTTATGGGCGGGTCCCATTTTTACCACAGAGCAGTCCGTTGTACCGCCGCCTACGTCGACGACCAATACCGTTTTGTTGTCGGTCAAGGTCGCTTCATAATCCATCCCCGCCGCTAACGGCTCGAACAGAAAATCAACGTCAATAAAACCCGCACGTTTTGCCGCTAAGGTCAAAATGGCTTCGGCCTGACGGTTACTCTCTTCACCGCCTATGCCTTGAAAGTTCACCGGACGACCAATAATCGCATGGGTGATCATCGCAGTGCTACCCTGTTTCACAAGGTCTTTTTCAACTAACACAGATTCGGCGCGCACTTTAATGTGCTGCATCATCAAGGTAACAATATCTTCAAACAGGGCCACTTGTTCGGGTCTAAGCCCTGTCGCGCCTAAAAAGGATTTTGGCGAACGGACATAGAATCCCTCCTCCGGCATTTCTAAATACGCGCTCACCGCCTGCTCGCCAACAAATACAGCCTGAACATCGGCATCGAGATCTAACTCATGGCGCACCATACGGGCACGACTCAATTGCGCGGCGCGCTTTTTGGCGTAATCGGCTTTTAACTCAATAGGAAGACCACGGTAAACCGCCTCGGCGATCAGTTCCCTGTCCATCGCGTATAAGGTCGAAGGCAAATAAGCTGATTGCTCTGATAACGCCAATAACTGCACACCATCATCCAGCATGATCCCTACGGCGCAGTTAGCACTACCATAATCAAATCCAACAAACATACCTTTTACTCCCGCGATAAAAAAGCCGAGCAAGATAACATAGTTTGCGATAATGCCCAAGGAGTTAACACTGACGGATTTATCCCCAGTAAGCCGCGCTTGCACAGTTTCTCAAGACTTAAATCGCAGTAACGCGAACTGAGTTTGAGCTCAATCCAAGATGATCATCATAAGGTCATATTTCTGTCACACTCGTCATCAAGTTGACATATTTCCCTCGTATCTTTATCCCAGATAAATCCCAGACTGATTTTGGCGTGTACGCAATATTTATCATTGAAACTCCTTCACTTGTCGGCAGTAAATCTGATTGCACAACGGCGGATGAATGCTATTGTATATTGCGCCATGACGCTTGCTTAAAGGAGCTGTGCAGTGTCCCCGAATACCGATAAACTTTCGATTGATAAAGAACTCTCTTGGTTGTCTTTTAATGAGCGGGTATTGCAAGAAGCCTGCGATCACAATGTTCCCTTAGTGGAGCGAGTGCGCTTTTTAGGGATATTTTCCAATAACATGGATGAGTTTTTTAGGGTGCGTGTGGCTGCGGTCAGACGCTCCATTTTGCTGTCATCCCTGCAGGAAGGTCGCAGTAATAGCCGCCATTTAATGGCCAAGATCCAATCGAAAGTGATGGCATTGCAAGAAAGGTTCGATGGCATATACACGGATTTAATGCGCGAACTTGTACGTCGTAATATTTTGTTAATCAATGAGAAACAATTAAGCGAGTTCCACAGCGACTGGCTGAAAAAGCATTTTAGAGATCATTTCAAACGCCATATCGCGCCGCTTATGGTCAATAATAATCGCGATCTGATCAAGCAAATCAATGACGACGCCACCTATTTGTGTGTGTGTTTGTTCACTAAAGCTCGCCGCCAATACGCCTTAGTCGAAGTGCCGACTAAAAATGTACCGCGGTTTATCGAACTCCCAGCCGAAAAGAGTAAAGCGAAAAAATATCTGATTTTATTAGATAATATTATTCGCCACTGCGTCGATGAACTCTTTGGTCCCTTCTTCGAGTACGATGCTATCGAAGTGTATTCGATGAAGTTAACCCGCGATGCCGATTTTGATATTACTGACGAGCTTGAACAAACCCAGCTTGAGAAAATGACCAAGGGATTGAAAAAACGTCTTACCGCCGAGCCTGTACGCTTAGTATATGACAAAGAAATGCCTGAACACATGTTGGTGATGCTCAAAGAAAACCTGAACATCAGCTCGACCGAATGTTTGATCCCAGGCGGGCGTTACCACAGCTTTAAAGACTTTATCGCCTTCCCCAACCCGAGCCGCGACTACCTCGAAAACGAAAAACTACCAGCGCTCAATAGTGCAGGTTTTGGCCGCAGCGCCAACAGTTTCGATGCGATTCGGATGGGCGATATCATGCTCAATTATCCGTACCATAAGTTTTCCCACTTTACCGAAATGGTACGCCAAGCGGCCTACGATCCGGCGGTGCGCTTTATTCGAATTAATTTATATCGAGTGGCGAAAAAATCCCATGTAATGCAATCGCTTATCGATGCAGTGAAGAACGGCAAACAAGTCACCGCCGTCATTGAACTCAGAGCCAGATTCGATGAGCAATCCAACATCGAATGGACCCGCATCTTGGCCGAAGCGGGCGTCAAAGTTCACCACGGTATCACCAGCTTAAAAGTGCATTCCAAGTTGTGCTTGATTGGCCGCGAAGAACAAGGGGAAATCAAACTCTATTGTCACGTCGGCTCAGGCAACTTTAACGAAGGCACGGCGCGGGTCTACACTGACTTGTCGCTGTTCACCGCCAATCAAGAAATTGCCCGAGAAGTGGAGCAAGTATTTGACTTGATTGAACATCCGTATCGCCGCGATAATTTCCAGCATTTAATTGTGTCGCCCTACGATGCCAGACAAAAACTGAGTCACTTAATTGATAATGAAATCGTTAATGCCCAGAGCCATATGAAGGCGGCAATTACCTTAAAACTAAATAACTTACTCGATGAATCCTTAGTACAAAAGCTCTATGAAGCCTCGGCGGCTGGGGTCAAAATCAAGTTACTTATTCGCGGCATGTGTTCGCTTATCCCGCAAATTCCGGGGATCAGCGACAATATCGAAGTCTATAGTATCGTCGACCGATTCCTCGAACACTCACGAGTGATGCTGTTCCACGCGGGTGGTGAGAACAAACTCTTTATCTGCTCCGCCGACTGGATGAGCCGCAACATAGATAATCGCGTTGAAGTGAGTGTGCCGATTTATGATCTGCGCCTAAAACAGATGATAATGGATATTTTATCCTTACAATTCAATGACAACACTAAAGCACGTGTAATCAACAAGGAACAAAGTAATCCTTATCGGAATCGCGGAAACAAACGAAAAGTGCGTTCTCAAATTGCCATTTATCAATATCTGATTAATTATGAGAAGCGCCAACTGCAAGAATTTAATGCCTTACGTATGTCCACCCATGAGGGTGACGCTGAGCGAGAAGTGAAAACTCAGCCTGACATAACACCAGAGTTACGGGCCAAAGCCAGCTAACCGCTGGCTTTATATCGCTTTGATTGCCTAAGGATAATCCGATTGGTAACCACATATTCGCACACACAGTCACACGTTACGCCCAGCAATGTACTCGCAAACTCTAAATCGCGTCACTTTGTCGCCATCGATATGGGGTCGAACAGTTTTCATCTGGTCATCGCCCGCGAGCAAGATGGCAGTTTGCAGATTTTACATAAAGAAAAACAACAGGTTCAGCTCGCCACTGGACTCAATGCGCAAAATATTCTCGACAATGACGCCATAGAACGTGGGCTCAATTGCCTACGGGATTTTAACCAACGATTTTCCAATCTCGACCAAGCGCAAGTGCGATTAGTCGCCACCCACACTCTGAGAATTGCCAAAAACCGCGATCAGTTTATCGAGGCTGCACTCGCCATCATGCCCTATCCGGTGGAGGTCATTTCGGGCCATGAAGAAGCGCGTTTGATTTATAACGGTATTGCCCAAAGCCAAGTGCTAGGGAAAAGTAATTTAGTCATCGATATCGGTGGCGGTTCTACCGAAGTGGTGATCGGCCAGAAAAATACCCCAACTCAGTTATCTAGCCTGCGCTGCGGTTGTGTGAGTTTCAATGAGCGTTTCTTTATTGATGGGCTCATCACCCCAGCCTCATTTCGCGATGCCCAAAGTGCGGCTGATAAGCAGTTCGCGTCGCTCTCAAAGGAATATTTCACGGGCGGCTGGGAACTCACCTTGGGTAGTTCAGGTACAGTGAAAGCCATCTGCGAAGCAATTCAAGAAGAGCACGGCGATGAAACCATCACGCTGCCACGACTCAAACAGCTCAAAATCAAGTTGATCAAATGTGGCCATATTAGCCAAATCCAATTTGCCAACGTCGATGATAAACGCATTCCCTTAGTGCCCGCCGGACTTGCCATTTTGATCAGCTTTTTTAGGCGCTTACCGATTCAAAAACTTGAGTTTAGCCCAGGCGCACTGCGTGAAGGCGTACTCTACGAACTGGCAAAGATTGGCCAGTATCAGGATATTCGCCACCGCACCGTCGACAGTATTGCCCAGCTTTATCATATCGATATGGCCCACGCGGCTAAGGTACGCGACACTGCTATGGCCTTGTTTGAACAGGTCGCCGACGAATGGCAATTAAGGCCCCATGCGCGCTTGCTCGCCTATAGCGCGACTTTACATGAAATCGGATTACACATTAATTCAAAATCCCTGCACAAACACGGCGGTTACATTATCAGTAACAGTGACTTACCTGGGTTTAGCGAAGCCTTGCAGCTGGATTTAGCACGACTTATCACCAACCACAGAAAAAAGCCTAACGAATTAATGCTCGCTGAACTCGATCCCAACCATAAGCTCACGCTCAATCGCCTACTCAGCCTGCTTAGGCTCGCTGTCTTGCTCAATCTTGGCCGTATCGCTAAGACGCTGACCTTAGATCATATTAAAGTGATCCCCGATGGACTCATGCTAGTACTACCAAGCCATAAGCGGAAAATCAGCTTGTTTATGAAAGATTTACAGCGAGAACAAAAACAAATGCTCACCCTTGGAATGAACCTGCGTTTAGTGTCTAGTCTGACTTAGCGGTTACGGCGTTAGCTCAGCCTAACGTGGCCGAGGCGAGTGTGGGTTAGCTCTGTGTGAGTGAGTTTAGCGAGGATTCGGCACTGTTCGGCGCTAAAATATTGCCCTTAATCGAGGGCCATTATCTCGCCTAAAACAAGGTTAAGTTAGCTGTCAATCTGGCGAGGTAACCGGATTTCAACAGCATAGCGGTAGACTTAATCCATGCGCCACAACAGATTAAAGTTTAAAGGATTTTTAACCCTTCACTAAAGCACAAATTCCTGCTCGCGCGTTTGCCGCTGAGTGGGGATTTCTGCTATCATCCACGGCTGACTAATCATAATTCCACGAATTTAAAGATAATCAGAGTCAAACCCTTTTTATCTCGCGATATCAGCCCCATCGCCTGCAGGTACAAGTATGATTAACCACTTTAGTGTGCTTGGTATAAAACCCAGTGCCAAAGAAGACGACATTAAAAAAGCCTATCGACGGCTGTCAAACAAATATCATCCCGACAAGTTGTTAGGCGCCTCGGAAGAGGAAAAGCAGCAAGCCGCCGTACAACTTGAACGCGTTAAAAATGCTTATGATGTGTTGTCCGATCCTAAGCGACGTAATGCGTTTATCAAAGATTTCAATAACGTCATAGTGACCGATCCCGCTAGCGCCATGCGCGAACTGTGGGATCAATTTTATCCTTGAGCGTTTTCTAGAGTAGTGTCAAATGGTCAAAAAACTGAATATCTCACGCATTAATGAGCTAAAAAATAATGCCTACGACAATATCGAGTCCTACGACGATCCCGATACACCTAAAGCGCTAGAGCAATTTACTAGCCAAATCAAAAAGGTGTTAGAAGCCGATCCTAAGATGCTCGATACTGTGCCTGAGTACCTGCCTGTCGCGCTTTACGGTCGAATTAAGTTTCCCGCCGAAGCCAAACTCAAGTGGGCACATTGGATAAACACGGCTACTCAACCCGAGTGGGATGAGTTTAAAGTCACGATTGGCTTTAACAATGCTGATTTACCTTTAGTGTTAGCCGTGCGTGGTTACTCGGAAACCTTACTGATTGAAAGCTGCGCCGTGCTGTATTTACTTGAAACTCAAGGTAAAGCAACGCCAGCAGCAAAACATCACGACGATGAAGATGATGACAACGATTATGTTGGTACCTCAGATAACGACGACGATGATGATGAAGGCGAAGAGGAAGATGGCTACTACGATCACTACGATGATGAGGACCGCTAATGAACACTAGTCTCATTGAGATTACCGTCGCTGAAATTAAAGAGTTGGCGGACGTAGAGCCAAAACAAGCGAGCAAACGCTTTGAAATCATTGCAAATACTATGAGCGACGAGCAATTAGTCGAAGTTATCGAACACATGGATATCGTCACGCTGACCCAAATCAACAGTCACCATGATATCTCTTGTCCTTCGATCATGTCTGAACTCATGACCCCAGAACAAATTCGCGACATCGTCTGTCAGCAACCTTTGTACTGGGAAGAAAAAATCAAAAACAATGCCGAAGAACTTATTCAGCATACCTTTGATTTTTTGACCTATTTAATTCGCATCCAAGATAGCGAAGAAAAACAAACTGCGATTTTAGAATGTATCGCCGAAGATCCTGCGGGCCTCTTCTACCTGTCGATCCCTTTCATCGAAATGATGTTAGGCGAAAAACATGAAGATGAAGACGGCTACACCGATCTCTACGATGACGAAGAAGACACTGAGACCATCGGCTACGACAGCCGCGTCGCCAGTGAAGATGCACACAGCCTCAGCATAGACGACCCACGCAGCCTAATGGCCTTGATCCACGAGCTCGCGCCCGATGTTGAAAAAGCCATTAAGAGTCTGCTGCGTAACGAAAGCTCAGGTTGGGAAATGATCATCAGCAAGTTTGTCAACGAGCTGGTTATTCAAGCCAAAGAGAAAAACCAAGTGACGGATGAATACGCTGAAGTCGATGATATGTTTAGCTTTTTGGATTAAGGAATTATTTGATGCAACTGGTACTGCGTGATGTAGATCAAGGACCCTACCTAAGCAAGGTATTGATCCAAGGCCAAGCAGACGAAACGCTGAGCGGTGAACAGCTGTCACAAATCAAATCCAAAGCCATTTTGATGAGCCTCAAACTGGCCGATAAGTTTTACAACAAGTACAAAATGCACCTGCTTGAACAAGCGGCACACGATGTCATTGGTGTGGTCAGCCTTGGTTTGATGGAGTTATCAAACCAGAATCCGCAGCAGGCAATACGCCTGTTGATCACCGCCGATGGCGTAGTCAAATGCTTTCAAAAAGGCTGGAGCATGCTCAGCACTGTCAGCAAGCACAAACTCGTCAACGGCAAGTCACTGTACGGCGATGTCGACAAGTTCTTGCTTGAACAAGTGTCTAGCCCGCCAGATGCGGAAGAATGGTTAGGCTATGAAGCCTATCAAGATGCCCTGCTTGAACACCAACGCCAACAGTCAATTGCGGCCTTATTGGCACAGTTTTACGCGCAATCGAGCTATGATCCGCTAGATTTTCTCAATTTAGAGAGTGTATTAGCCGAAGCAGTACTGTATCGATTGTTGTTTGATGGCGCCAAAGTCAGACAGGATTTGAAAAAGCGTATCGGCAAAATCACCTTAAAAGAGGAATGGTTTACCCGTGAGCATATCGAATTGGAAACCCAGAAAGCGTTAGCAGAATTACCCGCAGAACTCGCTGAAACAATCAGTAAAGATCTCGGTAAAAACTTTGTCCCCGCCCTACTGCGTACCCTGCACTTTGCGAAAAGCTACCGCGAACTCTTACTCAGCGACGCTTCACCTGAACGCTTAGAAAGATTCGAACATAAAGAAGGTCTCGTCGGCCTTCTCGGCTGGCCACTCTATATAGTACTTTGACCGCTACTTTGATCGGTAATATGATCAATAGGTTAACGAGTGCTTGACTCGCTTAAAATGAGTGCTTTATTGAAAAATAAAGCACTTTTTTACTGTCTTTTGTCTCTATGCCCAATCTCAATAATCAGTATTGAGGTCTCAGTTTTGAGTGGTTTTAGCTTGAAAATAAGTGACTTACAGAGATATAACTCTTCAGTTAGATAAATTCTGGAGATTCATCCCTCCTCAGATAACCCCAAATCCGAAACATGCCATTTTCTATCGAATAAGGAATTGAATATTGGGCTAATTGTGCGCTTACAACATCAGAAAAGTCCGTCACTCGATCCGCCACTAATCGGCCTAGCCATTCTCTTTTGAATGGATCAACTTCTAACCACTCAATGGTTTCTGCTATTTCAAGTAACTCATGCCACCACACAGCAGTAAAACCTGCATTTGGATTTTCATCATAAATCAATTTGTATCGCACATAGGGAATAAAGTCTTCAGATCCATTTAATGCCTTTTCAAGCTCGCACCACTTTGTTTTATTCATTACAGACGAAAGCTGATGCTCGTTTACATACTTCAAAACTTCAGAATTCATTTTTTAGTGTCTCAAGCGACTAAGTGAAAAACTAAATGATATAGCTTTAATAGATATATATTGCCAATAAAAACTAATTAAAATGACAGATAAAATGATGGGCAATAAATTAGGCCATCCATTTTAAACCGTGGAGCGCTTATTGGTTTGACCTACTCATATAAGCTTGCCATCGTATTTGCTCGTCGACAGGGTGAATAGAAGCCTAGGGATTCTAAGTTTATGAACGAGAGCCATGGAGGGCGAACTGGCAGTTAAGCATGGATGTTGTTCCAGTCCATCCTAGAATGCCCTTCCGTAGGGCGGATAGTCGTCACGCGAGTCACCATGGCACGCCTTTTGCGCACTAGCATAACTTGTATATTTAAAGCGATACGCCGCACGCTTTTGGACAGAAATATGTTGGAAAGTAGTGTTTGGGGAGCAGTAATTTCAGTTGTTAGAAGTTTAGCGTTTACGGGTATCCACTCGCACAGGCTTGCCATGGCATTCGCTCGTCGACTCGCTGCAAGTCCGTCCTTGGATGCTCGACCGCCCCGTCCATGGGGCGGACGGTCGTCTCGCCAATCACCATGGCACACCTTTCGAGCATTCGCGTAATCTGTAGGTTTTAAAGGCATAGGTAGTACACTTTGGGACAGAAATGATTTAGAGCTTAAGCATTAAAGCTCATGCTTCACATTATAATTATTAATGCAAAGCTTCAAGTAAGAGTTAAGAAAGCGGGTTTATGTTCACTGAGAGATGGATGGATTGCAGTTCACTCTCGAAACAAGAAGCTAACCAGAAAGCCTAGGTTAGACGTTCTAAATGAACCGCCCTCGACTTTGGCATCCAGCTTCGCCCTACTTCCTAAATCCATTTAGTCGTGTGCAGAGCCGAATACAGGGTGGTTTGGGGGCTGGAGGTTAGATACCTCCGGCTACCCGATTAAGTGTCAATTACGTAGCCATTCAACAAGATCTATTATACTTTGGTGATCATTGCATGCTTGGGCTAACCCATGAATTGATACATTATTTTTAAATTGCGCCCAAGCGCTTTCATCTTTACTTGTTGTTCCAATATGAGCCTCAATAGCACCTTTTTTCCAAACCCAAATGCTTTGTGCTTTCATTTTATTATGTAAAGAATTTATTAATGGAATTGCGGCTTGCTGACTAGCTAAAGCTTCAAAAGCTTTCGCCGCACTTATTGCATTGGTGTTTTTAGGTAAACCATTCCCATTTAACATCACACCATGGGATTGAACTAAATTAGGAAGCATAGCCTTCAACGCAACTAAATCTTGATCAGTAGATAAAATAAAGTTATCCCTTACTGCACCCGTAAAACAATAATCTAGATCACATATTGCTTTTGAGGGTAAATCCATTGCACCAAGTATTTCTAATGATTTTTTGTATCGTTAACACCACTTTGCGCGACAAGAGCATGTTTTTCCTGTCCCATAGTTAAATTAGCAACTGATTTGAATAAAAAAGGAAGTAAACGTAACTCCGTTTTCCCCTCAGTTAAGATGACATTTTCAGCAAATAAAACTTGATTAGAGTGTGATAAATTAAACAACTGCTCCATCTGATGCATAGAATTAGGCACAACTCTTTGAATAGCATCTGTCAATCTAAGTCTTGAATGAGTGCCATGAGAATCATTTTTTCTAATTAATAATGTTTTTTCAGCTAATTCTGGAGTAATCATTTGAGCTGAGTGAGTAGTAATTAGTACTTGATATCCATTTTCTGATAATGCTACTAAAGCCTCTCTGATTTGCTCAATAGCAAAAGGATGTAAATATAATTCAGGCTCATCGATTAACAATAATGTAGTTGAGCTTGAATTGTTGTTAACTCTTTTAATTTCCGCTAAATATTGAACTAAAGCCATCTGGATAGAACGTTGAGCACCATGACCATACGAAGAAAAGTCTCTACCATTTCCAGTTCCTTCAAAAACTTTTATTGTACCTGCTTTGATCAAATCATCTATTGAAGGCGTGTCAAAGTGAAGTTTTACACTCATGCCTGGAAACAAGTCATTTACTTTAGAGTTAACGTTTTGATCGATTGTTGAAAGTTCCCCAAATCGCATATCTCCGTCAGATGAAATTCGTCTTCCTACCTCATTGAGGTGAAGGTTTAACTCTGTTTCATGCGCCGCTTTTACTGGAGTCAGAAATTCTGCGAGTAACTTCCCAATTGTTGTGGAGGTTTTGGCTTTTGAAGCATCTTCAGCTGCATTTTCCATAGCACCAATTCTGATAGGCTCAGGAAGTAGTACACTAATAGCATTATCAAGACCTGTTGGGTTTACAGCCCACTCAGCTTCTACTTCATCCCATACTGAAATTTTAATATCTGCTGTTTTTTCACTAGGAATTGCTTGAAATCGTCGTATTTTTAACGTTTCATTTTGAATATATTTTCCGATAGAGCTTTTTTGCCTTGGTGGCATTGAATCGAGAAGAGCTTGAGTAACACCTTCTATAGTTGCGATTACTTCAATTGGCTGAGTAGCATCGAAAAAGTCTTTTTCTGGTAAACTAGATTTTTTAAGTAACCATTGAATAGCAGACAAGCAATTCGATTTACCTGCATTATTATAACCAACTAAAGGAGTAAAACTTGACAGTTTAAACTCTGCATCAATGACAGATTTGAAGTTTTTTATTACTACATTCGATATTTTGTGGGACATAATTCCTCCATGATGTGCCAGCCTATCCTTTGACACTTAGCGTATGTATAGTGCGCATGCACAGTTAACTATCAGTGTGCAAAGAACTTATCAGCTTTTTATCAAATACACCATCCGGAAAAACGCGCATGCGCATTTTCTAAATCTATTATCTAACCGACATAAAACTTAAGAATTTAATTTTTAATAGTTTTATCTTTACAGTATTGGGATAACGCGCATGTAATTTAAGTAAAAGCACTCAATACTAGGCATTTATGAACACAACTGTATAGCATTTCAATTTTGATCAGTCATGATGAAGAGCTAAAAGTCGGGTTAAAAAGCAGAACTAATAGATAAGGATTTGTAGGGCAAGTAGTTCGTCAATTTTCGATTCACTAAACGAGTGCTAGCAAACTTTGGGGCAAAAGGATAAATGACGGTGGAACAACTTGTTCAATATTTGGGATAAGGTCGCCGCTTCGCGCAGCCTAACCTTATTTGTTAGACTTTGAAAACATTTGGATAATTAAGAACCTCATAAGTATTCTTACATGCATTGATAATTTTGGTTTTTCTTTGCTCTTTTGACCATCCATTAATGTATTCACAGTACCATTCGTCCTCGAGAACTGTAAAATCGCCAAATGAACTAGGATAGTCAAGTTTTACGTTTGCATTATATATCATTGAAACACCAACTTCTGGGGTTAAAGATCCGTCAACCACCTCTTTCATTAAAACTTTGGCATAACCTTCAATTGCTTCTTCATCGTTTGGTCGTTCAATATCTAGTTCTGATAAAACTCTATTGAAGTAATCATCGGCTTCGAATTCATTTATAGGCTTTATGAGTGTAGCTAAAATAGCAATATATGGCGTATCTACACCTTGTTCAAGCAAGCTCATAGCCCATGCACACTTATACTCACTGCCACCGCAGACCATAGCGATTTGCCCCATAGCTTTGTATGTTTCAATTTTCTGCGATTCAGAGAACATTTCTTCAATAGTTCCTAACGCTTTTCTTAATTTGCACCAAAAACTGATTCACGATTTGCATCGAAAAATGATCCACCGAAGTAAGTTTGTAAATGGAGGCGAACAGTTCCTGATGACTACATTGTCTCATTACTAAAATTTGGTCAATCTAAAAGCACCAAGTCGTACATATTAAGTCATTGCTTAATTGGAATGGGGCAATAGCTTTTTAGCTAAACAAACAGCAGAAGTGTCAGTTAAGTTGGCATTGTTGTACCAGTGACCGTTGGCGGCATGGATGCTGCCGTCGAGCCTATAGGGATATATTTACGGCGAGTCACTGGGGAAGCAATGACAATTCATGCTGCACAACTGACAACAAAGTTATCTTGCTTTAGGGCAATATCTTTTAGCTAAACGAGCAGCTAGAGGGTTAGTTAAGATTGGTATTGTTGCACCAGTGACCTTCTAAAACAGGATGTTTTAGCTGAGCCCTCAGGGAGGCTTATTTTGAAAGAAATAGACGAGTCACAGGGGAAACAATGACAATGAATACAGCACAACTGACGACAAAGTTATCTTGCTTTGTGCATTAGCTTTTTAGCTAAACAAACAGCGAAAGGGTTAGTTAAAATTGTCATTGTTGCACCTGTAACCTTCTAAAACAGGGATATTTTATTAGAGCCCTCAGGGAGGCTTCTTGTTAAATAAAGAGGTGACGAGTCACTGGGGAAACAATGACAATTGATGCGTCACAACTGACAACAACTTTATTTTGCTTTTGGGCAAAAAGAAAAGCCCGCGGCTGCGAGCTTGGCGTCACTTAAAATCAACGGAATAAAAGGACTGGCTTAACGGTAAGTCAGCGTTGTGGTATCCGTTAACTTGTCGTTATCTTTAACGGTCAGTTCAACTGTGTGTTGTCCACGGCGGGCAAGGCGCAATACCACTTGACCGTTAGCGCGGGTGCCATTGTCGAACGTCCATTTATGTTGCTTGATTACGCCATCGGTATCATAGCTAGTCGAGATAAACATATCGACTAACCATAAATTAATACGCTGAATTTGCGCAACGGGTGGTTGTTTCACGTTATCAGCAACCACTGTCACCATTTGCGACGTGCTATGGGTTAGGCCGTCGTTATCAGTCACAGTTAGCGTGACCAGATACTCGCCGCTTTGGCTATAACTGTGAGTCACTACCTCACCCATTGCGACGGTATTATCACCAAAGCTCCACTCTGCTGACACGATTTGTCCGTCGCTGTCGGTTGAAGTGGATGTCAGCTGCACCGCAGCACCATTCACCACTTGGGTGAAACTGGCCACTGGCGCGACTTTTTCCGCGTCGAGCAAGAGTGAAATCACCACAGGATCGTGATCCGATGAGCGATACGCATCAGTGGCAAATAAGTCTTGGATTTGAGTAGGCGTCTTAAACTCTTCGTTGTAATCCAATACGCGCGGTTCGTCGGTATTGATATGCCACTGCGTCACATCCACCACTTTATCCACCAGGGCAGCGTTTGCTAAAGCATGGTCCAACTGACCCGATTCAGCCGAGAACACATAGGAATAAGGATTTGGCTTTTCAAGTTTGGCAAACAGCTCACTAAAGCCTGCATTACCTAAAGCAGTTAATGGATCTTCCTTCGCATAGGCGTTCAAATCACCAATCAGCAGTACGCCTTGATCTGGATATTGCTCGCTGATCCATTGACCTGCAGCCGTCGCCGCACGGGTACGAGTGATATTACAGTTGCCTTGACCGTCGTTAAGATCAGGTTCGCCTGCACATTCACTGCCTTTAGATTTAAAGTGATTAACCGCAACAACCACGCCTTCTTCACTGCCGTTCACGCTAAAGGCTTGCGTCAGCATTGGACGGTTTTTGCTATCGTCAAACAGGGGCTGTTGATCGCTATCTAATGGCGAATTCGCACTAGATAGAATACGTGCAGCGCCCTGCGGCGTGACTTTATCGCTGCGATAAATCAAGCCAACTGTGATGGCATCGGTGCCAATCACATTCATGCCTGTTGGCGCGATATAAACGTACCGCGCTTCACCCACTGCGGCATTCAAACCTGCGACTAAATCGGCAATGGCTGAATTAGCGCCAAAGCCATCATTTTCAATTTCCATCAAACCGAATACGTCGGCACTAATGCCCACCATGGCGCTGACAATCTTCGCTTTTTGACGCTCAAATTCGCTCAACGTATTGGCACCACGGGCGGTTGGGAAACCTGCACCTTGGCCATCACCATTGAAGTAGTTAAGCACGTTAAAGCTAGCGACTTTTAGATTACCGCCATCATTCAATGTGGGCGCAACAGGGCGTGGGTTTTCCGCCACAAAGTTCACCGTTTCGATTGGCATAATGCGATACAGATTAAAGCCATAGTGCATTACACCCGTAAGCGATGTGGCTTTATCGCCTACACGCACTGTGTTTGATGCGCTCAAACCAGGAGCGGGGAATTGCACAGGATCAGGATTCTGCGCCGTTAAACCGTCATCCAATAAAATACTGTCACGTTGGTTGGCTGCACTCACCGCCAGCGCATCCGCGCCCGGTGCAGCCACCTGCGTACCAATAAAGTGGCGCTGACTGCCTAATGAAATCTCGCCATAACGACCGAGGTTATAGACTTCATTCACCACTAAATCTTGGCTAAAACGAACACGCATGCCCTCAAAGGGCTCAAAATCATCACTGCTGTTAACTGGTAAGGCCACTAGCGCGGCCGTTGGTAACGTTTGTCCTGTAGCACACAACTTGTGTTCTGATAAAGTCGTTAGTTCAGTTAAGCCTTGATATTCAGTGACTTTGGCTTTTAAACGAATACGATCGCCTGCCACATAAGCTGTGGGCGCAGTGCCGGTATACACAAACACCCCTTCCGAGGTTTGGGGATCACTATCGGCTTCATTATCAGCCATTTGCACGAAAATGCCCTTAAGACCAGCTTCTTGATTACTGACGACAACCGCCTCAACCACTAAAGTTTGACCATTGAGAGGGCTGGCAGCGCCCGCGCCTTGAAGCGCATGAATTGCTGTGGCTTCTTCGCCGCACACTAAAGAGCTTGGTGGAGGGTCGACGGGATCGGTTGGCGTACCCGCACTGAACTTACCAAGATCAGAAACATCATCCTTAGCAAAACCTAGCCAAGTGCTAAAGCTTACTGCATCAGTACTGATAGGATCGGCAATCAGCAGATCAGGATTACGGCGCAGGGTATTATCTTGAGTGGAGAGATCACCACTGCCCCACTCGGCACCGGGATCGACACCGACTTGACCTAAACTATCAATGACTTGATTTTGATAGGTCAGTTCAATCGCATCGTCGCCGTTAAAGAAGCTGGCGTTACTCTGTTGATTTGTGACCGCAAGGATATCGGCAGAAGAGTCATTATCGGCAACCACATAAGTCGCCCCCGCCGCTAATGATCCAGTGAGCGCAATGGTCGTGCCGACGTTTGTGCTGCCATTAAAATAGAAGCGCAATTGGTATTGGCTTAAATCAATAGCGCCCGCGGTTGGGTTATACAGTTCGATAGCTTTATTATTGCTGCTGCCTTCGACGTATTCAGAAATGATCAAATTATCCGCGCCATGGGCAAGCCCACAAACGCTGCTGATGGCTAACGCCAGCACAGTTTTAGTGTTAAACATTGAGACCCCTAAATGTATTGTTTTAATATTTGGTATTTAATTGATGCGCTTAGATGCTTCAAGGTGATATCACCTCGAAGACTGACGATACTATAGGCGGTCAAGGTTACAAATTGGTTGCATCAAAGTTGCAACTTAAGGTGGATATTATTCGCGCGATTTAGCGATCAGAACTAGGAAGAAAGCAGTACGGAAGATGCAGGCCGCACTACACAGTGCGGCTAGAGATAAATCGAGGTTAATCAAGTAAGCAGAACCAATGGATGACAATCCTGACACAGGGTTATAAGGGCTGAAGCTTTTCATCGAGTAAACTGACGAGCAGTAACTCACCTTGCAAATTCACTCTAAACTCACCGTATTTAGCTGCACTAAAATGATCGGCTTGTCCTTCTTCAAAGAAAAAGCTGTTCGATGCGAGCTTAATTTGATTACCACGGACACGAAACTGCACTCGTAGTTGATCTTTACCGAGTGCTTGGTCGGTATAAAAGTCCACAAAACGCGCCACTTTTTGCCCATCGACAGCCAGCAATAACTGGCCCTGCATTTGTTGCGGCGCTAAGGCACTACGCACATCGCGCGCAATGGCATATTCAAGCGCCATGTAATCACCCTGCATTAATGAGCGCGGATCGACCGGTGCTAATGCAAAACGCACCACTTGGCCGTGATTAAGCAGTTGTTCGAATTTGAAAATTCGCCAATTCACGCCAGCGAGAATCGTCACTGTTGTGAATAATACGAGCCCAAGCGCCCATTTATGTGAAGCCGACAGTTTTCCCATCACATAGTCTCCTTGGCATTTTCATTAGCAGGAAATAACCGCCACATCACTAACCTTGCCACTAACAGCAAGGCGCCTAAGCCCATCAAATAACCAGATTTAAGTAACAGAGTCGTCTCTAGGGAATAATAATACCCGCTGACAAATAACAGCGCCGACACCATTCCCATACCTTTCAACCAAGACTCGTTGCAATAATGACCAAGCAAGATCAATAGAATAGCCGTTGATAAACCCTGCATAGGTAAGGATAAACCGCTAACGATGACTAAACCGATAACACACCCCAGCGCCGCTGGTGAGCTTAGTGATTGCTGGCGCTCGCGCAAGATTGTCACCAATAAAAATCCGCAAATAGCGAAAATAATCAACAGATGAGTCAGTGTCAGCCACAGGCTTTGCTGCCAAGGGCTAAATAAGGCTTCAAAAATACTGTCCATACTAAAAGCGTGCATCAACTGCAACGAAAGCAAGGCGAGTGCGAAGCCATAGATGAGCATCCGAGCCCTGCGATAATGACGCCCGAACTGATTGATATTTAATAACACTAGACTAATGACTACGGCAAAAAGGCTCGGGCTAAAATTGAGCAGTTCAAATTTTGCCATCAGGCCAATCACGCACCAACTTAAGCAAAAAGCGAATACAAACTGGGCTAGCCCATGGGCAATCAAGCCCCACAATAACAATGTAATACCCGCCATACAGAGATACCATGTGAGGCTAAAATCATTGTTAATTAAATCAAATAATCCCCATGCCACACTGATCAAACCACTCAAACAGGCGGCAAAAGCAAATTGTTCAATAAAAATCTGTTGCCGCGGTAAAAAATACAGCCCAATCCCCAAGGCTAAATAGGTTAAGCCGATAAATAAAATGACATCTTCTTCAACATGCTCAAAAATGGCACCAAACGCTGCCATCATAAAGCTCAATAAAAACAACGCAGCTATCCAAGCAGCAAACGCCTGCATAGTGGCAATATACCAAGGGATATCATGGTCTTCTGACATTTGAGCTGCACTAACATTGCCTTCGGCATACAAAGCTTGCCAGAGTTTGATTAGACTTAATTCACTCGAAGCGTCGATTGAATTAAGTCTATCAGTGCAGGGTCGAGTGATCATTTCGCTATCCTGTAAACCATTATTGTTGCTCATGAACATCTCCCACGCTCACGCTCCCTTGGCTGGCGATTCCTACAAACTGTGGTTTAAGTTTCCGGCTTAGCTCCCTCAACCAAATACTCAAACCTGTGCTTGCCAAAATGATATAAAGCCCAATAAACAAAAATCCACCTATGGGGTCATTATCCTCAAACATCAGCTTTATCAGTAACGCGGCGCCTACGGCAATCAAGCTAAAACCGCCCAAGGCCAAGGGATATATGCGTGGTAATCTATAACGAAAAATAACGAATCCGAATATAAGATGGGCAAAATAACCACAGAAAATCCCAGTGCTGAAGCTGTCACGTTCAAGGAAATCGTCGAAAATAAGCCAAGTGATTAACCAAGTAAAACAGCCCATAGCAAACAATGAACAAACATATTCAAGGATTGGCGCATGCCAGCGCCCCGCGACTTTGTTGTCTAAAAGTACGAAAGCATAATAGATAATTAAATTCAAACAGATAAAGATCAGCAATTGTCCTTGAGCGCCCCAAAATAATCCCCAGAAATGGGAAAAGGAATCCAGAAATATCCCTATGCTGAGGTTTAGCAATCCCACCAGCAACAGCCACAAACCATCAAATCCCGCCACCCAAGCAAAGGGTAAGATAACGAATGCCCATAGCGCAAATAACTGCCAAGGATCGGCGCCCGTTTGATAGGTTTGCCCAACTAACGCTAATAAGCCACCAACTAACACACTTGCGGCCAGTAGCACGCCATTGGCGGTCGTCGCACCAAAAGTGCTGTCTTTACGATAAGAACTAACAGGGGAATAAATATTGGCACGATAATAGAGCCAAGCAAATGCGCTGATAGCGAGTATTATCGCCACTTCAATCAGTCCAAATTTGGCAAATCGCCCCAAAGATTGCCAATTATAGGCAAAGAAAAAAATCACCCCACAGGCAAAACTTAACGCACCGAACCAGAGTAATAAATGAGCAATTAAGCGACGCCAACTCGACCCATCCGGCAAGACAGTCACCTGTCGATAAAGCTTATTCGCCTGCTCTTGCGTGATATGTCCCTGTTCAACCCAACCACACACTTGAGATTTTATCTTGCTCAATGTGAAATCTCCCTCATCCTGTTTGCGCTAGCTTACTATGACAGATTTAAAATTCGCACTTTATCGACAGCATTGAACAAATTAAATTGTGTATACTTGTAAAAAATCATTCATGCTAAAAATAACAAGGGGTGACTATGATATTGAGCCAGTTGTGTCGTCTACTCTTTTGTTTAGCCTTAAGCATTAGCGCATTTACCACGGCTATCGCCCAAGATAAAGTTCAGTCGCCAGCGATTCCCGAGTCAATTCCGACAATTCATGTCGGTGGTTATCAATTTGCTCCCTATGTCCATCAACAACAAGACAGCCGTTACACAGGTCTCACACTCGATATCATTAATGCATTAAATCAAGTACAACAAGAAGTGGTCTTTAAATTTGCCGTCACCAGTATTGAGCACAGATATAAAGCCCATTCCTTAGGTCGATTCGACATGATGCTCTTTGAGAATCCCGCTTGGGGATGGCAAAAAATAGCGACTCAGTTTATTCCGCTACATATGATAGATGGTGAAGTCTTTATTGCACTTAAAACTAAAGCTCATAACCAAAGCTATTTCAAAAACTTAACCAACAAGTCAATTGCGTTCATCAAAGGATATCACTACCAGTTTGCCCACTTTGAAACCGATGCGAATACGCTGGCAAAGCAATTTCGTCCCTTGTTCGTCAGTCACAATAACGCCTCTATCGAAAGTATTCTACGTGAACGCGCCGACCTAGCGCCCGTGACTAACTCTTACTTACAGTATTATTTAAAGGTTCATCCAGAAGAGAGAAAATTACTTTTAATATCAGATGAATGGGACCAAAAATACGCCAATGGCATTTTACTCAACCCCAGTTCACAGCTCGATAGCAAAAGGCTCTCACACTGGATTGAACTGCTCATCAATAATGGTAAACTCGCTGAACTCGCCGCCCAATACGGTATTCAATTAACCCCATAATTCACTGTTTGTTTTTCAAACTCTTACGCTTCAATCGCGATGATTTATCAAGTTCTCATGAGCAATTTACGCGGCAGACAAGAGTGGCCCTAACATAGCCAAAATACCAATGAGTAAGAAAATCAGCGCTTGCACTATGATCATCTGACCACTATTTGGTGGACTCAGAGTGGCAATGTAAAACTGCCAAATCGCAAAGATCCCATAGTTCATCCCGAGGAATAACAACAGGCTAAAGGCATACATCCCAGGGATTACCTTTAGTGCACAGGCTAAAAGTGCAGCCGTTGAAACCACAAAAAATACCGATTGGCAGTGAAATAAGCACAGTAGCATTTGCTTGCTTTGCTGTGACACATTCGCCTTCAAGAGTGGTGCTAATAAAACCCGCTTACCATAGATTAAATGGTACCCACAGACTCCAGCACTCAAAACAGTCGCTGCCATTATTGTTAATACCATAGTGCTCCTATTTGGTACTCATATTTGATTATCTTTGAATATCGTAACGGAACTAAGAATTTAAAACTGAGGAGAATTTAAACCGAAGGCTTAAATACTTGGCCATGTAACTTGGACCCTAAAAACTGCGGTTGAGTTTCAGCCGAGCGAAAATAAGCAACTTGGTTCTAAGCCCCTAAACCAAACGAGGCTAAAATCTATGGGAAAACCGACTCAATATGAATGACTCCACCAGCTCCTTAGTGCTTGTACTTTAACGTAAAAAAGGAGCCATCAGGCTCCTTCTCTTCACAATCCGTAAACGATTACCCTGACTAAAACCTACGATTACATAGTCGCCATAGTCCAATAATTTAAGCGCTTTTGTGGATCGGCTAACAGGTTTTTACATTCTTCTTTATATTTACCCATTAACGCACCTAAGTTGCTTGACCCCCCTAAGCTTTCGATTTGACGGGCTTTAGCATCGGCAACCGCTTGAGTGACCTCAGCTTCAGAGCTGTATTTCTTAGCTAAATTCTCAGACTCAATTTTAGAACTTTTTAAACGCTCACCCACGGCCTGCATTTGCGGTGCATTCATCGCGCCAATGGCTTCTGAGCTAATTTGATAGTAAGCGGCACATTCAATGGCTTCTTTACTAAACGCTTTTTCTGCTTCATCAGCCCAAACTGCAGTACTGGCACTTAAGACTAAACCACCTAATACTAACGTTTTTACCTGAGTTAACATGTTACTTTTCCTTTTAATCGCCATAAATAAACCTACTCAAGCCCTCGGTGGAGCTCAAGTTCGTAGATATAAAAATCTTGGTTACGCACAAACCCTAAACCTTCATACAAGCCCTGCGCGCGCTGGTTTTTTTGCTGTGTTTCTAACATCAAATAACTCATATTATGCGCTTTGGCATAACTGGCGGCCTGTAGCACTAACGCCCGCCCAATACCGACACATCGGGCATGTTGAGTCACATACACATCATTGAGGATCAACATAGGGGCCAAGCGTAACGATGAAAAACTGGGATACATTTGAACAAAACCTAATCCAAGCCCTTGATTATCTTTGGCTATAAATATCACTGATGAGCCATCTGACACTCTTGAATGAATAAACTGCTCCGCAGCCGCGAGATCATCCCTACGCCCATAAAACTGTCGGTACTCATTGAATAACACTGCAACCTCATGGACATGAGTCACATCTACTCGAGTTATAATGCTTGCCATGGGCCTTTCCTATTTATCATTAGAGTGTTGGCGGTCGTTGTCGCAATCGAAATTGCAGACTGTTTTTCACCGTTGGCCACTCGGTATCAATAATGGAATACACCACGGTATCGCGGATAGTGCCGTCCTTAAGAATCTTATGATTTCGCAATACACCATCTTGCTTAGCGCCCAGTCTTGCAATGGCTTGTCTCGAAGCTTGATTATGCCAGTGAGTACGGAACTCAACGGCAATGGCGTCTAAGGTTTCAAAAGCAAAGGTCAATAACAGCAGTTTAGCTTCAGTATTAATCCCAGTGCGCTGGGCACGTTTAGCATACCAAGTGTATCCAATCTCAAGACGACGATTATCAGACTCCCAGTTGCAAATTCGCGTGCATCCGACGATTTCCCCTGACACTCTATCCCGCACCGCAAAGGGAAAACTCAGGCCCCGCGCTTTTTCTTCGAGTGCTTTAGCCACATAGAGCTTCATCTCAGTTGGCTCAGGGACACTGGTAAACCATAAACGCCAAAGTTGACCATCTGTAACGGCGAGACTCAATGCCGCCACATGGGACAAAGATAAGGGCTCAAGTACAATATGCTCACCACTTAAACAACCTAAGTTATCTTCACAGCCCACAGTATCGCCTCCGTTAGATGATAGAAAAGTGTGTTGTAGCGCACGTTTTTATCTAGCCTAACATTAAACGAGAATAAAAAAATACCCTATTTTCAGCATGATTGGACAAATTCATTCCATTGTCGGCGGCTTAGATTACCTAAAGCTTAAGAATGTAAAAAAAATTGAAAAAATGAGTAGAAGGCAGTTAAAACAGGTTGGAATAAATACTGCTGCGGAAGAACACGCCGTGATATGGCCAATCAATATCCGAGAAATAGCCAATGACATTGCGCAGTCGCGATAAGTGATTGGTGATTGGTGATTGATGATTGATGATGACGATGACCAAAAGCGGCAATCGAGAGCAAAAACACCTAAACCTGTGGGCAGCATTTAGGCGTTTGTTATCTGGTGAAGTTAAAAGCTAAAGCTAAAAACCATGCACGCTGTTACTGACCCTAAACCAGCCCGCAATGCTATTACGCTGGGCCAAGGTTTTAGTCACTTCATGGGGAAAACGCTCACTGAGGAAAATCACAAAATGGCCCATTTTAGGCGCGATGCGCTCAATCTCAATATCGGCTTCATCATAGATAATCAACTCACCACAATCTGCCGCTTTCCAGTCAGGATTTAAGAAAAACACTGTGGTTAAAATACGATTTTGGCTGCCTTTTAGCGCATCAACATGTTTTTTATAAAAGGCCCCAGGCTGATATACCGCATAGTGGCTTTCATAATCGAATAAGCCCATAAACAAGCGACGATTCAAGCCATTTTTGAGTTGTGTCATCAACTCAAGATACTGGGCATCGGGCTCATTTTGCTCTTCTAGCCACTGTATTCTGTCACGACGAATGTCTGGATTTAAGTGCTGTTCAGAACCTCGACCAATAGAGGCAGCTTTTAATTCATATATTTCAGTTGATTGAATTTTTTCCAATAGTACTTGGCTAATACAGGAAGGAACTAAGTCAGATAAAAAGATATAGCCTTTGTCTACCAAGGCATCAGCGATCACGTCCAGCATTGCTTCACTTAATTGCGAAACCATTATGCTACATCCAAAAAAGGGCTACGCTTTTGCTGTACTCAAGGGCTCAAGGAGGGATTAAGTGAGCCTGATTTTCGAGGGGCGTCGATAAGAGATATGATTGCCATATCTCAACGATAAATTTTGCGAAATTCTAGAATAAAGAAGACGGAATTACAATAAAATAAAAACCTATACAAACAACACGTTAACATTAACCAAACAGTTCAACAGGCGCATCATGATCACTAAGCTGCAAACAACGCTCAAAGTGTAATCCAAGTTTGTTCAGCAAAGCTTTTGAAGCACTATTATGACTGCTAACAATCGCGACAATACGCTCAATACCTAAACTTTTACCTAAGTCAAAAGCGGCTTTAGCCGCTTCGAATGCATAGCCCTTGCCCCAATATTGCGGCAAAAAAGCATAGCCTATATCGACATTGTCCAGTGTCGGCCGTTTGATTAAACCGCAGATGCCAATAGTGAATCCATTCTCGGCGAGCACTACAGCATAAAAACCAAAACCGCACTCGGCATAACTTTTCATCGGTCCATTGACGATATAATCCTTAGCCTGCACAAGTGTGCGTACTCCTCTATCCCCGATATTCTCTATAAAGCCTTGGCTATTGAGCAAGACTAACATAAAAGAAGCGTCGGCTGGGGTTAACTGCCGCAGGATGAGTCTAGGAGTACGCGCAACTTGCATAGAATTTCTCCACTAAAAAAAGAGGCGGATTTATAAATAACGGACGTACTGACTGCCGTCCTTTTGCGGTTTCTTGGGAGCGGTAACGGCTGGCGTCCCCACATACAAAAAGCCGACAATTTGATCGTGTGGCTCAAGACCTAAAGCAACATTCACATTCGCATCAAAGGCAAAATCCCCTGTACGCCACACGGCACCTAAACCTAAGGCGAAGGCAGCCTGCTGCATCGCCATGGTCGCGCAACCCGCTGCAATGAGCTGTTCAAGTACGGGGACTTTGGAATGTTGCTGCGTTTTCGCCACGACAGTAATCACCATAGGCGCACGCATTGGCATACCCTTAGCTTTATTGACAAAATCCTCATCGGCGCCGTTCGCTTTCGCTGCCTCAACAAAGATATCTGCCAAGGTCTCTAACCCTTGTCCTGCGGCAATAATAAATTCCCATGGCGCTAAGGCGCCATGATCTGGCACACGAATGGCAGCATCTAAGATGATTTTTAATTGACTCGCATCTGGAGCAGGAGCAGTTAATCGTGGGGTTGATTGGCGAGTGAGTAAAAGTTCAATAGCGTCCAAGTTCTTATCCTAGTTCGATATAAATTGCGCTCAAGCATAGCAAATTGCTGACAAAGAGGCATAAAAAAATCCCACCGCTTGAGTGGGATTTAACTTGTTGAGTGCACTTAACAATCGAGTGGGCTGCAAAATTAAATGCGCTTGAAAATCTGATGCAGTTAACAATTGGGCCCGTTTAAGAAAAGCTTACTTAATCCCACAGCGCTTAGCGATGAAATAATCTAGGCTAGTGTAACGACCACCGCCTAAGGTAAAAAGCGCCAGCAACATAATAAAATAGGTGATCGCAAACTCAATACCATTATTAAGCACAGCAAAATTACCTGAACTGGTCAGCCAGTCATAGTTACCGTGCTCCTGCAATAACTCTTTGGCTTTTATCAGTTTATCCCCTGCCTCAAGCACTCTGTCGTTGGCTAGCCAAGAACTACCATCGGCAATCGCTAACCAACCATTTGGCCAATGCACAGTCAATGCGGCGACCAGCATAGTGATCATTAAAGGGATTGAAATCAGTCGCGTCGCGAGCCCAAGCAGTAACAAGATAGCGCCAAAGAACTCAGTTCCCGCCGCCAGTCCTGCCATTAACGCCGGCATTGGCAGACCTAAGCCCCAATCGGGATTGGCAAACCAAGCAACCGTATCTTCAAAGTGAGCGAGCTTGTTATAGCCTGCTTGTATTAACACAGGTGCAAGGTAAATCCTAAGGGCTAATGGTGCTAAGCCTTCGAAATAGCGGCTCATATTGAGCAGTTTCTGATAAAGGGATACGAGTGGCATAAGGTCTCTATTTAGTCGTTAGTAGGCTGATTTATTGGCTTGCAGGAATAGACCCTAGCAAGGTAATAAATCTTTCATGGCCTAGGCTTCTTTTTCAATCGCTTCCTGATTCAGTTCCTTGAGATCTTGAATGAGTCCACCTAACTTTTTATAAAAATGCTTAGACTGCTGCTCCGATAAGCTCGCATTCATTGCCAACAGCAAAGTCCCAAATGCCTCAGTATTTTTACGTAAAAACACTTTATGTTGTTCTGACTTAAGCTCATCGGGCTGCGTCATCAGCAAGGTTAAACGCTCGGTTAATAATGCTTTATCGGCACGCTGACCCAGTGCAACCTCAAACTGGCGTAACCATTCGTGCCTGTACTCAAGCCACATATCTAAGGTAGATAAACGCTGTTGATTATATTGGTGAATAAGCACTTTTTGCTCCGCAGTTACACTTCCAAGCCAATCATCAAATTGGGTTTGAAGGTTTTCATCGGCATCTTTTTGTAACTGTTCAGGGGTTTTTCCCGCAAATTCTTTAACGAGCTCCTGCTCTTCCTCCCGTAATTTTGTGAGGATCTGCTTCACCTGTTCATCGGACAAAGACATTATAATAGGTAGAAGCTCGGGCAAGGCGAACTCAAACAATCGAAACCAATGCCGCTTAGCAATATTCACATGGTCTGCCCATAGCACTGGCGTTAACGTATTGGTTTTTATGAGGCCTTCGACTTCGGTCAATTGCACCACATAATGAGCTAACTCTTTGGATTGGTGCCAAATGACAAATTTTTCAATGAGGGCATCAAATGCCTTTTGCTGAGATTTATCTAAGGTAACATAATCCTCTTGCTCCCAGCCGATGGCCCAGTCGAGGAAATGGTAACTGAATTTAGTGGAGCAGGCGCTTAAGCCTAAGAGACACACAAGTAGCATCACGCCTTTTTTCATACTGAATAATCCATCCTAGAATTGTTGCTAATAAGACGCTTGAGACTATATAAAGTTGCTTTTTATATCAAACAAGTTTGTCTAATAAAGGTTTTCAGTATGTTCTACCCGCATGTCCCACCATAGCGCGGTCAATGCCATAAGGGAATGAGCCATTATCATCAGATGGAAACTAAGCACACGCAATAATGACTATTTGGGGGTGATCAGCGGCCAGAAGCAATCAAACCAAGCAAGGTAGTCGGCGCTACGACTGGGTTCTGTTTGCGCTGCCATCAATAATGCCCAGTAGCAAGCAAATACCCAATACATGTCAATGGCAGCAGGCACTGCCGTTACGGCTTGTGCAGTAACATAAGGATGTCCACTCAGATACTGTTTCACCAACACACTTTGCTGATAGGGCGTTAACGCATGTGTCGCTAACACTACAGCCAACTCACACAGTGGATGCGACGCCGTCGCATACTCAAAATCAATACAACACAAGCGGTTATTTTTAAGTAACAAATTATGGGGATTAAGATCGCGATGGCAAAACTGCGGCTTGATTATGCAGGCTGCTAACTCATCACACCAATGTTTAATTTCGATTTGAATTGCAAGCAGCTTAGCCACCCGCTCATTCCAATCACGAGTATTGCTATAACCAATATCACTACCCTGCTTCAATGGCACAGCTCGCCTTAATACTGGCTCACGAAATGTTGCAGAAGCCTGATAGGCAAGCATTTGCTGGTGATATTCCTGCCACTGCTCAGTGATACTAATATCATAAGGCCCTGTAGGCAGATCGCGTAATTGCAGCAATAACGCCAATAGCAAACAATGGGCTTGGTTAGGATGCGTTTCTTGTTCTGCTGCCGGATACTGTAAATAATTAAACGTCGATTGCCCCAGCACAAAATCAGCAGCACTCGTTTGGCGCTCTAACGCTGGCCAGTGGATTAAGCCTTCGTTTTCAATATCGTCACTTTCAATATAATCACTTTCAATAAAATCACTGAGGTAATAACGCTCATCTTCGCTCACCCACAACAGTTCAGGAGCAAGTTTAGCTTGAGCCAATTGCTGCCAGTAAAAACGCTCCTGCTGGCGGTTGCAAAAACTGTCCGCCGCATCGGCATTCACCCGCAGAACATAACTGCCTGTGGGCGTAGTGATTTTATAATTATGATTACTTAAGCCGCCCGCAAGCTCATGAATACTTAACACGTTAACTAGCCCAGCACTTTTGAGTATGGGGTAAAGTGCTTTGAATGGCTCGCCTGCTGAGCGTTGCATCGAGGCGTTTATATCGAGCATTAACTGAGTAACTTCAAGGTATTAGCTTCACGGGCATCGGCTAACGCGGTTCGCCACAGGAAATACCCCACGACCGCCAGACCCACATAAAGCACGAATAACAAGGATGTCAGCATCAAGCCTTTGCTGAGATAAAGGTAAATCGACACTATGTCAATAACCACCCAATAAAGCCAATTCTCAAGTACCTTTTTTGCTACTAAATAAGTCGTCATCACGGCGAAACAGGTTGTCGCCGCATCTAGATACGGGAATGCGGCTTGGGTATACGTCGCCATACCGTGACCAACCAAAAGCGAAATCACGCCCGTCGCTGCGATCAACTTTAAATGGGTTTTCAATGGCCAAGTGGTCACTTTTACGCCTTGATGCTTATCACCACCTTGGGTCCAGAGCCAATATCCATAGAGCGCCATCGCCATGTAATAGACGTTAAGCACAGACTCCATCAGTAGCGACACCTTCCAAAACAACACAGTGTAAATGGCGGTACTGGCAAAGGCCGCCGCCCAGCACCACACACTGGCCTTCATCGCCAGCAGTAAATATGCCATCGCCAACAATACCGCGAGGGCTTCCCATACGGTCATCACATGGACTTCACCAAAGGCCGTATTAACGCTCTCGACCAAGGTTAACCATAAATCTGTCATAGTGTTGTTCTCATTGCCTATATGTCGCTTACATGGCGGTCAATCATTATTCGCTGTGGGCTAAATTCAGCTCACCACCGATAAACTTACACACAAATACTGCCTTGCCCCACTTCTCATGGGCCGCTTGCATCTCAGTCGCCAGCATAGTCATCACATCTAAATAATCGCCGCACACTTGAGTAGCCATCGCATTAGTCACGCGCTCGATATTGGGATAGCTATCCACGCGGCCAATAAACCACTTGATAGGATCGAGGTAATTTTCATTAAAGGGATACATGCTAATTTCTGCGGTCAGTTTCATTTTAATTCCTTGATATTCTGAAGTAAGGCTGTAGCCCAAATACTGGGCTACAGTTCAGTTAACACTTAAATGATTATGCTCATTTTAAAATGAGCTATTACATAAACTTAACGTTAAAGGTTACGCCAATCTGACGCGGATCGCCGTAACGAATATATTGCTTTTCCGCCCAACCGTTATCTGGCTCATTGCCAAAATAGAAGCCACGCACACCGTATTCTTCATTAAACAGATTGCGTCCCCATAAATATGCCGACCATGCGCTCGCCTCATAACCTACGCGGGCATTGACGATAGTGTAGGGTTCAGAGCGGGATTCATTGCTGTCTGAATAATAGAATTCACTCTTACCGCTAAGATTCAGGTTAGCAAACCAACCCGAATTGGCACGATAAGTCCCGCCAAGGCTGTAGGTAAGATGTGGAGAATGGGCAAGATCGCGGCCAGTTAAATCCACCTCAGTGCCATATTTATCCTGATACTGGTAGTCACCGTAGGCCGTTTCTAACCAACCTAAGCTTGAGTAAACTTGCAGATTATCGGTGGCATACCAGGTTGCATCTAACTCAGCGCCATAGTTATTCGAACTGCCTGCATTTTCAGTGAACAAGATAAAACGCTGTGGTTTATCGGGATCTTGCTGTGATGCAGCCACCTGTTGATCTTGTCTGTCCATATAGAACAGCGCCAAATTAGTATCGATAAGTCCCGCTAACCAATGGGATTTAAGGCCGATTTCATAGTTATAGAGCGTCTCAGTACTAAACTCTTTTTTATCGTTCAATTCGACGGGCAAAGTCATGTTGAAACCGCCCGCCTTGTAACCGCGTGCGACTCGGATATAAGCATTGTGTGAGTCGTTCAGCACTTTACTCACAGCAATATGACCGCCCCACATGGTTTCGCTCGGGTCGAAATTATCGTTATTCGTATCAGAGTAATGACTGTTGCGACGCTCTAAACGTAGACCCACAGATAAAGCATAATTTGAGCCCAAATCCGTATCAAGCTGGCCAAACAGTGCATAGTTTGTCGCCTCATACTCTGAGTCTAAGACTTCATCTAGCGAAGTATTGTACTCAGAATACAATTGGTTATCTTCTTTCAGATTCATGGCATACACACCAAGCAACCAATCAGTACTTTCTGCAAAAATACGGCCCTGCTCGGTAGAACTTAAGCGAAACTCTTGCGACACGGTTTTACGCTGACCCGTTTTATCCCAAAAATAATCGTATTGACACGGCGCCAGATTGCCATTGTCATCATTGCATTGCTTAGAGGCCCAATATTCTGAGTTAGCCCAATCACCATCGTAACTGTAATGGTGATCGGTATTCGCAAAAGAGGTTAACGAAGTTAATTCGAAGTTTTCTGCGCCGGAATAGATCGCTTTAAAACCCGCGCCTGTGGTGCGCTGGCTATCAACACCCGGTTGATCCGATGTTGTCTGGGTTGGTGAATTGGTTAAACTCCAGACATCATAGCCATTATCAAAATCGGCATGCAGCACAGTTAAATCAAACTGCAAATCATCTGTCGCATACCAGCGCAGCTTAGCGCGGCCGCTGAATTCATCGCGACCATTTGTATCATCACGGTCTAAATACAAGTTATCGTGGTAACCATTTTGCTGATGTTGCTGCATTGACACACGATAAAGCAGCTTGCCAGAATCCGTTAATGGGCCAGAACTGAAACCACTAAAAGTGCGTAAATCATCATCGCCTAACGACACTTCGCCGCCATGCTCAAACACATCAGTTGGATCGTTACTCTTCAGATAAATCAATCCCGCTAAGGCATTCGCGCCATAACGCGTCCCCTGCGGTCCACGAAGCACTTCGACCTGCTGTAAATCGTACATGCTCGACACCATGCCAATACCGGATAAATCGATATCATCTATGATGTAACCCACGGAAGAATTAGGTGCGCCTTGGTATTGCTCCTGCTCCCCTACACCGCGAATTTGAAAATATTTCGGCCGAGAGCTTCCACCTGACCAGTTAAAATTGGCGATAGAATTAAGCAGATCTTCAAAGTGTTGCGCACTTTCATCTTGAATTTTTTGACTGTCGATAACGGTAATGCTGGAGGGCATTTTTTCTAAGCTTGAACTGCGAAAATCCGCCGTCACCACCATGACTTCCATCTCAGTGCTGGGATCGGGTTTATCGATAGCGTCGGTTTGTGCAAAAACAGGGGTGCTCAGCGCTGCGGCGATGGCTAACGCCAGCGGCGCTCGGGCTAAAAATAAGCTTGGCGATACGGTTGAAAATGGAGATTGATGGTTTGACGTTTTACGGTTTGACATAGGACCTCAAATATAATGTTTGAGATCCGGCAACGAATAAGCGATTCAGAAGTGTGCTGTTGATTGGCCCATTCCTACGCCGGTATTAGCCGGATCAGGTTCTAAGGGTTCGTCAGATGACATCTCAGTTTGCAGCCGTTAACGTTAAAATCAGAGTAACATTAATGCACAACAAACACCCCTTGGCGGCGCCTAGTATACATGACGGAAATAAAAAGTGGGCACTCTTATCTCTGCGATTCAATTAAATGTCGCGAAAACCACTGCCCTTCAGTCCGTATGATGAAAATATCTTTAGTAGCCGCCTAAATCCTTTCGTCCATTTGACCGCCTATCATGATAATGCTATAGAAGGTCGCAATTTCGAACACAGTAAGAGGATCATAGTCGATGCAGCTAAAACCTTTATCGAAAGGACGTTATAGCCAGCGATGGGAGCAAGACTATCCACTTATTGAAGCGGTTGTACTTAGCTGCATCAGCGAAATAAAAATGCTCAAAAAAGGCGCTCACCTCATGACGCAGGGGGAAGCGATGGCATCACTTGTATTGGTGAAGCAAGGTCGCGTATCACTCGGCCATACCGCGAGAAATGGTCGGTGTTTTCAATTAGGTACTATTGATTGTGATTCACAGCTGTTTGGCGAAATGGAGTTCTTCACCCAGTACCATTGTCAACTAGACATTATTGCCAGTGAACCCTTAGAAATCATGTTGATTAGCGCTGAAAAACTGCAACATTGCCTCGGTCAACACCCTCAACTCGCGCTATTTTTCGCTAGTGCAATTGCGATTGACTACCAAGACACAGTGGATATTTTTACTCGGCGACTGCTCTATCCCATCAGTTATAACGTGGCATTTGATATTTACCATGAATACTTAAATGACTTGCCCGTAGATGGCTTTAGTAAACGTTATTTAGAGGCTGAACGATTTGGCACTACCGACCGAGTCTACCGTCGGGCGCTACAAAATCTTGAGGAACGAGGCTTAATTGAGCGGAAAAAAGATGGCATTCGGATTTGTAATCTCAACGCACTCAAGAAATTTGTTGAAGCAGGTATATAACCGCTTTCAACATAACCCACACTCGACTTAATTTAACAACCGAGTGTGGGATGGATGCACAGGTAAATTAACTTACGGATGGCGAGTGTTGTTCCATAGCCGATTTCATCCGACTTGAAACGATCAATAGCATAAATATCGCTGCGTAAAGCAGAGGTATCACATACATCACTGTTTGTAATCCGATAATACGTTCAAAGAAAGAACTGATGGCTGGGCTAAACATCGCCCCAGCACTTCCGCTAATAAGAATATATGACACATTTTTGCTGCTGGCTTTTTTTACAAAAGACACGCCATAAGCAATAAATGCATTATAAAGCGCGGCACACACAAAACCGTAACCATAGGTTAAATAAGCTATCCAATTAAGATTATTGGTACTGACAATGGCAGCGGTGATCACCATAGCTAAAGCAATAATACCGACTAAGAAATGGTGAATTTTTACACGAGTCACAATCACAGTCGAAATTAACGCCCCAATTAGCGCAGCGGACCAATACTGGGTAATAATATTACCGGCATCTTCAAACGGAATATCAAATTTTTGTTTTACAAATAAAGGTGCCCAAGTTAAAAAAGTATATAAAGCCAACATTCCTAAAAATAAACCAATACCTCCACTAATAATACCGAGATTCCATTCAGACTGTTGTTTCTCTTGTGTTGTAGAAGATTGCTCGCAAATAGAGAAATGAGTGAACAAGGTAATAATGACTGTACCGAACGCCACTAAACCTACGGCTAAATAGCTATAACTCCATGATAATGAATTTGTTAATGCATAAGTCGTTATCAATGGAAAAATAACGCCTGCAATATTAAACGTTGCATCTTGCACCACTAACATTGTGCTTTGTAATTTCTCTTGCCACACAGACACCACAATCGTACCAGCAATACATAGACCGATACCGCCACAAAAACCAATTAAGGTCATTGCTACCATCACAACTTGTAGGGAACTGGTTAGATGTAAAGCCAGAGCAGAAAGAGCAACCAGACTGTAACTTATCAAGGTCATTCTTTTGATACCCATTTTTTCAATAAAGAAAAATGCAGCAATCGTTCCCGCGAGTGCACCGCCATTAAGCAATGAAAAAATTGATGCAACTTCGTTAACATTAGCGGCAAATTTCTCAGCTATGGGTTCAATCAACATCCCAAATTGGGTCGCAAAGCCCGCCATAATAAAATTGGCGAGAAAACTGATGGCTGTTAAAGTAATTTTATTATTCATTATGTCATTCCATAAGTGAAATGCTAAGGGTTCAAAGGATGGCTTTAAACCTAATTGAGGGCGGTTTCTAACGCGAGCTCGATCATATTATTAAAAGAGAGTTGGCGTTCTTCGGCCGTAGTTTCTTCACCGGTTAAACAATGATCCGATACCGTTAAAATGGCTAATGATTCGATACCTTGTTGGTGTGACAATCCATAAAGCCCCGCCACTTCCATATCAATACCTAATACCCCAAAACGTTCAAGTGCGGGGATCATATCTTCATCGGGATCGTAATAAAGATCACCACTAAAGATATTGCCAACTTTTACACTAATGCCTTTCTCATTCGCTGTTGTATAGGCTTTATGCAATAAAGAAAAGGTCGCAGAAGTTGCCATTTGGTAGCCACTACTACGCTTAGCGTTAGTAGGTGAATCCGTGCCTGCGGCTTGGGCTAAAATGACATCTCGCATTTGTACATGTTTTTGTGTTGCACCTAAACTGCCAATACGAATAATGCGTTTCACGCCAAAATAATTAATCAGCTCATGGCCATAGAGCACCATAGATGAAATACCCATACCATGACCCATAACGGAAATGCGCTGTCCTTGGTAAAAGCCCGTGTAACCAAGCATATTGCGAACATTCGTGACTTCTACGGCATCGGTAAGATAGGTTTCAGCGATATATTTAGCACGGAGTGGATCACCCGGCATAATAACAGTTTCAGCAAAATCAGTAGGTTGAGCATTAATATGAGCAGTCATCTTTCTATCCTCATGTGGTAATATGCTGATAGTAGTGCTCAATCACTAAATGTATTTAGGACTAAAGTCCGGATTTCACCTTGCCGTAAACCTTTTTGCTTAAAAATGGGTGATTTATCGCAACTTTCAATGTCAAAAAGACGAAAGCTAATAACATTTGAGTGACCTTAAGGTCATTGAAAGTTGATGTAAAACGAATAAAAAGGCTTACTCCTTAAAAGAAGTAAGCCATTTTAGAACGGGTTTAATATCAAAAAATCAATTAAACACGGAATAAACTAAACAGAAGTAAACTCAAGCTTAGTTTGAAAAGGTTTCACGCACGTATACATCAAATTTAACCACTTGGGCATTAGGTGCAACAGCGCCGACTTGCAATTGCTGTTTACCATGTAATTTCACAGATTTCCAGCTGGTCGCTTCATCTTCGATAGTAAAGCCGCTGGCATCGTACCAAGTGAATTTATATTGCACACGCATATCGGAAGAGGATTTGCTAACAATCAACGCTGAGCCCTGCACGAAATCACCGACTCGGCGTGCATCCACACTCTGTACCGCAATATCTCTGGCAAAGCTGGAGTTATCGACGCGGGTTTCACCCAGTGAGCTCACTGAAATCCCTGCGGTATGTGAGGCACAAGCACCTAAGGTAAGCGCTGCGGCCAGTAATAACCCTGTATAAACTTGTTTCATATATTTCTCCTAGTCACGCCACAAAATACGCAGCTAGCGCATCATTTCCCATTAAACGACAAACTAATCGAACAGTGCTGAACTCATGCTTAATAACATAGGTTAAATAAAGCATTCTCAATCTAAAATAGTGAATCAGTCATGCTTCATCAATCTAAACTTAATCAGATTAATCAATCAAAAAATGTGCCCGTGCCGTAGCAATAAGCTGCTTACGATTGGTTTGCCAACAATCAATATTCACGTTGGCGACTCGTCGACCCTGACGGGTAATACGACACTCAGCAAAACTATCCTTGTGCAGACCTGCACGTAAATAGTCGATTGAAAAATCAACGACTTTAGGCACCTTTGCCGTTTGCATAAATACCATTAACTGCACTATCGCTGACATTTCCATAAAGCCCGCAATCACGCCGCCATGAATAGCGGGCAATACAGGATTACCGATATTGTCGTCTTTAGCGGGCAATTTAAAAATCAGTTCATCACCAAAACGCTCCACCTTCATGCCAATAAATTTGGCATAGGGAACGTGTTCAAGTAAATGGCCAAAATCATTAAGTTCAGTGGCGCGTTTAACTATACCTTGCACATCAATAGGCGCTTTAACCTGTGCGTTTTGAGTTGTACTGGCTGCATCTAGTATCGAATTATTTGCGCTCATCACTCTCTCCTATCGCAGGCACGGCTTCACCCATTAACGCTTGCCTAAAGGCATCACCAACCATTTCAGGGCTTATCCGCATAAAAGAGCCGACGGCATGGGCGATGGGATCGTCGATACTGTCTTGGTAAGCAATTGCACGGGTAAAGGCAATATTAGAAGACAACTTGTAACATTCAGCAAATCCAAACACTGGCTTATGGGGCTGAGCGGGCTTCATGTAATCCACCCGCAAATCGAGCGTGGGTGATATTTCTAATAATTTGAATTTATGGAAAATAGCGCTCACGACTGCACTGCCACACGCGGTATCCATTAAAGTAGTGATCACCCCGCCATGGATAACACCGGTATCGGGATACCCAATTAATTCAGTGCTGTAGGGCAACTCAATCAACACATGGTGCTCACTCGCCTCCAATACGGTTAAACCGAGGCGACGACACTGAGCTAATTGATCCACAAACCGCTGCGCCATTTGGGTCAACGGGAAAAAATCCGAATTGACCTTCATTTGCCTTGGCTCAACATGGGCCCCAGAGGCTCCCCGCCCACAAGGTGGAAATGAATGTGATAGACTTCTTGTCCACCGTGTTGATTGCAGTTCATGATCAGTCGGTAGCCATCTTTAGCGATACCCGCTTCAGCCGCCAATTTAGCCGCAACCGTCATCATACGGCCAAGTACCGGCTCATCAGAGGCTTTCATGTCGTTCGCCGTTGGGATCAAATGATTCGGCACAATCAAAATATGCGTTGGCGCCTTAGGGGAAATGTCTCTAAAGGCAGTCACAAGTTCATCTTGATACAGAATATCCGCGGGAATTTCGCGACGAATAATTTTGCTGAAAATCGTTTCTTCGGCCATGGGGCGTCCTCCTTGGGTTAGTTGGCATAGTATATACCCAAACAACCTGAAGATGCATGATTCAGCGGGAGTTTAACGCACTTTAGGCAAGGCGGTTATTTGCGGACCTAGTGGGCTAAGTTAAAAATAACCAACACAGCATAAAGTGCGTTAAAACCCGCCGGGACGGAGCGTCTAGGGTACTCCACTCCCGTGTTGCATCAATTCAAAAGGTGGCCGACATTCTGTCATTGATGCGCCTTGAATTGAAGCACCCTAGGCGCTCTGAAATCGTATCTTCAGGTTGCTTGGGTATATTAACAATTAAATACTTTATGTCTGCAGATATTTTGCTTTTCATTTGCCAGTTGCAGGCATTTTTGGCAGCATGGCCACCATTAAAACACTCAGGTTTTGTAGGATAAATATGATCCATTACCAGATAATCCCCATCGATCCGAAAGCCCATTTATTCGCTATCACTATGACATTATCACAACCCAAGCCAGTGCAGGTATTTAGCCTACCCGCTTGGCTGCCCGGCAGTTATATGGTGCGCGACTTTGCCAAAAATATCATTGAACTCAAGGCACAAGATGCACAAGGCCAAACGCTTAAGCTCACCCAACTAGATAAACAAACTTGGTCGGTTGATAATAATAGCAGCGAAATTATTCTGACTTATCAAGTATATGCTTGGGATCTGTCGGTACGCACCGCGCATTTGGACACGACCCACGGCTTCTTTAACGGCAGTAGCGTGTTTTTATCTGCCCATGGTTTTGAAGACACTTTACACACCGTCTCTATAGAGCCACCAACAGAGCCAACATTAAGTGACTGGCGCCTTGCTACCAGCATGACCCGCACCAGTGGTGACGATTTTGCCTTCGGCCAATTTTCAGCTAAAAGCTATGACGAGCTCATCGATCATCCGGTGGAAATGGGCTTATTCACCTTAGGGAGTTTTGATGCCTGTGGCGTGCAGCATGATATCGTACTCAATGGTCGCCACCGTGCTTGTATGCCAAGGCTCTGCCAAGATTTAAAGGCCATTTGTGAGTATCAGATTAACTTCTTTGGTACACCTGCACCGTTTAAGCGTTATTTGTTTATGACCACAGTATTAGACAATGGCTTTGGCGGTTTAGAGCACAGAGCTTCTACTGCATTAATGTGTTCACGCAAAGACTTACCACTGTCGCTCGATATGCCAATCAATAACGACTATCGCACTTATTTATCCCTGTGCAGCCACGAGTATTTCCACAGCTGGAACGTTAAGCGCATTAAGCCTGAATGCTTTTTACCCTATAAACTTGATGCAGAAACCTATACGCCACAATTATGGGCCTATGAAGGCATCACCTCCTATTACGATGACTTTCTTACCTATCGTGCAGGTCTGGTAGATGAACAAAGCTATTTAGATATGCTGAGTGAGACCTTCACCCGTGTCTATCGCAGCCAGGGACGCTTTAAACAAAGTGTTAAGGACTCAAGCTTTAATGCTTGGACTAAGTTCTACAAGCAGGATGAAAACGCACAAAATGCCATCATCAGTTATTACACTAAAGGGGCTCTGTTTGCGCTGTACTTAGATTTAACCCTGCGCAGCGAAACCCAGGGCAAATACAATCTCGACCATGTTATGCAGATTTTATGGCAGGAATATGCTCTGCAAGATAAAGGCACCACAGATACTTGCCATCAAGCCATCGTTGAACGACTCCTTGGTCGTGATTGCCAAGATCTGTTTGCCTACTTAGATAGTACGGACGATATTCCGTTAGCGGCTTTACTCGCCGAATTTGGGGTCAACTTGAGTCTTCGGGCCAGCCAAGGTGCGCAAGATGTGGGCGGCGGGCAAGCGAAAGGTTATGAGATTGCATTCGGCGCGAAAACCCAAGCAGCACCTGTTGGATTAAAAATCGTGACTGTCACCCAAGGCAGCCCTGCACACCTTGCGGGGTTAAGTGCAGGTGATGTGTTAATTGCCGCGGATAACCTACAAGTCACAGGACAATTTGAGGCGCAGCTACAGCAGTATCCGCTGGGTGAATCGTTGAATTTACATTGGTTTAGACGGGATGAATTGATGACAGGTGAATTGATGATAACTGCCGCGCCTAAGGATACTGTCGCCCTATCCATTCGTGACAAAAGCAAAATAGCGGCTTGGCTTGGACGTTAATAGGCTTTCGGCTTAAGACTACTTTTGAGAAATAATAAAAGGGGCTTTAGCCCCTTTTATCTGAGATAAGACTTAACTTAAATGTATATCCGTGTGTATATCAATACTGATAGCGACTTAAACCACCACATCGTGCAAATAGGTTTGTGCCCACGCAATCGCTTGACCACGGCTAGACACTCCAATTTTACGGAATACTCGGTACAGATGGGTTTTTATCGTGCTTTCACTGACAAACAACTGATTGGCGATATCTAAATTAGTACTTCCCGTCAACAATGCTTGTAATACTTCACGCTCACGGATAGTTAACGGTTCAGTGTCTTCGAACAACCCAAAATCATCATTTACCCCATTAATGAGCTGAATTGGGATGACCCTATGACCTCGTAAAATATTCGAGAGTCCTAGGCTTATCTCAGTTAAACCTGCATCGAGATAAAACACCCCTGCAGTTGTGGCTGCTTGCATTAAGAAACGTGCATCCACTTGCTTAGGGAACTGCAAATAGACAACTCGTACACTCGGTTGCTCACGGGCAAGTAAACGTTGAAATTGATGGGCTTTTTGAAGATCAACAGTCGCTAAATCGATCACGACCATGGAGGCATTATTATCTTTGATTTGCTCACACATCTCATCAGGGCTGACTTGGGTCAACTTAACGAGAAACTCCTGCGGCCAACGTCCTGCGAGCAATTCCATCAATACTTGCGATCGTGACACTACAATCCAATGTAATATTTTGAACATCCTGCTCACTCCCTGTCTGGTTAACGATTATTCACTTTTAAGGATCTAAGATCCTCCAAATACGACTTCAACATCCGTCAATAGACTTCCAAGTCTACCGTGGTCACGATATTAGCATTAGATAAAACAGATTAAAAAGACTTACGTAAAAAATATTTACCGTACGCAAATCAAAAACTTCTAACACTTTCGTTGACTACACTATCAATCAGAAGTCTTAATTGAAACTGAAAAAAGTTACTGAAATTTTAGGATAAAAGCGTAAGATCATACCAACACAAAAAATAAGGAAATTCCATGTCCAGCAGTAACCCCACCGCTTTTGAAATAAAATCCTATCCTGTGTGGGACAAACCGACGCGATTATTTCATTGGATTAATGTCATTCTTGTGCTCGCACTCATCTTAGTCGGTGGCATCATGATGTATCGCACTGAGCTAGGCATATCTGAGTTAACAGGTAAAATTGGCTTGAAAACTTTACACGTGTGCATAGGATATGCGTTTGCAATAAACCTCATAGTCCGCCTTGTGTGGGGTTTTATCGGTAACAAATATGCGCGTTTCAGCCACATGTTTCCCAATGCTAATAGCAAAAGCGAATTAATAGCTTATAAAACTGAATTAGCCGCGGGGAAAAATCCGCAGTATTTAGGTCATAACCCTAAAGGTAAATTTGCCGTGATGGCCATCATGTTGCTATTAGTGACCATAATGATCACTGGACTTTTGCGTGCAGGTACAGATATTTATTATCCGCCGCTAGGTAGTGCTGTACAAAGCTATCTTGCCGATACCAATGTCGAACCTACAAGCTTAAAACCCTATGATGCAACGGGTGTGAACGCAGAAAAAGCGGATGCACTTAAACCAATGAAAGGATTGGCAGGTCAAGTGCACGTCTATGCGGTTTATGTGTTGTTACTGCTGATGTTATTACATGTATTCGCGGTGATTTATACTGAAGTAAAACGTCAACCAGGGATTATTTCAGCCATGTTCTCCGGCAAGAAGATCATCCAAGGTCAGCCAAAAGACGAGTAATCGGTTAGTAAACGGATAAAAATAACGCCAGCATTTGCTGGCGTTATTTATTTAGACATGAAGGTATATACCAACTTTTCTAAACGTATTTTTGAGATTATTTTTTCAGAACAGTTGCTGGGGTACGACCATCATCATGGCAACTTTCACAGGTAGGTTTTTGACCGACATTCATATCATGTACCGCATGACAATCTGCACAGACTAAATTACCGTCATGTGGCTTATGCACAGCGTCCATTTCAGCATAGGTACCATGACAACTTTGGCACTGTGCAAATTCAAAGGCACCATCCGCAGAAGGTGTACCATCTTTATGACAGCTTTCGCATCCACCCGACTCAGCATGGAAATCAGACAATTTTTGATCTGCAGCAAATGCGGTTGGCGACAGCGCTAACGCTGCAAGACTTGCCCCGAAAAGCGCACTTAATAGTTTTTTGCTCACAATAGTATCCTCCAATGGCGATTGTCAGTGGAAATTCTTGTCAGGGTGACTTCCATCTCTCAACCAAAATAAATAGCACGACTCGATATAACTTAGCTAAGGATGAACGAATAAGCAAACCCAAACTAAGCGACACAACTTTATCAACATACTCAAGGGTAAAATGTGCGCTGCATCATGTAACCACATGCTTATATAAGAGTTTTACATCTACCTAACCTAGAGGCTACATAATGTAAATCCCTAAACTGGCAAGCGACAGAATAAATCCCCCTTAATCTAAAACTAAAAGCTCGATTCATGGTGATACTTAAGACAAAGTGATAATAAAAAGGAATGACAATAAGTGAATGGGTACAGAGTACTAGACGAGGATGCTTTAAATTGTGAAGGCATAACATTCAACCCAAACGCCTCTGGCACTTAATTCAAATGCCAAGAGGAATTAGCGATAACGGTTAACTCGCCCACTATAACCAATAATACAAATAGCGGTTAGACAGGTAAGCATCAACTCGCATCAAGTTTATTGTCAGCCTCAAGCTCTGTTTTAGGCCAAGCGTTAATCACGGCTTTGACCAACGATGCCAATGGAATGGCAAAGAATACTCCCCATACACCCCATAAACCGCCAAAGACTAAAACGGCCGCTATGATGATCACCGGATGTAAATCCACCGCATCGGAGAATAAAATAGGCACGAGTAAATTACCGTCGAGCGCCTGAATAATACCGTAACCCAACATTAAATAGCCAAATTCAGAACTAAAGCCCCACTGAAAAAATGCCACTAGGGTGATAGGTAATGTAACTAAGGTTGCACCGACATAAGGGATCAATACCGATAACCCCGTTAACACACCAAGCAACGCCGAATATCGCAGTCCCATCAAGGCAAACAAAATATAAGTTGCGACGCCAACAACCACGATTTCAATCACTTTGCCACGAATGTAATTAAAAATCTGTTGGTGCATTTCAAACCACACTTTACGCGCTAACTGGCGATTTGCGGGAAAAAATCGCTTACTGCCGCTAATCAGTTGATCTTTATCTTTTAAAAAGAAAAATACCAGTAAGGGCACTAAAATCGCGTACACCATCAAGACGAGTAAAGAAGCTGAATAACCGATTAATTGCTTAGCAATATCCAACACATGTTGAGTATCGAGCAGTTTTTTAAGCTCACCAACCATCAGATCTAACTGCTCTGGATTGATAAATCGTGGATATTGATTGATCAGCGTTTGTATTGTCAGCAAGCCTTTATCTATCATGCTAGGCAAGTCGGCAATTAAGCTAACACCTTGACGCCACACACTCGGAATTAAGCCAAATGTCAGTAAAACCACGATTCCCAAAAACAACACAATAACCAAGGACGCACCAGCGGTGCGATTAATCCCCAATTTAAGCATTTGCGCCACAGGCCATTCCAATAGAAATGCCAACACAAGAGCGACCAACAGCGGAGCAAGTAAACCTGCCGCAAAATAAATCACTAGCGCGAGCCCGACAAGAATAGCCATTAAGGTCACAGCTTGTGGATCACTAAAGCGCTCTTGATACCAACGAGAAAAAACAGTAAACATGGATCATTCCAATTGTGATGGTTGGCGAGGCTTCCCAAACGCTCAGGAAAGTTTATTTATCATGATGTTATTCGAGACTTTACTCAGTTAGACTTTCGCTTCTACACGTCAGCTAAATCAAAAAATAAACTGACAAGAGTAAACAACCTAGCCTGAGCGGCACTCTGGCTCAGAATTAGGCGCTTGATGCTAGTCTCAGAGGATTTAAACATAAAAATCCTCAATTTATCCCTGAGATAAATCAACTTTGGTGACCATCAAGGCTAACAGACTTGCATCATTACGCAACTCTTGCACGACATGCCCTTGTTTTTTTAAATATTGGGGAACATCTCGCCGCGAACCAGAGTCTGAGAGTAAGATATGCAACTGCTCACCCTCTCGCATTGGCTTCAATGCAAGCTTCACTTTCACTAAGGGTACTGGACAACGAAAGAGCGTTAAATCAATAAAAATCATAATGAACTTGCTATAGACGAACTTGGGCCATTATCCTAAGTTGCACCTCAAACTACAAGCTAAGTGCAGTATCTGCCTTTAGTTGAGATAATTAGAAATAAAAGGATCCGCTTGCGTAACTTGACTTTTTTGACTCGATTAAAACCTTTTGTTGCAGGCGCATTCTCCTTGATGCTGCTAACCTTCGCCGCCAAAAGCTTTGCTAACAATGACTTACCGGATTTAGGTACGGCCGCAGTTAACACCTTCAGCCTTGAAAAAGAAATGGTTTACGGTGATGCTTATATGCGCATCATTCGCTCATCGGCACCTATGCTAAATGACCCCGTGTTGAGTCAATATCTTACCGAGCTTGGCAATAAACTGGTCGCCCATGCCACAGGCGTAAAAACGCCGTTTTATTTTTTCCTATTACAAAATGATGAAATCAACGCCTTCGCCTTCTTTGGCGGCCATGTTGCCGTGCACACAGGCTTATTTCTCAATGCCGACAATGAAAGCGAACTCGCTTCAGTATTAGGCCACGAAGTGACTCACGTTACTCAACGTCACCTTGCCCGATCCCTAGAAGCACAGCAAAAAAGTAATCCTGCAACAATTGCCGGTTTACTCGGCGCCATTTTGTTAACTATTGCAGTACCACAAGCAGGTATGGCGGCACTTGCGACAACCCAAGCTATGGCAACACAATCGAAAATCAACTACACCCGTTTGCATGAAAAGGAAGCCGATCGCATCGGAATGCAAATTCTAGTGGATGCAGGCTTTAATCCTAATGCTGCAGCGGATTTCTTTGGTAAATTAGCCAGTCGTTATCGCTTTACCACAACACCACCACAAATGTTATTAACTCACCCATTACCTGAATCGCGGATCACTGAAGCCCGTAACCGTGCCGAGCAATACCCTAAACGTTATATCCCTGATAATCTTAATTTTCAGCTAGCAAAAGCCCGTATTCAAGTCCGTTTTTCCAGCTATAGCGACGAAGCAGTATTAAGCATGTTTGATCGGCAACTCAACAAACAGACCTATAGCTTCAAAGAGGCGGCACTTTATGGCAAAGCGCTGGCTTTATATAGATTGAAGAAGTTTAATGAATCAGAAAAAATCGTCGATGAGCTGTTAAAAATCGATGATAACAACCTGTTTTATATAGACACTAAATCTGATTTACTGATCGAACGTAAGGACTATGCAAAAGCGATTACTATGCTCGAAGCCCAGCGTAAAATGAAACCAACGTCTCAAGTGATCAATGCCAACTTAGCCAATATATATATCGAAGCCGATCAAGCCCCCAAAGCAATTCCTTTGCTGGAGGATATGATTTTCCTCGATAAACAAAATGAACTGCCCTATCAATTGTTGACTATGGTGTATAAAAAAACCGGCAATCAAGCATTGGAATATTTTTCCACCGCAGAGCTGATGGCCTTAGGTGCGAACTATAAGGGCGCAATCGATCAACTTAACTTTGCCTACCGTGCATCCGAAAATAATCCATTACAGCTTGCACGTATTGAAGCACGTATTCGCCAGTTTAAAATGGCTGATAAAGAAATGGATGCGCTTAAGTAATAAGTTGGTTTACAAATAGATTAAAGACAATAACCCATTTATGCGCCCCGAACACACTGACGGGGCGCGGTTTTTTCTGTTATTATCCGCGCCATTGTTATTTCAGCCCGTATTGAGCCTCTAGTACTATGACCCAAGCGACGATTTACCATAACCCACGTTGTTCAAAAAGCCGTGAAACCTTAGCTTTACTCGAGCAACAAGGCTGCGACATTACCCTAGTGGAATACTTAAAAAATCCCCCTACGGCTAAAGACATCGGCGACATTCTGGCTAAATTAGGCATCAGTGCTCGCGAATTAATGCGCACCAAGGAAGCAGAATATCAAGCCTTGGGACTTGCAGACTCATCACTAACAGAATTGCAGTTGATTGAGGCTATGGTCAACACACCTAAACTCATCGAACGGCCAATTGTGCTCGCCAATCAAAGCGCAGCCATCGGCCGTCCTCCTGAGAATGTGCTCACTATTCTTTAACCCATGATTTTTTAAACCAAAATGGCTTTTATTTTCAACCCTTAGGTAGACTTATGACGTCCAACACCTTATTTATCCTTAGCCGTTTAGGCTACTTTGCGCTAGTGCTGCTGTTAGGCGGTTGGTTTGTTGGCCAAGGGATTAGCGGTGAATACACCCTGCTATTTAGCCTCTTATGGATAGTGCCGTTATTACTACCCGCAAAGGGAGTTTTCCAAGGTAATCCATACACTTACGCTTGGGCAAGTTTTATTCTGTGCTTATATATGTTACATGGGCTCACCCTGCTTTATGTCACCAATGACGCCTTCGCTTTTGCCTTAATCGAAGTATTATTGATTGGCGTACTGCTAATCGCTTTCCCATTTTATGCCCGCATACGTGGTCGTGAACTGGGATTAGGCCTGAAGAAAAAATCTAAAGAATAGTCCGTTCAATGTATTTTCAGTGCCGTCTCACCTTGCTAGGTATGGCGGCATTTTTTATATTAGAAGGCCAAACCTTGGCTCAAATATCCCTTATGATCTCAGTCTGAATACCCATTTTAACCTTAGTTCTAACCTCCGTTCCGACGTCAATTCCCATCACGACAAAATTAACACTTATTATACTTACACTGACTTTTTGCAACTAAGTGCCCGTGTTATAGTCAGTTTCTCACAGTATAAGCGTCCCATGACGCCACAAAAGTCTAAATAGCACAGCAGAGTTAGCAAGGGAGAATGGTGTAATGGGAATGTCGATACCACTGAAATTTTTCGGATTTATGGCTTGCTCTGGCCTACTTGCGGCATGCGGGGGCGGTGGTGATAGTCAACCAGATGATAGTGTAGTCACGCCCCCCTCCACCTCACTAGCACGCTGCACAGATAGCATTTCGCCACTCATTACCACCACGTCATCCTCAATTCGCTTTCAAACCGAGCCAAATTATGTGGCGGGTCAATCCAGTACTATCATTGCCAATATCCTAAATCGTGACAGCCAAGACTTAACCTTCCGTTGGCAGCAAATCGATGGCCCTAACATAGCACTCGTCAGTCAAAACAGTCCGGTATTAGCCCTTGATACTCCCACCGCAGGCGGCTACCGTTTTAGCTTGCATGTGACGGGCAGTAATCTAGATGTCTCCGGAGAAATTGGTATTAATGTCGATCCCGCATCGACGGGTATGCTAAACGTTCGTCAAGATCATCAAGTGGTTGAAGGCAATAATGTGAGCTTAAGACTCGGGCAACAATCGGAATTAAGCGCAGCAAATATCTCTTGGTGTGTAGCATCTGGCCCAGATTTAATGGTCGATGTGAGCGATCCGTTTAGACCCTTGTTTACCGCGCCAACGGTCACCCAGGATACAATCACTCGGCTCAAAGTGAATGCCAACGTCAATGGCAATCAGCTTAGCGATGATGTCTTTGTGCTAACAACCTCGGCGCCAGCGATCAGCTCACCATACTTCGATACCCCAGTTGCGCGCACCCATGCCTATCGTCCGGATTCACCTTACGCCAATGTGCTAGCAAACTGTGTTTACTCCAATCAGCTTAATGATAGCTGCACTATCAATACCTTACCTTTGATAGGTCAAACCTCAAGCGATCTCAATCACGAGACGATTCTAAATCGAGTACTGGTTTCCCACGATTGGATGGGTGATAACTTTGCCGCTTTCTTAGCCCAGATGGACCCCAATAGCGACTTTGCCCGCCTGTTACAATCCGTCACGGCCGTGGTGATTAGCTATGATGTACGCCCTTCTTTCTATTGGGTAGTCACAGGGGCGATTTATCTCGATCCCAATGATTTATGGCTTACGCCAAGCCAGCGCGACACTATTAATGAGGCGCCGGATTACCGCAGTAATTTTGGAAATGATCTTAACTTTGTGATGCCTTGGCGTTACGTGAAAGATAACCAATATGCCTCCCTTGGCGTGCCTATCACAGTCAGAGCAAACCGCACATTAGCGCAAATCAATCCCGATCTGGCGTCCTTGTTGTACCACGAGCTCGCCCATGCCAATGACTTTTTTCCACGCAGCGTGCATGCCACACTCACAGGGCCAAGATTGTTAGATGACTACAGCCGCCGCAATGCCAGCAAGAGTCTAATTTCAGATCAAGTCAGCAAAACCTACCCATTAACGAGCACTGAAATGATGGGACTTGCCAATGTTAGTTTCCTCGGCGCAGCGGCGAGTAATGTGCAAAAGGCCTATCAAGCATCGGATGTCAGTACTTTCTTTTCTACCGATATCGCCAGCGACTTCTATGCATATTCCAGTACCCGTGAAGACACGGCCATGTTATTTGAGGAAGCCATGATGAGTTATCGCTATCAAATATTGCGTGATGTCGCCGTCACCAATAAACCTGCGATTTTAACTGCGGATTCGCTGATTATTGACTGGGGACAAAGGGGACGAATTGCGCAAGACAGTCTAGAAAATCGCGCTGCGTTGGTGATTGATGAAATGCTGCCAGAGCTTAATGGGATCAGTCTGGTCGAAAGCCTACCCGAGCCAATTAATATGGTGCAAGGTCAAAGCTGGCGTCAAACATTAGCAATATCGCCTGCGAATACGCAGCTCAAAGGCCAAAGCAATGCAACTGCAATTAATGCCGAGTCTCGTTTTGAAGCCGAACTTCGCTTAAGTGGTGACCGTCACCAACATCCACAACAATAGCGTTTTAAATTTTAGATAAACAAAAGCCCGTATGTATTCAACATGACGGGCTTTACTCTTTTTGGCTTTAATGCCAGTAGGTTTTGTATCTTCAGAACGAACACAAGCCATGCTGTATCTAAAGGTGTAGCATCTCTTTAGCAAACGGAATCGTGAGCTTACGCTGATGCACTAATGAGGCCTTATCTAACTTATCCAATACATCAAACAAGGTACGCAAATCCCGCGCCATACGGTTCAGTAAAAAACGCCCGACATCTTCCGGTAATTGCAGGCCACGCATAGCGGCGCGGCGTTGCAGTGCGGCAAGTTTTTCATCATCTGCCATGGGTTGCAGTTGGTAATTCAACCCCCATTGCATACGTGAAACAAGATCTGGCAAGAGGAACCCAGCATCCGCAGGAGACGAGCTGCCGCTGACCACTAAGGCGCAATTCTTATTTTCTGCGACGCGATTGTAGAGATCAAAAATCGCCTCTTCCCAAACGGGGTGGCCGGCGATGGCATCGACATCATCGATACAAACCAAATCCAACTGTTCTAGGCCTTCAAGCAATGCGGTCGAAATACTCGCATGTATGCCTAAGGGAATATAAAAGCTGCGACGCTCCACTTCATTAGCGTGCGCGCAAGCAGCGTGCATTAAATGGGTTCGACCCGATTTAACTGGGCCCCACAAATAGATGGCGGCTTCACCATGCCCTTCGGCATTCGCTCTCAATTTTTGAATAAGTTCATCATTACCCGCGGCGGGGTAATAACTATTAAAGGTTTCGTCATCTGGCAAATGCACAGGTAGCGAGAGTTGCAAAGGTGAGTTTAAGGGCACTCGGTCTTCTCAATATTAAATAAAAACAATGCCGTGCTTAACTAAGCACGGCCGATAACATCTTAATGTAAACGCCATTCATACACAGGTTTGCCAGTTTGATTAGAGACAGGGCTAAATTCACCTGCACTCACAGGTGCGACCACAGAAATACGCGGCTCTAAGCTTAATAAGCGTTGTAAATCCGTCTCTGAGCCAAATAAATCTAACGAGAAAGTCACAGTATTACCTTGAATATGCGTTAACGTGGCATTTTTAATCGCGCTGAGTTGCTTCAAATATTTTTCAACTTCAACTAATTGCGCCATTTTTTGGATATTAACGAAGGTAACACTCGCACCAAGCTGAGTACCAGTATCGGCAATCGCATACTTAGTAAAATAGTATTCACCTAACGCCGCCATCATAGCGGTAATCGCTTGGGCCGAATTTTCAGCAGTACCGTTGTAACTGAATAACGGTGGCGTCAAAGAATCAATGGTAGCCTTAGTATAAAGATTTAAACGATAACGAACCTGATTCCCGGCGGCATCAATTGCCACTAGCGCCAAAAAGTCAGCTTGATAGCGGCCAGACACACTCGCCACGATGTCGGCAAACATCCCTTTAATATCGTTAGGATTTATACCCATCAACTCATCAAGATCTAAGATAGGCAAGAGTACAGGTATACCGCGGGCATAGGAAAAATCGCTAAAAATCTTACGTTCGGCTAACGCAGATGAGTCACCCAATATCATAGTGTCGCCATCACCAGGCATAGCAACCCAAAATAAGGTCAGCGGGCGTTGAGTTCCCCAAACAGGCAATTGTGCCTGACGCAGTAACGCCACTATGCGGCGGTGCTCAAAACTCGCGGTCAACAGCAATTGGCCATTTTGCTCGATATAACCATACTGGCTCAGCAAGGTATCAGGATTACTGAGCTGAGATTGGATTAGGCTGTTATCGAGGGATCGCGCAGTCCCAGTGTTCTTGATAATGACTTGCTCAAGTGCACTTTTTAAGGCTTTGTCGCGTTCAGCAACTGCGCGCGAAGACACAGGCACATTGGCCTCATCTAATTTACTCACCTCAACAGCATTGACGCTATTAATCGTGAACAGACAATATAGAAATGCAATTAAGCTCGGCTTCAATAGGAATTTCAGCATCTTTGAGTAGTTGAAGTAGCGTCAGATGAGGCAAATTGTACCATAGTTAGCGCCTTAAGCGAGTCTTGCCAAAATTTAGCCCCATTTCCGTGCCTGCCATAGCACAGAAAACCCAAACAGTGATCAACGTCGGCAAAACAGGCGATTTTCTCCTGCTCAAAATCCAACAAACTGTTATCATTTGGCGGTTTACCCTAAATTAACGAGAATAATAAATGAGACGACTCGCTATCCCCCTACAGGGCGCGCAAATGCTATTTGTGGCCTTCGGTGCCCTAGTACTAATGCCGCTACTTACAGGGCTCGACACCAGTGTGGCATTGTTTACCGCAGGTATCGGTACCCTACTCTTCCAATTGATTACTAAACGCCAAGTGCCTATCTTCCTCGCATCTTCCTTCGCCTTTATTGCCCCCATACTTTATGGCGTGCAGACTTGGGGAATTCCATCCACAATGGGCGGCATTATGGCCGCGGGCGTGGTCTACGTCATGCTCGGCGCCTTGGTTAAAGTGCGCGGTACTGACTTTATTCACAGACTATTGCCCCCAGTCGTAGTGGGACCTGTGATCATTATTATCGGCCTTGGCTTAGCCCCCGTGGCAGTGAATATGGCATTAGGCAAGAGTGGTGATGGTAGCTTGACTTTAGTCGCTACAAATACGGCGTTATTTATTTCGCTCGCATCACTTGGTACCACTATCGCGGTGGCGATTTTCGCAAAGGGCCTACTCAAAGTGATGCCGATTTTAGCAGGTATTATAGTAGGTTACAGTTTAAGCCTAGCCTTTGGTATTGTTGATTTTGCAGTCGTGACCGCTGCAAGCTGGATTGCTATTCCTAAATTTGTCGCGCCAGAATTAAACTGGTATGCCATTGCATTTATGATCCCAGTGGCAATCGCCCCTGCGGTAGAACACATAGGTGATATTCTGGCGATATCCAACGTCACGGGTAAAGATTTTATGAAAAAACCCGGCCTGCATCGCACGCTAACGGGTGACGGGATTGCCACAATTGCAGCCGCAGCCTTTGGTGGTCCACCGAACACGACTTACTCAGAAGTGACAGGTGCAGTAACCTTAACCCGAAATTTTGATCCTAAGATCATGACTTGGACTGCCATTACCGCCATCACTTTAGCCTTCGTTGGCAAACTAGGTGCGCTGATGCAAACTATTCCCGTCCCAGTGATGGGCGGTATTATGTGTTTGCTATTTGGTTCCATTGCCGCAGTTGGCCTCAACACCCTTATTCGTAATCATGTGGATTTATCTGAGCCACGTAATTTAAGTATTGTCGGTGTTACCTTAGTCTTTGGTATCGGCGGCATGGCATTTGGCATAGGTTCATTCAGTCTTACTGGTATTAGCTTGTGCGGTATTGTCGCTATTACCATGAACTTACTATTACCCGCGACTAAGCCACACAATAAACACCATGAGTCTGATGTGACGCCTCATTAATTACGGCTTGAAAACACGATCAATTTCGAAGTATGTCGTTGAAAAATAACCACTTTATAAAATTGATCGTTTCTTAAGAAACCACCATAAAAAAGCCGCCGTGATATCAATCACGGCGGCTTTTTTATGAAGCAATATTTTTATGAAGTAAGAATTAACTCTTACTCTTCAGTCTTGATCTTAGCGGCAGCCGCTTTGATCAAAGGTTGTAATTCGCCTTTTTGGAACATGTCCACTACGATATCACACCCACCGATCAACTCGCCTTCAATCCACAATTGTGGGAAAGTCGGCCAGTTAGCAAACTTAGGTAATTCTGCGCGAATGTCTGGATGCTGAAGAATATCCACGAATGCAAACTGCTCGCCGCAGTTAATCATGATCTGAGCTACCTGTGACGAGAAGCCACAGCTTGGTAACTTAGGAGAGCCTTTCATATAAACAATGATAGGGTTTTCCGTGATCTGCTGCTTAATTTTCTCTACTGTTTCCATTTTGATTCCTAAGTAGGATGACGTTGACTCAATGCGACTATTGTACGTCAGCTAGACGCAGAACAAAATCCCACAGTTTGTAAGGTTATGTCGACATTTGATTTTTCGATGGCGTCTATCTAGTCAATTAGCTAAACAATGATTCACATCACAAATTTTATCGGTACAATAGTCCCAAGTGAGCACGTTTAAGAAACGATAACCTAAGACCATGGAGAGATACTAATGGCTTTCGAATTACCCGCATTACCATATGCAAAGAACGCACTAGAACCACACATTTCTCAAGAAACTATAGAATACCACTACGGCAAGCACCACAACACTTATGTTGTGAAGCTAAACGGCTTAATCGAAGGAACTGATTTCGCTGGCAAATCTTTAGAAGATATCATCAAAACTTCTACGGGTGGCGTGTTTAACAACGCAGCTCAAGTGTGGAACCACACTTTCTACTGGAACTGCTTAGCCCCTAATGCTGGCGGCGAACCAACAGGCCCAGTTGCTGATGCAATCAATGCCGCTTTCGGTTCATTCGACGCATTCAAAGCGCAATTTACTGATTCAGCAGTAAACAACTTCGGTAGCGCTTGGACATGGTTAGTGAAAAAAGCCGATGGCACTCTTGCTATCGTTAACACTAGCAATGCAGCGACGCCACTGACTGACAGCACAGTAACACCAATCATGACAGTTGACGTGTGGGAACACGCTTACTACATCGATTACCGTAACGTGCGTCCTGACTATCTTGCCCACTTCTGGCAATTAGTTAACTGGGACTTCGTTAACCAAAACTTCGCAGGTTAATTCATTTAACCTAACGTTGTTTACTGCCGAATGAGCAGTGGGTTAATCCCAGTAAAAAGAGCCCTAGTGGCTCTTTTTTTATGCCCCTCGTTTGCCGCCCATCCCTTATCCTACCGATTTATCCTCCGCTAACTACAAGTGCAATAATTGCGTTTGCAACTATTTGTTATTGTTTTTATTTGATATTTTTTTGACACAGATAGTGAGTTTGTGTCTAAGATTAGAGTAGAAGGCTGGCTAGCCAGTTATCCGTTCCATGACATCACTGGCGTTTCAGGGGGTTTATATGGGCATTTTCGAGCATTACCAAAAGCGCTACGAACAAAAACTCGATGAAGAATATTCTTTGCAGGAGTTTCTGGACATCTGCAAGGGAGATCGCAGCGCTTACATGTCAGCATCAGAGCGACTACTGCTTGCAATTGGTGAAGCAGAAGTCATTGATACCGCAAAAAATCCAACACTTAGCCGTATTTTTTCGAATCGACTTATTTCACGCTATCCCGCATTTAAAGATTTCTTCGGCATGGAAGACGCCATAGAGCAAATTGTGGCTTACCTAAAGCACTCGGCTCAAGGATTAGAAGAATCCAAACAAATTCTATACCTACTGGGCCCAGTGGGCGGCGGTAAGTCATCGCTAGCCGAAAAACTCAAAGCACTAATGCAAAAAGTGCCCATTTACATTCTGAGCGCGAATGGAGTCCGCAGCCCAGTCAACGATCACCCCTTCTGCCTGTTTGATGTGGAAGAAGATGGACAGCTGTTAAAAGATGAATTCAACATTCCCAACCGTTATCTGAAAACCATCATGTCGCCTTGGGCGGTAAAACGTCTGCATGAGTTTGGTGGCGATATCTCCAAATTTCGCGTGGTGAAAGTCTTTCCATCCATTCTGGACCAAGTGGCAATAGCGAAAACTGAACCCGGTGATGAAAACAACCAAGATATTTCGTCCCTTGTCGGTAAAGTCGATATTCGGCAGCTCGAACATTTCTCCCAAGATGATCCCGATGCTTACGCCTATTCAGGCGCATTGTGCCGTGCAAACCAAGGGGTGATGGAATTCGTCGAGATGTTTAAGGCACCCATTAAAGTGCTGCATCCACTACTAACTGCAACTCAGGAAGGTAACTATAACGGCACAGAAGGCTTATCGGCCTTGCCCTATAGCGGGATTATTCTGGCTCACTCAAACGAGTCCGAGTGGTCAACCTTCAAAAACAACAAAAACAACGAAGCCTTCCTCGACCGTGTTTACATCGTCAAAGTGCCCTACTGTTTACGGGTCTCAGAAGAGCTGCAAATCTATCAAAAACTGCTAATCAACTCTGAGTTATCAAAAGCGCCCTGCGCTCCCGGCACCTTAGAAACCTTAGCGCAATTTAGTGTGTTGTCACGCATCAAGCCGCCTGAAAACTCCTCCATCTACTCTAAGATGCGGGTATATGACGGTGAAAGCCTGAAAGATACCGATCCTAAGGCTAAGTCTTACCAAGAATACCGTGATTACGCAGGTGTCGATGAAGGCATGAATGGACTATCCACCCGTTTCGCCTTTAAGATTTTGTCGCGGGTATTTAACTTCGACCATTCAGAGATCGCCGCCAACCCAGTACATTTATTCTATGTCCTCGAACGACAAATTGAACAAGAACAGTTCCCCGGCGATACCGCCGAACGTTATCTTGAATTCCTAAAAGGTTATTTGATCCCTAAATATGTGGAGTTTATCGGTAAAGAGATTCAAACCGCTTACTTAGAGTCTTACTCTGAATACGGCCAAAATATCTTCGACCGCTATGTTACCTACGCCGATTTTTGGATCCAAGATCAAGAATACCGCGACCCAGAAACAGGTCAGCTATTCGACCGCGCCGCCCTCAATGCTGAACTTGAGAAGATTGAGAAGCCCGCGGGGATCAGCAATCCTAAAGATTTCCGTAATGAAATCGTTAACTTTGTGCTGCGCGCCCGCGCGAACCATGAGGGTAACAATCCACTCTGGACCAGCTACGAGAAACTTCGCACTGTGATCGAGAAGAAAATGTTCTCCAACACAGAAGATTTACTGCCTGTTATTTCCTTTAACGCCAAAACGTCGAACGACGATCAACGCAAACACGATGATTTCGTCAATCGCATGATGGAGAAAGGCTATACCAAAAAACAAGTCCGACTCTTGTCTGAGTGGTATTTACGAGTTCGTAAATCTTCTTAAACTTGCGCTAACTAAGTACAGGGCTTTGGTGTTGCCAAAGCCTTCGCTGGGTTTTGGGAGGTGCGTATGGCGAACTTTATCGATAGACGGTTGAATGCGAAAGGAAAAAGCACAGTCAACCGCCAACGCTTTATCAATAGATATAAGCAACAAATTAAAAAGGCCGTCAGCGATGCAGTGACTCGTCGCAGCGTAACGGATGTAGATAAAGGCGAAAAAATCAGTATCCCAACACGGGATATCAGTGAACCAATGTTTCACCAAGGCAAAGGCGGTGTCAGGGATAGAGTGCATCCCGGTAATGACCAATTTACCCGTGGCGATAAAATTGACCGACCACCTGGTGGTTCAGGCGGCGGTTCGGGCAAAGGCGAGGCCTCAAACTCGGGTGAAGGCGACGATGACTTTGTGTTCGAAATCTCTAAAGATGAGTATCTAGAGTTATTGTTTGAGGACTTAGAACTCCCCAATCTACAAAAAAATCGCCTCAATAAACTGGTGGAATACCAAATTTACCGTGCTGGGTTCACCAATGATGGCGTCCCCGCTAACATTAATATTGTCCGTTCATTACGTTCATCCCTTGCACGTCGCATTGCAATGTCGGCCAGTAAAAAGAAACTATTAAAAGAGTTAGAACAAGAACTTGCTGAACTGGAAAATATTCCAGGTACTAAGGCAGAGTTGATTTTGGATTTAAAAGCTCAAATTGAGGAGTTAAAACAAAAGATTGCTAGAGTGCCGTTTATCGATACCTTCGATCTGCGCTTTAATAATTATGCGAAACGAGAAATCCCCTCTAGCCAAGCTGTGATGTTCTGTTTAATGGATGTGTCAGGTTCTATGGATCAGGCAACCAAAGATATGGCAAAACGCTTCTATATCTTGCTGTATCTGTTCCTCACTCGTACCTATAAAAATTTAGAAGTGGTTTACATTCGCCACCATACCCAAGCCAAAGAAGTCGATGAACACGAGTTCTTTTACTCCCAAGAAACGGGCGGCACCATAGTGTCCAGTGCATTGAAATTAATGCATGAAATTCAACAAGCCCGCTACCCCGCCGATGAGTGGAATATCTATGCAGCCCAAGCATCCGACGGTGATAACTGGGCCGACGATTCACCAACCTGTAGGCAATTGTTAGAACAAAAAATCTTGCCACTGGTGCGCTACTACAGCTACATCGAAATCACCAATCGCGCCCATCAAACCCTGTGGCGCGAATATGAATCCCTGCAACAGCATTACGACAACATCGCCGTGCAGCACATACGTCAAGCCGAAGATATTTACCCTGTCTTTAGGGAGCTATTCAAGAAACAAGCGGTTTAAGGGGGCACTATGGGGATAACTAAATCAACACCTTGGACACCACTGAGCGATGGTCCCGACTGGAGCTTCGAGCTACTGCAGGACTACCTCAAGGAAATTGAACGGGTAGCAGCACTGTATAAGCTCAGCACTTACCCAAATCAAATTGAAGTCATCACCGCTGAGCAGATGATGGATGCTTATGCGGGCATTGGTATGCCCATTGGTTACACCCATTGGTCCTTTGGCAAACGTTTTATCGAAACCGAGCAAGGTTACAAACGTGGCCAAATGGGGCTCGCCTATGAAATTGTGATTAACTCTAACCCCTGCATCGCTTACTTAATGGAAGAAAACACCATCACAATGCAGGCGCTGGTGATAGCTCACGCCTGTTTCGGACATAACAGCTTTTTTAAAAACAATTACTTATTTAAGACATGGACAGATGCGAGCTCGATTATTGACTACCTTGTCTTTGCTAAAAACTACATAAGTGACTGCGAGCAAAAATACGGTGTAGAACAAGTCGAAAGCGTCATAGACTCCTGTCATGCGCTAATGAACTATGGTGTCGATCGTTATAAACGTCCCTCTGAAATCTCATTCAGGGAAGAACAAGCAAGACAAAAGGATCGCGAGGCTTACCTTCAAAGCCAAGTAAATGATTTATGGCGCACGATTCCGACCCATCAACATGAGCAGTCTCAATCTAAAAAACGTCGTTTCCCCGCCGAACCGCAGGAAAATATTTTATATTTCATCGAGAAAAACGCTCCTTTACTTGAACCATGGCAAAGAGAAATAATCCGTATTGTGCGTAAAATGGCGCAATATTTTTATCCGCAAAAACAAACTCAAGTGATGAATGAAGGCTGGGCAACCTTCTGGCATTACACTATCTTGAATCACTTATACGACGATGGCGTGGTTACTGACCGCTTCATGATCGAGTTTTTGCAAAGCCATACAGGCGTTGTGGCCCAACCTGATTACAACAGTCGTTATTACAGCGGCATCAACCCATACGCCTTAGGTTTTGCCATGTTCACCGATATTCGGCGTATTTGTGAAAATCCAACCGATGAAGATAAAGCTTGGTTTCCCGACATTGCTGGCAGTAATTGGATAGAAACATTGCATTTTGCGATGCAAAACTTTAAAGATGAAAGTTTTATAAGCCAATATCTCTCACCTAAAGTTATCCGCCAATTTAAATTGTTTGGTATCCATGATGATGAGAAACGCAATTATCTTTCGGTATCCGCGATCCACGATGAACGGGGCTATCAAGATATTCGCCAGTTACTATCACAACAATATAACCTGTCTAATATTGAGCCAAATATCCAAGTACATAATGTGGAAATCAACGGTGATCGATCCTTAACCTTACATTATGTGCCAAATAACGATATTCCCTTAGCCAATAGCCATAAAGAAGTATTAAAGCATTTACATCGATTATGGGGTTTCACTGTCACCTTAGAGCAAAAAAATGCAGATGCGGGTATTAGCGTCTTAGCATCCTGCCCTGAAGCCAATAAACCAGAATAATAAGCACAATAAAAAGGCCGTTTCCAATTGAAACGGCCTTTTTGTTTATTTAGCACTATCTTAACGTGATATCACTCACAGAGTTTAATGATCTTGAGCAATAGAAGCCGGCATATCTTCGCGTAATTGTAACCACATCTTACCGCTATTCATGCCATAGGTACGCATTAGCGCAGAGACATCGAGGTAATTTTTAGCCTGAGCCAACAGTTCTAATTCTTTGTAAAAGTTCAATGCTAATAAACGCGCATCTGAGCTGGTAAAGTAATAACGACCAACTCGACTATACAAACCTTTAAATCCGTTTAATATCAAAACGTAAAGTGGATTTCCTGACGAAAACGCTAAGGTGTGATGCAGTAAGTAGTCAAATTCAGCATAGGATTCAGCCGTATCTTCAAGCTGGTGTATCTTTGCAAGTACCTCCACAGCGGTATCCGGGTTATAACGCAAAGCACCGCGAAAATAGATAGCACTGACGTTCGTTCTAGCTGACAAGAGTTGGTCAACCAATACCGGAAAACCCTCGGGATTCAAATCAGCAATAGTCTCAAGAATGTTTAAGCCTGAGGTTTCCCAAAAGTTGTTAACCCGTGTTGGTTTGCCATGCTGAATTTTCAACCAACCGTCACGCGCCAAGCGCTGTAGCACCTCACGCAAAGTGGTGCGAGTCACACCAATCAATTCTGAAAGCTCACGTTCAGCCGGTAAAATGGACCCTGGAGGAAATTTGTTTTCCCAAATTGATCTCACAATATACTTCTCTGCAAAACTTGCAGGTCCTTTGGCATTGATAATCATCAGCCCACTTATCCAGTTGTTGTGCGTCGTAATGGTCACTGATCATACCAGAGCGGTAAAAAATGGAAACCATTCACTTAAAATCACTGTGTTATCGCCGTGTAAATGTCACAGAATCGTTCAAAAAAACGACCAAGGTCAATACAGGATGGGCCAATTTTGCCGCTTAGCTCCGCTTTTTGAAATGTCGGTATCAGTAACTCATTACATTAGCTTTCTCTTTAGGCTAGACTCATTTAACTAACGCAGGTATTGATAATAATCACGTGCAATTTTTAACATAATTAGAAGAGAGGCTGCCATGCCGGCGACAATGAGTCAGGCGTTTATTGGGAACTTCTTAGGAAATTCTCCTAAGTGGTACAAAACCGCAATACTGTCATTTTTAATTATCAATCCAATACTCTTTTTCTATGTCGACCCCTTTGTGGCTGGTTGGGTATTGGTTCTAGAATTTATTTTTACCTTAGCAATGGCATTAAAATGCTATCCATTACAGCCTGGCGGATTATTGGCAATTGAAGCCGTCGCGATCGGAATGACATCGGCAAGCCAAGTCTTACATGAAATAGAAGCCAACCTCGAAGTATTATTACTCTTGGTATTTATGGTCGCTGGTATATATTTCATGAAGCAATTGCTGCTATTTGGCTTCACGAAAATCATTACTAAAGTGCGCTCTAAAATTTTAGTGTCATTAATGTTTTGTTTGGCTTCAGCCTTTTTATCAGCCTTCTTAGATGCGTTAACGGTTATTGCCGTCATTATCGCGGTCGCTGTGGGTTTCTATTCTATTTACCACAAGGTCGCTTCTGGAAAAGATTTCGGCGCCGATCACGATCATACCTCTGAAGGTAAAAATGATGATGGTGAAGATCAGTTAAACGAAGAAGAACTCAGTGCATTCCGTGGTTTCCTACGTAATCTGTTAATGCATGCTGGTGTGGGTACTGCGCTGGGCGGCGTGTGTACTATGGTGGGTGAACCACAAAACCTTATTATCGCCGCGCAAGCAAATTGGCAATTTGGTGAATTCGCTGTGCGTATGTCACCCGTTACTGTTCCTGTATTAATCTCGGGTATCTTAACTTGTTACTTAGTTGAAAAATTTGGCATTTTTGGTTATGGCGCTAAGTTGCCAACGGCCGTTCATCGGATCTTATGTGAATATGCCGCCCATGAAGATGCGCGCCGTACCAATAAAGACAACATGAAGTTAATCGTCCAAGCCTTAGTGGGTGTCTGGTTGATCGCAGGACTTGCATTGCACTTGGCCTCAGTGGGCTTAATTGGTCTTTCTGTGATTATTTTAACCACAGCCTTTAACGGCGTTACCGATGAGCATGCCCTCGGTAAAGCTTTCGAAGAAGCACTGCCTTTTACCGCGTTATTAGCTGTCTTCTTTGCGGTTGTTGGCGTGATTATCGACCAGCACTTATTCGCACCAGTGATCCAATGGGCACTGAGTTATCAAGGCAATACTCAGTTGGTGATTTTCTATATCGCCAACGGATTGCTGTCTATGGTGAGTGATAACGTGTTCGTCGGCACAGTGTACATTAACGAAGTGAAAGCGGCATTAATTAACGGTCAAATCAGCCGTGATCAATTCGACTTGCTGGCCGTTGCGATTAATACTGGAACTAACTTACCTTCGGTTGCCACGCCCAATGGTCAAGCGGCGTTCTTGTTCCTACTAACCTCAGCCCTAGCGCCACTTATCCGCTTATCCTATGGCAGAATGGTATGGATGGCATTACCTTACACTATCGTGCTGTCTATTGTAGGTGTCATGGCGATTCAAACGGGTTTCTTAGAACAAGCCACCCAATATTTCTATGATTCCCAGATAATCATCCATCACAGCGCTAGTGAAGTTTTAGAGCCGATGACTGGACATTAATCTTCTTTATTGACTGAACTTTATTTAATAAGTAGAGTCCAAAAAACGCCCCATGTCTGAGGGCGTTTTTTGTTGATATGGAGCTCACTTTGACTGTAATGACTCGCTTTGCCCATTCCCGTTCATCTTGGTTTATTCTCGCAGGCACAGCCCTTGGGTTAGAAGCAGCCGCCCTGTATTTTCAATATGTTATGAAACTGGAACCCTGTGTCATGTGTATTTACCAAAGACTCGCTATTTTTGGTTTATTGGCAGCAGGTCTCATTGGCATGACAGCACCCAAATATCGAATCGTCAGGATCTTAGCTGCCGTGCTCTGGGCCATCAGTGCAACTTGGGGATTAAAACTAGCCTTATCGCTCGTAGATATGCAAGCCAACCCATCCCCTTTTTCAACCTGCTCATTCTTACCTGAATTTCCAGCTTGGATGCCATTACACGAATGGTTCCCTGCCGTTATGATGCCTACTGGCATGTGTACTGATGTACCTTGGGTCTTTATGGGTGTAACGATGCCCGAATGGATGGTCGTGGCCTTCAGTGGCTTCTTAGTCGCTTGGTTACTCTTTATTGTGCCTGTCCTAAGTGGTTCAAATAAACCATCTCTTTATAAATAACGAGTTTGAGATAAGGCAGGCATAAAACCTGCCTTTTTATTGACGATTATATTCCACTTATCCTATTCAATCCTCGCAACTTAAACATATGCCAATAGCAAAACAGTGAGAAAGCGCTACACTGGCTCAATGAAAAGTGGTGATTTGGAAACTGGGGATTATGGGAAAAAGTTCGACATCTAAGCCACACACGCCATTAACCCAATGGCAAAACAGTTTGCCATTCAAATTTAGCCTTATTCAGCTCGTCATTGCCGCTATTTTGATTTGTAGTACAGCTTGGGTGATGCTAAGCATTCAACGCCAACAAGTTCTTGATCAGCAAGCCGTGTTAAACCAAAACTATGGCCAGTTGATTATCGCCAAACTGCAAGAAATGACTTCACAGGTTGAAACCGTAGTCGACTCTATTTCCAGTATTGCCAAACTTTACCGCTATGATCATGAGCAACTGGTGAAAACCATTCCCACGTTGCTGAAACTCGATAGTCAACAACGCATCATCTCTGGCGGCGGCGTCTGGCCGGAACCCGGCGCGTTTAATCAGCAAAAATTTCGAGATAGCCTGTTTTGGGCACACAATGTAAACGATGAATTAGTCGCCATTGATTCCTATAACAAAGACACGTTCCCAAGCTACCACACCGAAGAATGGTATCGCCCGACGCGCTATTTTCCTGCTGGTAAAATTTTCTGGTCAAAATCTTATTTCGATCCGACAACCCATGAGTCAATGATCACAGCCTCAGGCGCTATGTGGATGGACCATCAGTTTATTGGTGCAGCCACTGTGGATATCAGTTTAGAAAAGCTCAATGTGCTGTTACGCAATGCTATGATTAATGTCAGAGGCTATGTCATAGCCTTAGATCATCAAAACCAAGTACTCGCCTATCCAGATGCCAATAACGATCTTAAGCATCAAACCAATACCAATCATTCTTTCGTCACCTTCAATCATCTCGCCAGCCAACAGCCAGATTTCAGCCCCGTCGAAGTCGAATTACAGAGTGCAGATAAAGCCTTTATAGAAGCGGCGATTGCCGAGCGCGTTTTTACCCAAGAACAGATGCAGCATCTAACGAGACTAAGTCATCAAAATGAGCGTGACATGTTAGCGGCCATCGTAAATAACAATGCCTTAAATCATTTTACTGCCCCGAAATTACTGACGTCGGTAACTTTGACCCATGATCCAATCCTTAAAACGGCATCTCTCGTTTCGGTATTTCTCATGCCAAATACCTATTGGAAGGTACTTGTCGTCACCCCAATTTCACCGCTGCAGGATACCGCTAAACATTTAATCGAAAAGGTCGGCGTTTATTTAGTCTGTATTCAACTATTAGGCTTAATTCTATTATTCTTACTCCAGCACCGACTATTTATCACCCCCATTATTGAAATCGTCCAAGCCTTAAAACGTAATGATTCCGCCTCTATCGAACTCAAAGCCAAAGACAGTCACGACGAAATTGGCTTATTAGCCAAGACATTCCTGTCGCGCACTCAACAACTTGAAGTGGCGATGGCGAGTTTAGATGCCAGTAATCTTGCACTAGAGCAACAATTGCAGAGTCAGAACCTATTCCAACTCGAATTAAAGCGCCATAAAGAACAACTAAGGGCTTTGCTGAAATTTTCCCAAAACCTTATCTATGTCAAAGATCTGCACGGTAAATATATTCTGGTGAATGACAAGTATTGTGAAATTTTAGGCATAGAACGCAGACGCATTATTGGCGCCTCGGATTTTGAGGTATTCCCCAGCCAATTTGCCCATGAGTATCAACAGAACGATCGGCGCGTACTGCACAATAACGAAGCCATTAATTTTGAAGAGGCCATCCCCTCGCCACTGGGGAATCTTATTTATATCGTGACCAAATTTAAGATAAAAGATGATGACGATACTGTGATTGCGGTCGGCGCTATCGCCTTTGATATCACGTTGAAAAAGATTAAAGAGCAAGAACAGGAGAAATTACTTTTAGGGCAAGTCGAGACGCTCAATCATCTACAAGAGCAAATTCGCCTTATCAATCAACATAATAATGAGCTTTACCAAGAGCAAGAAGCATTAACTAAAATGCTTGAGAAGCATCATCAACTCAATCTCAGCCGTGAACAAAGCCAACAGCTAATGCAAAACTTCTTAGCTGAAATGATGACGCAGATCATGCATGAGCAAGATCAGCTACTCGCCAAAGTTTGCCAACTGCAGCAAACGGACGAGGCAAATTACAGAACTCAGATCACCGAAATCATGGTGACTCAGGCAGAGAAATTGCGGCATATTGCCCAGCTGCTGACCAATCATCAAAACGATATTCGTCCATTACATCTCGCGCAATTTATGCGCCATCTCTTAGGTTTGCTAAAAGTGCAATTAGCGAAAGCAAACGTAGAGATAGTGCTCGATTGCGAGGAAAACATCATCATCGATGGCCCTGCTTGGCAATATCTGCAACTCTTCTATCGCTTAATTACTAACACTTTGAATCATGCTTTTAAGACTCACAACGAACAGCGTGAAATCACCATCGCCATCGACAAATCGAACGACGTGCTGCAGATCAGTATTATCGATAATGGAATTGGTATGACGGAGGCGCAGCTCGCACAATTGCGACAGGAACTGGAGCAAGAACTCTGCCTCGGAACCTTAACCTGCATCAATCTGTGGCTCAAAAACGATCTCAATGGCAGCTTAACCATCAGCAGCCAGTTAAACCAAGGCACACACATACAGTGTCATTGGCCGCTTAGTACCAGCTTAGCGTCGCAATAAAGAATACGGCTTACTGATCAAGCCATGCCTTAGCTTGGGTTTGCTCATCGGCAGTAAATACCTTTACAGGGCACGGCAGCATACAGGCAAGCGCATTGACCATAGCGCTTGTTTGAGCTTCGTTAGCAATCATCACCACTCTTGAGAAATCACTTAAATGAAATAAGCCGAGTACTGCATCGTCCCACAGGGCAGCGACGGATATGCCTTCAAATTCAGGGGCAAACTCGTACCAGAGGCGAATACTGGCGTGATCTTGCAGCTTAGCTTCAATGGCGGGAACCAGATAACCTTCAACATCCTCATGGTTTACACGACCAGATGCGACGACTGCTAATATGTCATGGGCATGGCCCGAAGAGATCGTTAGCATTGAACACTCCTTATCAATACACGAAGGGGAAAATAGTTAAAGCTCACACACTAAAGATACACAGACAATGGCATAAATGCTGGAAAAGAGAGTGGTTTATTTTACGCTAAGCCGATTTAGTCCTCACCACTCAAGTTTTAAAATCACTCGAGCTAAGTGTCAGTCAGCAGAAAAAGTCACAAAGCGAAGTGGCAATACAAGACTGAAAAGTGATGAAAAGTAGAATAACTCGAAGGGAAACGGATAGCAGATATAGCCTCACACCAAATGTTTTAAGCTTAACGCTAACTCGCGCAGCGACTTAAGACTAGATTCAAGGTGAGGAAACACATGGCACTCAAGCGTGGCAATCAAGCGGCAAAAACATGACGGTTAAAATAGGCCGTTAACACTAACTGTTACAACGAGCTGAAATTACACCTTAATTTTAATGCCAGCACGCTTGCCACTCAAAGCTAGAGCGCCCTTCTGACTAGGCGCTGACTTGCTGTTTAGCGATTTCTTGATCGAACAAATTCTTAATTAAACCGGAAAATTCGGTAATAAATAACGTCTGCGCGGGCGTGGCTTTATGATTGGCAACCGAAGCTAAAATCTCTTCTAAATCATATACTATCGCATCCACTTCGCGGATAATCATGTTGCGCTGCGTGAAAGACAATGACGGATTTTGACCACACACCATAATGATCTGCGCCGACAATTGCTCTTCAAACAATTCCATCACAGTATCGTCTGAAATCACCTCAGAATTTGGTGTTTCAAATAAGCCAAGATGTTCAGTTAAATACTGGACCAAATGCATGTAACCATCTTTATCTGTGACCATTTTTTACCCTTTAAACTCATTAACTTAATATCTATTGTGATGCTATTAATAGCACATCAGAAAATATCAAAGAAGCCAAAGGCTCGGCTTCTTATCAAGATCTCGCATACGCCACTTATTTAACTCTAGCCTATCTTCGATAACAGACGTATTGATCTATACCAATCTTATTGAAGTTACTGAGTTAAGGTTAGTACAAATGACACAGGAACAGCTTGACTAATACTCGATAAACCCGCAATTTCACGTAATTTATCAATCCCAGCCACAAGATCAAACTCATTGGCATTAACAATTACCGGTTGAAAACTGTTCACTAAAAGTTTGTTATCAGAAACTTTAGTGATAATCACCGAAAAAGCCTTAGTTTGCGATTTGCCGTGTAACGCAATTTTTCCATCAATATCAAAAACTTTACTCTCACCGACGCCAAGATTTTTTAGTATCTTAGGGTCTACTTGTGATGACAGTTTCAGCTCTGGATACAAAGACACTTCAAATAACAAATTTTGCATCCGCTCATCGCGGACATCAATACCCGTTGCCACACCGATTAGTGGAATTGTTAATTCAAATTGACCGTTATCTTTTAGCGTACCTTTGAGTTGTTTAAAGTGATGGACTTCACCTATATCACCTTTCTTTACCGAAATAAAACTGACTCGCGAATCTTGTTCCATCACTTGCCATTGCGCGGCACAGCTAAAACTGGCCATAGCAGATAAGGCGACAATTCCCATCCATTTTTTCATCATATCCGTCCTTAAAGAGTGAGTTTAAAAGCCATGCCGTAAAGAAATTCGACATCCGCAACAGGCTAAAATCCTGCCCAGTTAAACGTGATCAACATCACCTAACTTAAGCTAAAGATACTCTGTTTATCCATTAGCGACCAGTAAACTATGATTCATACGCGCACTAACCATTTATCTAAGCTATTGGCAAAAGCCTGTTTATCTGCTTGAGAAAACGAATCAGGCCCGCCAGTGTGCACGCCAGAACCGCGCAAATCCTCCATAAAATCGCGCATCGTCAGCTTTTGTTTTATGTTATCGACGGTATAGAGCTCGCCACGGGGATTGAGCGCCAAGGCGCCCTTTTCAATGATTAAAGCCGCTAAGGGAATATCCGCGGTGATCACTAAATGCGTCGGTTCAACATGATCGACAATATATTGATCTGCCACATCAAATCCCGCACCGACTCGAATTTGGCTGATATAGGGAGATGGCGGTACGCGGATCATTTGATTAGCCACCAGCACCAGCGGCAGGGCTTTGCGCTCCGCCGCCCGGAACAGGATTTCTTTGATAGGATTAGGGCATGCATCCGCATCAACCCAAATTTTATAATCACTCAATGTCTTTTAACTCTGTTGTTAGGTTCACGAGCTCAGTTTTATGCCGAGCTATCGAACTATGCACCGTACTAAGGTGCTAAACGATCGATTTCCCACTCTGCATCATGGCGAGAATAAATAAAACGATCATGCAGCCTGTGTTCTCCACCCTGCCAAAATTCGATACTCGAAGGTCTCACTAAGTAACCGCCCCAAAAACTGGGTAAAGGCACATCGCCCTTGGCGAACTTAGCTTTCATTTCAAAGAATTTGCCTTCAAGTACTTGTCTGGCACTGAGTTTACTCGATTGCTGTGATACCCAAGCCGCAATTTGGCTGTCCTTAGGACGGGTCATAAAATATTTAAGTACTTCAGCGGTGGACAGCGCCTGCGCTTCACCGAGCACCGACACTTGCCGCTCTAGAGGATGCCAAGGGAAATGCAAACTGACTTTATTATTAGCAGCAATTTGCTGTGCTTTACGGCTGCCAAGGTTAGTAAAGAATACGAAACCTGTATCATCGAACCGCTTAAGTAATACTATTCGTTGAAAAGGTTGGCCGTGCTCATCTACAGTCGCCACACACATGGCGGTGGGATCGCTAAGCTCCGCATCCCTCGCCTGCGTCATCCACAATTCAAACAAGTCCATCGGGTTTTGCGGTAAGTCAGCACGTCTTAAGCCGCCTTTGGCATACTCGCGGCGGATGTCACTGAGATCTGTCATGGGGTTTCCTTAAGCAAACGTCAAAAATTCACATGAGTTCAGGGATCAGCACTTCAGCCTGAAGCTGCTGATAGTGGCTAAAACCAATGTCATAACCTTGCTCGGTCGTTAATGAACACCGCCCTAAGCATAAATGGGCAGGAAATCCCTGCGTTGAGTCGTCGGTATTAAAGCGGATTGTGTCCCAACTGACAGGAGCAAACAAGGTTAATAGACGCCCCAATAGATCTTGCGGATACTGCGCTAAATCCAGATTCGTTTCAAAGCTCACATAGGAGCTAGCGCACGCATTCTCGCTTTGAGGCGTAATATGCAAGGTAACATAATATTTGCCCCAGAGACCGTTCATCGAAAAGCCTGACGGATCAAATAAATGGGCGTCAATCTCAAATTCAGGGAGTAAATCGTTAAGTTCGAGTGCAGCGCAAATATCATCTTTACTCTGCGAGCCGCCATTAAGATAGTCGGCAAATTCGCCACGAATGTGGTACATCAACAGCTCACTGGTTTGATCATCCTTTGGTGCTCGATAATCACTGTCAGAGCAAAAAAAATAGTGATGATGGCTGTCAAGATGGCCCACTCGAAAGGCTTTACCGGCGATACGTTGGCGCAGTTTGCCAATATCCTCGGCAAAACTCGTGGTTTGCAGATGGGCTTGGTATTCGTTTTTACGCTGATAACTCACCAAGGCCATGGCAGGCACGCCAAGCGCGTCGATAAAATAACAAGCGGCGTCCACTAAGGTACTGTTACCACAGGTGAGCATGACAAATCTGTCGTGCCATACAAACAAGCTGGATTCACTCAACAGATAAGCATCACAGTCCGCATTACTTAACTGCGACAGTATCTCAGCGTGGGCACAGTTGACTAAGGCAGACCAAAAACTCACATCGAGTTCTCGTAAATTCGGCGTAGACGCCGTCACGATAATCTCGAGTTTTTTTTCTGAACCTTCAAAAAACATCAACCCTTTGACCTCATGATCGTCACTCATCCTTTACTTGATCCTAGAACAACGCGATTTTACACGACTAAAACGGCAATAAAAGTGAAAAATCTGTCCTTATAAAAACAAAAATCAGCCGAGGTTACCCAAGGCTGATTTATTTTAACACGCTAGAAATTAAGAAAAATCTTCTAAATAGGTATAGCCTTTCAGCCCTAGTTGCAATTCTTCTAAAATTTGTGCGCGTTCACCTTCGGCGATATGCAGATTCACTAACTCTTCATAAGTGCGCATAAAGGCCACCGCATCTAAGTTAACGTAACGCAATACGTCAGCAACCGTGTCACCCGCCAATACAGATTCGATGTTAGTCACACCATTATCTTCGATGCGAACCACTGCTGAGTTTGTATCACCAAACAGGTTATGCATATCACCCAAGATTTCTTGGTATGCACCCACAAGGAAGAAACCAATCAGGTATGGGCTATCCGCACTCCATGCTGGCACTGGCAGCGTGGTTTCAATCCCTTGACCATCAACGTATTGATCGACAATACCGTCAGAGTCACAGGTGATATCGAGCATGACAGCACGGCGTTCAGGGGCTTTATCTAGGCCCGATAACGGCAATACTGGGAACACTTGGTCAATACCCCAAGCATCCGGTAATGACTGGAATAATGAGAAGTTAACAAAGAACTTATCGGCTAACTTTTCATTGAGTTCATCAATGATAGGTCTGTGATAACGGTTTTTCGCACTCAATAGCCCTTGCACTTCATGACACACGCGCAGGTTAGCTTGCTCAGCCCACGCACGCTCCGCTAAGGTCAATTGACCTAAAGCGAATAGCGAATGCGCTTCTTGTAAGTCACTTTGGCTATCGTGGTAAATCTCAATCAAAGCACGTTGATCGGCGCGGCCGCTGATCTCAGACCATGAATGCCACATGTTATGCAATAACTGTGGTGAATCTTCCGCAGGCGGTTGAATATCTTCAGGCTGATAAGCTTCAGTACCGATAACATCGGTGATAAGCACTGCATGGTGCGCCGTTAAGTAACGACCCGATTCTGAAATAATACGTGGCATTGGTTGCTCGTACTCATTACAGATGTCGGTCAATACGTTAACTATGTTGTTAGCGTATTCGGTCAGGCCATAGTTCATCGAGTTATTACTTTGGCTACGAGTGCCATCGTAATCCACCGCTAAACCACCACCGACGTCAAAGCAGTTAACGCTTGCGCCTAATTCACGTAATTCACAGTAGAAACGACCCGCTTCACTCACACCTTGGCGAATATCACGGATATTAGCGATTTGCGAACCTAAGTGGAAATGCAGCAATTGCAGCGAATCCAGCATATCGTGTTGCTTAAGTTGCTCTACAACCAACAAAATTTGCGCAGCAGATAAACCGAACTTAGATTTCTCACCGCCGCTCGCCTGCCACTTGCCTTTGCCTTGGAACGCTAAACGTGCACGTAGACCTAAACGCGGTGTCACACCCAGACGTTTAGATTCAGCTAACACCATTTTCAGTTCAGACAGTTTTTCTAAAACGATGTAAACCTTGTGGCCTAACTTTTCACCAATCAGTGCTAAACGGATATATTCATTATCTTTATAACCATTACATACAATGACTGAACTGGCTTTTTGCGCCATGGCTAACACAGCCATCAGCTCAGGCTTACTGCCCGCTTCTAAACCCAGTTGTGGTACTTCTTTTGATGCCTGACTCGCCAGGATCTCTTCCACCACAGTTTGCTGTTGGTTTACTTTAATCGGGTAAACCAGCAAATAGTCCGCCTGATACTCGTACTTCTGTATCGCTTGGTCGAATGCTTGGCACAAACTGTTCACTCTGTGGTGCAGGATCTGCGGAAAACGAACTAGTACAGGTAAAGCGACTCCCGCCTTAACCATGTCTTTGGCTAGCTCATTTAAGCCAATCTTGTAATCAGGATTTTTGGGGTCCGGTGACACAGTCACCTCACCTTGATCGCTAATCCCATAAAAACCTTGGCTCCAGTGAGTAACATTGTACCCAGCACGAGCATCATCAATAGACCAATCATTCATTATTATTTAGCCCGTCTATTAAAAAATGGGTTAAACGGTTATGGCTTAATAGCACAACCGCCCGTTCGACAAACCCAGGCAAAGGGACACCTTACCTGACATACACGAAGGTAGATTTTACCTTCTCCTTAATGCCGCAACGTCACGCTAGTGTAAGTGACATTGCTGCGATTTTCATTAATAGCGCAAGAGACAACTCATCTTAGCGCAATACATCGTATCATATTGAAGGGAAAGCTTATTCCCTTACCTCAGTAAAGCTATCTTTACTTGCCTAGCTTGCATTTATCCTCAGGCTAGAGGGCGCAAATACCGCCAAAAAGCCAAATAAGATCCTGAGTCGTATCCTTAAAACATCAAGCTAATAAGTAGCTTAAAGACGTTCGAAAGAGGTTAAGACCTTCAGAAACCGATAACACAAGTAGAAAACGAAAACCGATAACACTGAACTAGCGAACACGCCAAACCAGCTTATCGCTAGGCAAGATTATTTTAACAGGGGACTATTGGCTTCTTCGCGGCCAGAATTGATGCGGATCAACGTGAGATGCTTAAGGCCAGTATCATCGTATGGTACGACAATCGAGCGTTGGCATTGTGACACTTTTAGGCAAAGTGCAAAAAATGGATGCTTGTGCATTAGCTAATAAAAACCCTCTTAACCCCATGTAAATCGATATGTTGTCAATTACACGGTTAATGACTGGTGAACCATAAAACCTTTATTACTCACGTAATATTTGTAATGTCTGCAACGAGCGGAATCGTTGAACGGCGCAATTAAACCGCGCAATGTCACAGAATGCAAGCAAGAATCTCATTTAATCTTTTGCATTAAAATATAATAAACACTTGCTTAACAACCACCCGCCACCCATTGGTTTTAAATAGAGTAATATTAGTTAGTTAACCCATAAACATCGTACGAGTCTGTTCAATATTTTTTATATCACCTTTGTCACTTTTATTGACATTTACCCCTGCAAATATCCCTGATTTTTGTGTGTCACTCAAGTGATGCACATTTGCCAATATTAAGTGAAACCAAACAACCAATTATCACGGCGCCAAACCCAGCCACAAATCGGTGGTTCCTCCGAGACACAATGCGTGGTTAAGCCTGCGCTGAGTGACGACTCACACACGCTAAGATAAAGCTCAAAGACAATAATGCTGCAGTTTCAGCACCGAAGTGTATAATCGCAACCGAATCACATTCCATTATGCACAGAGAGATCCATGGTACAGATAGGTAAAACCTGCAAACTTGAGGTTGTAAAACAAGTCAGCTTTGGCGTGTATTTAAACGCCCACGAATTAGGGCAAGTACTGCTACCAAACAAAGTCACCCCAAAAGACTGCCAAGTCGGTGATCTGCTTGACGTGTTTCTGTATCTAGATTCTGAAGATATCGTGATTGCTACCACGCGCCGTCCATTGGCACAGGTAGGCGAATTCGCCTACTTAAAAGCCGTCGCAACCGGCCCTTATGGCGCTTTTTTAGACTGGGGCTTAGATAAAGATTTATTACTGCCCTTCGGTGAGCAACATAAGCCTATCGAAGAAGGCCGCTCATATCTGGTCTATGTACACGCCAACCGCGCCGATGAACGCATCATGGCCTCATCAAAAATCGATAAGTTCCTCGATAAGACAGAGCCAGACTACACAGTGGGTGAGCAGGTCGATTTATACATCGGCGGCACCACAGATTTAGGCTACAAAGCCATTATTAATCATGCCCATTGGGGCGTGATTTATGAAAATGAAGTGTTCCAAAAACTGCGTTTCGGCCAAAGACTCAAAGGTTTCATCAAACAAGTGCGTCGCGATGGCAAAATCGATCTTGTACTGCAACAAGGCAGTAAACAAGAATTAGATAAGCACGCCCACATCATTCTGATCAAACTTAAACAGGCTGGCGGCTTCTTAGCACTGACCGATAAAACCGATGCTGAAATCATTTACGATCAGCTTGGTATGAGTAAAAAAGCCTTCAAAAAAGCCATTGGTGGCTTGTTTAAGAATGGTCAACTGAGCATAGATAATGATGGTTTGCGTTTAACTGAAACCGCTGAATAATCAACTCTATTCAGGACTTAGCCTTAAAATCGTACAGTTTACCATCACTAAGGCTGAGTTTGACTGACAACTCCTAGGATATTAAGCATGGCTCTGTTATAAACAAAGCCATGCTTTTTTCTTTGGAGCTTATATGGAACTCACGTTACACGAAGCCAGAGTCATCGGATGCCTGCTTGAGAAAGAAATCACCACCCCTGAGCAATATCCACTCTCGCTAAACTCTTTGACCTTAGCCTGCAATCAAAAAACCAGCCGCGAGCCGGTACTCGAACTCAGCGAAACCCAAGTGCAAATCGCCGTTGATTCCCTAAATCGGAAACGTTTGATCAGCGAACAGTCGGGATTCGGCAGCCGCGTCGTTAAATACAAACACAGGTTCTGCAATACCGAATTCAGCGAACTTCAACTGTCCCCCGCCGCACTCGCCATCGTCTGTTTGTTGCTATTACGTGGCCCACAAACACCGGGAGAACTACGGACCCGCAGCAATCGCCTACACGAATTTAAAGACGTGATCGACGTGGAAGATTGCATCCGTCAATTAATGAGCCGTGAAAAGCCCTTCTTAAAACAATTACCCAGAGAAGCTGGTCGCCGTGAATCCCGTTATGTGGAATTATTCTCTGCAGCGTCATCGCACGAAAGTGCTAGTCAATCCCGTAGTACAAGTCATACCTTAGCCCATGTTGCTGTGTCTGTAGACGCAGAGCCGCTTGAATTAGTGAACAGAGTGACAGAGCTTGAACAACAAGTCGCCGAACTGACGCAAAAGCTCGATGAATTAATCGCCTCATTGAGCTAATTAGCGATAGATAATGACTGATAAATACCGATGGATAATAAGTGCTATGTGGGCAACATGGCACTTATGGACCAATCCACTGTCTACCCAAGGGTGAGAAACTGAACCGCACCAACATAGTCGCGCCAAGCACCATAGCCCCTGAACCTAGCGCAAAAAAGAATAGAGACAGCACATGACCAATAATCCACCCAGCAGTTTCAACAACATGTTTTTTATCGCAATGTTTGAACTGCGCAAATTTTTATTTAATACCCGCGGGATCATCGCCTTGGTCGCCTTTGGTTTAGTTTGGGGTGTACTTCTGCTTTACCCCATTCAAAGTGCATCGGCCATGTTATTGCAGCCCAATGTAAAAGATATCATCGACAGCTTATTTGGTGCCAATACCCTCAATGTGCTCTTTGAGTGGCCCGTGGCCGAAATGGCAGTGTTTTGGTGTTTTGCGCTGTATTTGTTTCCACTGTTCAGTATTCTTATCGCCGCCGATCAGTTCTCATCGGATAAAACCCGCGGCACGCTGCGCTTTTTAACCATACGCACTAGCCGTGACAGCTTATTGTTCGGCCGTTTTCTCGGCCAAATTCTGATCCAAGGTTTACTGATCCTATTAACGATTATCGCCACTGTCGCCCTCGCGCTCAGCCGCGACAGCCAACTGTTTTTATCTGCGTTAACATCTGGCGCCTTGGTGGGTCTTAACCTCATCATAGTGATCTTGCCCTACACGGCTGTGATGACTTTATTGTCCCTGTATGCGCGCACGGCACGCCAAGCTATGGTGTTTGCCACCATTTTATGGACAGTGATTTCCATCACTATCGTGGTGTTAGCGAATCAATCTAGCCTACTCGCACAACTCCAGTGGGTATTACCCGGTGCTCAACTGTCGGACATGCTCAATACCAATGGACTCAATAGCTTAGTCTATGCCCCAATTCCACTGTTACAAACCGCTGTGGCCCTCTTGCTCGGCAGAATTTATATGCAAAGGAGCTCGCTATGAGTCTGATCCAATGCCAAGGGCTATCGAAGCTTTACGGCAGCAAAAAGGCGCTGAATGATGTGAGTTTCAGTCTTGAAGCGGGTGCCCCCATCGCCCTTGTCGGTCCCAATGGCGCGGGTAAAACCACGCTTTTTAGCCTGTTATGCGGCTATTTATCACCCAGCTCTGGAACCATAACCCTACTCGGTGAAGCCCCCAATAGCCCTAAACTCTTAGGCAAGATTGCCGCTTTACCCCAAGATGCAGTGCTCGATCCCAACTTGACGATTGTCAGCCAGTTAATATTTTTCGCTCGCCTGCAGGGCATGAATCTAGAGCAAGCAAAGCAAGAAGCCATTCGCGTATTAACCTTAGTCGATTTGGCGGATGTCGCAGAGCAAAAACCGCCTAGCCTTAGCCACGGTATGAGTAAACGTGTATCAATTGCGCAGGCGCTGATTGGCTCGCCAGAATTAGTATTATTAGATGAACCAACGGCGGGACTCGACCCTGCCAATGCAAAAAAAGTCCGTGAACTGGTCAAAGCCTTATCGCCCACCACAACTTTTATGATCAGCTCGCATAATCTCGATGAGCTCGAAAAGCTGTGCGATCAAGTGTTGTATTTAGATAAAGGCCAACTGAGCCAAGCTGTGTCAATGCATGCGTCGACCGACAGCGATTACCTGACATTAACCATGCAAAACTGTGACAGCGATGCACTGCAAGCGGAAGTGGCAAAACTGGCGGGAGTGGTGAACATTAGCTCAAAACAAAGCAATGTGTTTATTATCCAGCTAGACACAAATACAGAAAAAGCGCACAACAGTGATATTGAGATGCGCCTATTCGCCCTCTTCAATCAGCATCAATGGCAATACAAGATGCTGCTGAAAGGTCGCACTCTGGAAGAAACACTCTTTTCATAGGCAAGCGTTAAAAGGGTTTCTCATCACCCAACGGTTGATTAGTGTTCAATCCATAGCCTAAGCGCAATACGCCTTGCGCTTAAGCCTTTTAACTAAGGTTTTAAATTAAGGCTTTCAATAAGCCTTTAAATTAAGTCAGTCACTTCGCCCAGTAAAATCAGCCCACCACTCAATCCGACAAACTTGTACTTACTTTAGCAACACAAAATAACCAAAAGCCTCACAAGCCTGTCAATAAAACACCAATCAACCGCGCTGAGCTTGCTATGGCTTTCAATCTTAAGGCGAGCTTGTTATAACTCCCCTTCGATTGAACCTAAGCTGACTTCAGAGGTTTCTATGAACAAAGCACAACTTATCCAACGTATTGCCGCCGAGCTCAATGCATCGCAAGCGAGTACTAAACCTGTGGTTGAGCAGATACTGCAACAGATCCACGCCGCCTTGAGCGAAGGCGAGAAAATTTTCCTGCCACAATTTGGCACCTTTGAACTCAGATACCATGTCGCTAAAACAGGGCGTAATCCACAAACGGGCGAAGCCATAGAAATCGACGGTTACAATCAGCCCAGCTTTAAAGCCTCAACCGCATTGAAGCAGCAAATCAATCGCGGCGCTTAGCTTTAATGTGCAGTCACTCATTTGCGAGCATTAATCAGCAGCCTTGATATAAATAAGCCTCAACGTAATGTGAGGCTTATTTTTTTGTCTAAAGACATTAGCGGTAACGCTTAGATGAAAGCATTAAGCCGCTCAGCGGCTAAACATTAGTTAGGCACTGCCTATGCATTAGTCTCAACGCTTTGAAAAAGCGGTGAAGTATTAAGATAATCGGCGGCATTTTCTGCACTGGGATCATCAAGAAAAGGCACACTGCCGAGGAAAGGCGCTGACATCATCTCTTTAAGGCTCGTCAGATTCTCCGCAAACATACTCATATTCGGGTCGACACAATTGGCGACCCAACCTGCAATCTTAAGCCCATCGGCCAGTATTGCCTCTTGAGTGAGCAGCGCGTGATTTAAGCAACCGAGCTTCATGCCTACCACGAGTATCACTGGCAGTTCTAATCTCTGTACCACTTCCGATAAATATCGGCCCTCGCCTAAGGGCAAACGCCAGCCACCCGCACCCTCAATCAGACAAAAATCCGCTTGAGCAAATGCCGCTAAATCCAAACTTTCGATAATGGCTTCAGGTGCTAAACTCACGCCCACTTGGGCGGCAGCAATATGCGGCGCAATCGCAGGTTCAAAGGTAAAAGGATTAATGACAGGATAAGTAAGTTTCAGCGACGATGAAGTCATCAACTGCAGTGCATCGGCATTACGCAAGCCTTCGGAGGTTTGTGCGCAGCCCGAGGCGATGGGCTTAACACCTAAAGTCAACATAGTGTTAGCCGCAAGAATACTCACAGCAGAGTCAGCATTGGCTATGAGCCCTAAACGATTCACAGCGGTTAATAATGCCGCCGAAACCAAAGTCTTACCGCTATCGGTATCTGTACCTGTTACAAAATACATATTAGATCCTTATCTGTTGCTATGAGTTGTGCTTTGTTAAGCCCACTCTCCATAAGCTAAATGTCCATATAGCTAACGATCTCTATACGTAATGTTAAAAATCCAACGTTTTCTAGATATTAGTGCTAATTGATAATGCCATGACTAAAGGCATAATATGTGAACTTTAAAACCTACGCCGAGCACGTATTTGAACTATCTGGTAGGTTAAAGGCAAACCTTGGGGTAAACGTAGCGATTCAGCTTTGGCCTGCATGGCCTGCCAATCTTGACGACCACGCAGCCGTGGAGTGAATTCTGAAGCACTCACTGTTGAACCTGAAACCCGAGTTGTTGAACTGGCGACATGTACAGAAGCCCCCACACCTTTAATTGAATAGAGTAGTGCCTTAAGAGTGTCAAAATACACTGTCATAGGGACGAGTTGCACTTCAAGTAATTGCCATGTATCGAGTTTAAATGCAGCCTTGAGTGCTTGCATCGTCGAAAAGTCATTCACTCTTAACCCTAATTCAGCTAATTGATTCAAACTCCCCTGCGCTACGAGGCTCAAATGACACTCACCGTTCGGCTTAAGTACCCGCGCCATTTCGGCTACCGCAGCAGGAAAATCAGCACACCATTGCAGGGCTAGATTAGAGTAAATAACATCCATGCAGCCATTGGTAAAAGGTAAACACTGCGCATCGGCACATACGCCGAGATAATCGGGATAAGACTGTTTTAGCTTTTGTAGCATGCCAAGGGCAATATCCACGGCAAATACAGTTGTGGATGAATTTTGCGTAGAGAGATCCGCTGGTTGAGAGACACTGTGGTACCCAGAAAAATCCGTCCCAGGGCCAGCCCCTATGTCTAACAGATAACCTGCTGCCAAAAACTCACTGAGTAAACTGGCAGCGCTCAGGCGTTGTAATTGATTATGATCTTGGTAACTATGGGCCGCTGCGGAAAAACGTTCAGCAATTTGAGTCCCGTGCACATTGGACACAGTCCCCGCGAGAACGCCCCCATAAGAAACGCCCGCATTAAGCTCACTCAGCTTAAGATCGCAAGAAATAAACTTGTTTGACTCATGAGCAAACTCACTACAGCTTGGATCACTAGACTTTATCAGGCTTGGCATTTTAACTAACACTCAACCATAAAAACTTAACATTCAATAAAATAACGCGATCTATAGGGTACATTTATCTGTACTCATAGGCAGATTCTCGTTCACTGACAAGCGGGATACCAACACGACTGAGCACTTGGGCTAATTGCTCAACACAAACAGCAATATCTTCAGGGCTATGGGTCGCCGTTAAGGTAATGCGTAACCGCGCCGACCCTACAGGCACCGTTGGCGGGCGAATCGCCCCAACCCAAATGCCCGCGGCTCTTAACGCTTCGGCGACTTGCAGGGTTTGCTGCGCATCGCCAATGATCAACGGCTGAATTGCGGTATCCGAACCTAAAAGGGGCACGGCAGCATCGAGGCATAACTGTTTGAATAGCGAAATATTCTCAAGCAGCTTTTGCTGTAACTCAGGATGTGCAGTACAGTACCGAGTCGCAGCTAACGCTAATGCGGCATTGGCGGGCGATAAGGCGGTCGAATAAATATATTCACGGGCATTACTGACCAAAAAGTCGATCAGCGCCTGACTCCCCAAAACCGCTGCGCCTTGGCAACCTAATGCCTTACCAAAGGTCACCACTTGCACATCGATAAGCTTGGCGGCTTTATCTCTTACATCACTATTTTGATAGTCATCGAGCACCGCAAAACCATGGGCATCATCAACAATCAACCAAGTATTCTGTTGACGACAAAGCGCCGATAACTGCGTGATCGGCGCACAATCCCCGTCCATGCTAAACACGCTTTCTGTGATTAACGCCGATGCGTGATTTCGAGTTAGAAGCCGCTCAGCACTCTCAAGCGAATTGTGTAAAAAACGTTTAAGCTGCGCGCCACTATCTTGTAAACCATCAATAATTGAGGCGTGCACAAGTTTATCGGCAATCACAGTATCTTGCTGATCAAACAAGGTTTTCATTAACGCAGTATTGGCACTAAAGCCCGAGCAGAATAATAATCCCGCTTCATGCCCCGTTAAGGCGCAGAGTTCACGTTCAAGTGTGACATGCGCATCACTGTACCCTGTCACTAAGGGCGATGCGCAGCTACCCACACCGTAGGTCTGCGCCCCAAGGTGCAGCGCTTCAACCAACTCAGGAACGCGGGATAAGCCTAAATAATCATTACTGCTAAAATTAACATAGGATCGCCCTTCGAACACAAAGCGCGGGCTCGAAGTGGGTGCGTTAACATCAAAGCTGTGATCAACACTCAGCATTTTACGTTGCCGTAATAAACCTTGCTCACGTAAGGCTTGCTGACGGGCGGCAATTTTCATCTCGAGCAGAGAACTCATCGATTTAGCCTCAAGAATGATTGTCTTAAAAATGCTGCTTGAAAAATGGAGTGCAGCCAATAAAGCTATCGGCCGCAATCAAAATAGGCTGCAGCCAACAAGGTTTACAGGCTATTCGACCTGTTTGTCGGACAACATGCGCTCAGTGATATTACAAAGCACCCGCGTCATAGAATTGTGCCGATGACTTATCTTGATAGGCCGCGGCTTTGGCTAAAACAGCACTTTCTTCTTCCAGTTTTGCCGCGGCACCCTGCTCTGGACGTAAGCCTAAACGTCGAAATAGCCCCATATCATCGCTTTCTTCTGGGTTTGGTGTGGTCAGCAATTTACAACCATAGAAAATCGAGTTAGCGCCAGCAAAGAAACACATGGCCTGCAACTCATCACTCATATTTTCGCGGCCTGCCGATAACCGCACGCGGGAAAGCGGCATTAAGATACGCGCTACGGCGATAGTACGCACAAATTCGAGTGGGTCGAGGTCGTCAAGCTTCTCAAACGGCGTGCCCGCCACTTTAACTAACATATTGATCGGCACTGAATCAGGATGCTGCGGTAAATTAGCCAGCTGTTGTAGTAAGCCTGCACGATCCGTCGCCTTTTCACCCATGCCGACAATCCCGCCCGAGCACACTTTCATGCCAGAAGCACGCACATGTGTCAGTGTATCTAAACGATTTTGATAGGTACGTGTCGTGATCACATCGCCGTAATATTCAGGCGAAGTATCTAAATTATGGTTGTAATAATCTAAGCCAGCACTGGCTAAATCGTTCGCTTGATCTTCAGACAGCATACCAAGCGTCATACAGGTTTCCATACCTAAGGCTTTAACTTCTTGCACCATTTGTTTAAGGTACGGCATGTCTTTTTCTTTTGGATTACGCCAAGCCGCGCCCATGCAGAAACGAGAGGCACCCGCGGCTTTAGCACTGCGTGCCTCGGTCAGCACAGTTTCCATTGCCAGCAAACGCTCTTTCTCTAGACCTGTGTCATAGCGAGCACTCTGCGGGCAATATTTACAATCCTCAGGGCAAGCACCGGTTTTAATCGATAATAAACGGCTAATTTGCACTTCATTAGGATCGTATACCTCACGGTGAATACAGTGGGCTTTAAATAATAAGTCATTCATCGGCAGCGCAAATAAGGCTTCGATTTCTTCCCGCTTCCAATCATGACGAACTTGCAACTGCGACATTGAACACCCTTTTTATTCTGTTTTTTATCTTGGCTAGGATAACCTCAGCCCTTAAACTGTCAACGCCAACCAGTGAACCCAGTTTACTAATGACTACTTTATCACCAAAAAAGTGAGCATTTATGCGCAATTTACTCGATTTTGACTTTGATAGCGCCCATATTTGGCATCCTTACACCTCAATGACCCGATCTCTTCCTGTTTTTGGTGTACACAGCGCCAAAGGTTGTGAATTGGAATTAGTTGATGGCCGCAAGTTGGTCGATGGCACTAGCTCGTGGTGGGCCTGTGTGCACGGCTATGCACATCCCGAGATATTAACCGCGATGGAAAAACAGTTGCATCAACTGAGCCATGTGATGTTTGGCGGTATCACCCATGAACCCGCCATTGAACTGTGCAAAAAACTTATCGCTATGACCTGCGAACCGCTAACAAAGGTCTTTTTGTGCGACTCTGGATCTATCTCAGTCGAAGTGGCAATTAAAATGGCGCTGCAATATTGGCAAGGTCAGAGTTGGCAAGGGCGAAGTGTACATGGAGAAGAACGACCGCTAAAACAACGCATTCTTACCGTTAAGAAGGGTTACCACGGCGATACCTTTGCCGCGATGAGCGTATGCGATCCCGAAGGCGGCATGCACACTATGTTTGGCGATGCAGTAACCAAGCAATCATTTGTGCCCGCGCCACAAACCGCATTTGGCGAAGCTTTACAAGCCGATGATTTAACCGCAATGCGCGACATATTAAGCATTAATCACCATGATATTGCCGCAGTGATTATAGAGCCGATAATGCAAGGCGCTGGCGGTATGCGTTTCTACAGCGCAGATTATTTAACGGGTCTTCGTGCCCTATGTGATGAATTTGATGTCCTGCTGATCTTAGATGAAATAGCCACTGGCTTTGGTCGAACAGGCAAGCTTTTTGCCCATGAGCACGCCAATATTACCCCTGATATCTTATGTTTAGGCAAAGCGCTGACTGGCGGTTATATCAGCCTAGCGGCAACGCTATGTACCGATAAAGTTGCCCAAGGAATCAGCCAATCTCCCGCGGGCGTGTTTATGCATGGTCCGACATTTATGGGCAACCCGCTGGCCTGCGCGGCGGCGTGTGCAAGCTTAGACATAATTAACCGTAATGAATGGCAAGCGCAAGTGGCCGCTATCGAGCAGCAAATGCGCGTTGAACTTAACGATGCGATTGATTTGCCAAGCGTAAAAGATGTGCGCGTGCTCGGAGCAGTGGGCGTGTTAGAGATGCACGAACCCGTCAATACCGCTGAGTTACAGCAGCAATTTGTCGATTTAGGCGTCTGGGTGCGTCCCTTCGCCAACCTTATCTATATCATGCCGCCCTATATCATTAGCTCAGCACAATTAAGCAAACTCACCAGTGCGATGAAGCAAGTCGCAGCAGGTATTAGCGCGGTATCAAAAAGTCTTGAGCCGCAGCTTATCAGCCACGGTTAATGCTTTAGCGCTTGACCATCTTTTAGCTTAACGCTCTTTCAACTCAATAAGCCTTTAATGTCGAATAAACGAACCCCTGCGCACTGTGCGCTAGGGGTTCGAACTGCCTGGCTTATATCAGACTCAGCAGCCCCTTCCCTTGTTCGAATCTCGCATCCTCTCGATAGATAAACGCGCTAAGGTTGCAATTGCAATATTGCTCACAATTTCCATTAATACTCTGTAATTTAGTGCATTTATTTAATTCGCCAACTGGAAATTTTATCAAAGCCAACGATGCTTATATCACTCACTTTACACAACATATCTTTCGCCAAAAGCTGACAACAACTTGAGCAGAGGGAATGGCTTAAATCGCTACACAAAGAAAAGGAGAGCATATGTTCAAACTCGCTGACATCCCCGTTAATCGAAAACTCGCACTACAGCTCATTATCGCCCTCGCAGGTGCCTTAATTTTACTCACTATTTCCGTCACAGCCCTAAAGCACAACCTGATGGCAGAGCGTGAAGCACGACTTAATGCCGTATTATCCCTCGCCAGCAGCCGTATCCAAGCATTGTCGCAATCGCTACCCCTAGAGCAAGCACAGCAAGCCGCTAAAGACATGTTAAACGACATGCGTTTTGATGGTGATAACTACTTGTTTGTGATTGATGAATCGAGGCACGTTATCGTTCATCCCATCAAAAAAGAACTGGTTGGCCAACAAATGGGTAATCGAGGCGAAGAGAATTATTGGTTCGAAATGGTCGAACTCGGCCGTGATGGCAAACAAGGATTAGTCGAATACCGCTGGACGACGGCGAATGGCAAATCAGCGCAAAAAATCTCACTTGTCATGGGATTTAAACCTTGGGGCTGGATCTTAGGCTCAGGTATGTTACTCCAAGATATCGAAGCCACCATTTGGAATGAATACCTCACCATGGGAGGCATTACATTTGTCATTATTGTGCTTATGGCTTGGCTAGGTTATGCCATTAGCCGCTCTATTACTCAGCCATTGGATGATGTGAATCTGGCTATGCTCGCCATCACAAAAGGTGATTTAACGACTCAGCTAAAAATCTATGGTAAAGATGAACTTGGCATCCTAGCCCACAATATAAACCAAAGCATAGACTCCATTCGTAGCACTTTACTTCAAGCGAGTCATAGCGCTGACAATGTTGCACAGGCCTCGGCTCGGATCGCCTCAACTGCAGAGGAAACCAATCAAGCGGTAAATAATCAGCGGGATCAACTCGCCCAACTTGCCACAGCCATGAATGAAATGAGCGCCACTATCGCCGATGTCGCGAATAATGCGGAGAGCACAGCCAAAGATACCAAAGAAGCCACTTGGGAAGCTGGCCTTGGCGACCAAGATGTTCACGCCAGCGTAGATGGTATTCATGCTCTTGCCAAAGAAGTGGAGCAAGCGACGGATCAAGTGAATATGCTTAAAGAGGAAGTCATGCAGATCAGCGAGGTCACCTCTGTTATCAGCGCGATTTCAGACCAAACCAACTTGCTGGCACTGAATGCGGCAATTGAAGCCGCCCGCGCTGGCGAGCAAGGGCGAGGGTTCGCTGTAGTCGCCGATGAAGTGAGGCAACTCGCAAGTCGCACTAGGCAATCGACCGAAGAAATTCAAAACACGATTTCATTATTGCAACAACGGGCCGTGAGCGCCGCTAAGGCAATGGATGCAAGCCGAGCTTTGGCAGAAAACAGTGTGAGTCAATCGGCAAAAGCGGGGAAGGATTTATCGCTTATCGTTGCTCATATAAAACATGTGAGTGACATGGCAACCCATATCGCCACCGCCGCAGAAGAACAAAGTGTGGTCGCAGAAGACATGAACAGAAACGTGTGCGGGATTAATAACTCAGCGCTCGAAGTCTCTGAATCGGCAACTTATTTGGCTCAAGAAAGTGAAAGTTTGGCCGAATTATCACTGAATTTAAACAATAAACTGGCCGTATTCAAACTCTAGTCATGTATTTAGTTACACCCACAAACCTGTGTCAAACCGTTTAGCCAAGATAAGGCGCATAAAAAATTACGCGATTATCTTGGCATTTCGTTAAACGTGCCGACGTCACAAAACTCATGTTACCGAACACGTATACCAAGCTTATTTTACCAAGCTAGAAATCAAGGCACGTAGCGCGGCAGGTTTTATCATTTTCGCCATATAGTGATAGCCGCGGCGTTGCACATCTTCCACCAGCTCTTTGCGAGTATTGGCGGTAATCAAAATGCCGGGTAAATCTTGTCCATAAAGCGCGCGAATACCGTCCATCGCATCGACGCCATTTTGGCCATCATCTAAATGGTAATCCGCGAGCACAATATCAGGCGCGACGCCTTTCAGTCCTAGTTTAATGCGTGCATCAGATAAATCTTTTGCACAGATAACCTCACACTGCCAGCGGCTTAATAGGCTTTCTAATCCAGCTAAAATGGCCTCTTCGTTGTCGATACACAACACTTTGATACCCGACAATGGCTGCAGCAGCGACGGCAACGCTTTCACTTGTGGTTGACGCACAGTCTCCCCGAGCGGCACACAAATAGAGAATACCGAGCCGCGGCCTAAATGGGATGAAACCTGAATACCGTGTTCCAGCACTTTACTGATGCGATCGGCAATTGCTAAACCTAAGCCCAAGCCGCTGACATTGTTGCTCTTAGGATTATTCAGCCGCTTGAATTCTTTAAAAATTTCTTGGGTTTCTTTTTCATCAATACCACAACCTGTATCTAACACTTGGATCTCAAGGTAATGGCCACGATGGCGACAACCAAATAACACTCTGCCACCGCGAGCATAACGGTAGGCATTGGTTAAAAAGTTTTGTAGGACACGCCGTAACAGCGAAGGATCGGAATTAACGGTTGCGCTGCATGGGACCATCTTAAAACGAATTTGGTTATCCGCTGCCATCGCTTCAAATTCAACGGATAAGCCATTGATCAGTTCTGAAATCGCAAAGTCACGGCGATTGACATCCACCATACCTGAGTCGAGTTTAGAAATATCCAATAGGTCAGTGAGCAATTCGCCGGCAATTTTTAGCGAGCTATTCACATGGGATAAGGTGGTTCTGGCCTCGCGATCTAGATTGGGATACTGAGATAACGACGCAGTGAACAGTCGCGCAGCATTAAGTGGCTGCATTAAATCATGGCCGACGGCGGCCAAGAAGCGACTCTTAGAGGCGTTGGCGATTTCTTCCTGCGCTTTAGCCTCCAGTAACTCACTGTTTAACATGGCTAATTCATAGGTACGTTCGTTAACACGGCTCTCTAAGGTTTCATTGGCTTCGAGCAGCGCGCGCTCCTGCTCGCGATACTGAGTAATATCGGTAAAGGTCATCACAAAACCACCGTCTGGCATGGGATTACCTTGAATTTTAATCACTTTACCGTCTCTGCGATGGCGCTCAGAAGTGTGCGGCGTGCCATTACGCATATGCTGCACCCGCTGCTCAACCTGCTGTTCTATTTCCCCTTCACCACAATAACCCCGCGCCGCATTAAAGCGGATCACTTCACTGATGGGCATGCCCTGCTGCAAAAATCCATCGGGATATTGATACAGCTCCACATATTTGTAATTCCATGCCACAAGATTGAGATCGTTATCGATAACACTCATGCCTTCATAGGCGTGCTCAATCGCACCGCGCAACATGTCTTGACTGAGCATAATCTTCGATGAAGCTTCATCGACCAGACTAAAGACTTCATCCAGCGCTAAATCGCGCCCTTGCAGCACGGAATCCATCACCAGCGATGCGCTTGAGGCGCCGAGTACGCCCGCCAATAAACGTTCAGTGTGGGAAATCAACTCCGGCGGCGCTGCTTTATGCCAACTATCACTTTTTACCGCATCAATCGAGAAACGGCTAAAACTCTCGTAGGCGCGTGTTGGGCTAACGAAGCGACTCGCAAGTATCAGTAAATCTTGCTGTGAAATCGGACCATTTTTCTTATTGGCACTGTTTTTCAATTTGCCAGGGCTCACAAAAGCACTGGCCTGAATACGCTCAGCCACACCGGCTCTAAACCAAATAGAACCCAAAATATAACAGGCGATATTGGCAAAAAGAGCCGTCAGCGCATCACGCACATTGGGCGTTATCGCATCTAGCAGGCCTTTCTCGCTCGCGACACTAGACAAGAACGCCGATGAGCTTTGCACATCAGTCATGCCCTGCAACATGATATAGAACCACAACGTAAAGCCCACGCCGAGCCCTAAAAATACCCCAGCACGATTGCCGTGTTTCCAATAGAGTCCACCGACTAAAGCTGGCGCGAGTTGGGCAAAAGCCCCAAAAGACAACATGCCTAAATGGGACAAGGAATCACTGTCTGATAATGCCAAATAGCTGCCATAGCCTAAGCCAAGAATAATCACGATCGCCAAGCGGCGGGCATTAAGTAACAGGTGCGAGAACTGACTGAAGTTTTTCTCGCGGATATGGCCTGTGCGCAGCATCACTGGCACCAGCCATTCGTTACTTACCATCACACTGATAGTCACCACCGCCACTATCACCATACCCGTTGCCGCAGATAAGGTGCCCAGCAAAGCAATCACAGCCAACAAGGGTTGATCTAACGCCAGCGGTAAATTAATCACATAGGTATCGGCCGACACAGAATCGCCGAGGATGAGCTTCCCCGCCAAGGCGAGCGGTCCAACGAATAAACCGAAAAGTGCTAAATAAATGGGAAACAGCCAACGCCCCTTTGATAACACGGACTCATCGGCGCATTCCACCACCATCACATGGAACTGCCTTGGCATACATAAAAAGGCCGCCATTCCGACGAGTAACTCAGGCATTAAAGCTTCAATACGTGGATTGGGATAATTAATTAGTGACTGCGCATTGGCCTGCTGCCAAATATCCCCAAAACCATCGAACACTCCGAAACTGATGACGATGCCGACCAACAAAAATGCGGCAAGTTTCACCAGAGACTCAAAGGCAATCGCGAGCATCATGCCGGGATTATGCTCGGTCGCATCGAGTTTGCGAGTACCAAATAAAATGGCAAATATGGCTAACAGCGAAGTGATCAGTAACGGAATTGTCACGCCATCGAGGGGATCGTCTGCGGGTTGAAACAAATTAAGGCTGAACACCATCGCCTTAAGCTGCAGGGCGATATAGGGCATGATACCAAACAAGGCGATTAAGGTGACTAAGGCGGCTAAAGTTTGAGATTTGCCATAACGGGCGGCAATAAAGTCGGCCACGGAAGTGATATTTTGCGCCTTAGACACTAATACCATCTTGCGTAACATGCCAAAACCTAAAGTAAAAATCAGAATAGGGCCGATAAAAATCGGTAAGAAAGACCAAAAATCCTTAGCCGATTGCCCAACTGTGCCTAAAAAACTCCACGAGGAGCAATAAACCGCTAAGCTCAGACCATAGATCACGACCTGAAGCTTTTTAGTGATCTGAGTAAACCAACGCTCCGCCCCCCAAGCCAATAGGAATAAAAGCGAGACATAACAGACGGCAATAACAGCAACGACTAAGGTTAAATTCATACTTTGCTCTTTTTTCTGATTATTGTGCGATAAAACCTGTCTAAAATCTAGCCGGATTTTTAATGCAACAGACTAAATATAAAGGAAAATTTAACACTAGACCAAGGTCTAATGGAGTTGCCGCCCCCTTGCATACCATACTCAGTCCACGCAATTTTTCAAAAGGGAAGCCCTATGAGCTCGCAGTCTCTCTACAAAGTCTCCGGCAATATCGCTGCCAATGCACTTGTAAACAACGATAAATATAAAACAATGTACCAAGAGTCGATTGTCAATCCTGAAGGTTTCTGGAGAGAACACGGCAAGCGTATTGATTGGATAAAACCCTATACCAAAATTAAAAAAACCTCTTTTGATGACCATAACTTATCGATCAATTGGTTTTACGATGGCACCCTGAATGCTTCTGCCAACTGTTTAGACCGTCACTTAGCTGAGCACAGTGATCGCGTGGCGATTATTTGGGAAGGCGATAACGCCAGCGAACAACGCAAAATCACCTACGGTGAATTACATGCAGATGTGTGTAAATTCGCCAACGCACTGCGCAGCCAAGGCGTGCGCCGCGGGGATATAGTCACAATTTACATGCCTATGGTGCCAGAAGCCGCAGTAGCTATGCTTGCCTGTGCCCGTATCGGCGCTGTGCACTCTGTGGTCTTCGGTGGTTTCTCACCGGATTCTATCGCCTCTCGCGTGATTGATGGCAAATCAAAAGTCATTATTACCTCAGATGAAGGTATGCGCGGTGGCCGTGCTATTCCATTAAAGCGCAATATCGATGATGCCTTAAAAAACCCTGATGTCACTACCGTTGAAAAAGTCATCGTGCTTAAACGCACGGGTGGTAAAGTGGATTGGGTAGAAGGCCGTGATGTGTGGTGGCATTCACTGATGGACACCGCATCAGAGCACTGCCAACCAGAAGAAATGGACGCCGAAGCGCCGTTATTCTTGCTTTATACCTCAGGTTCAACCGGGAATCCCAAAGGCGTATTGCACACCACTGGCGGCTACATGGTTTATGCGTCTATGACCCATGAATATGTGTTCGACTACAAAGCGGGTGAAGTGTACTGGTGTACCGCGGATGTGGGTTGGATCACTGGCCACTCTTACATGGTTTACGGCCCGCTCGCCAATGGTGCGACTGTGCTTATCCATGAAGGTGTACCAAATCATCCAAGCCCTGCCCGTTTAGGCGAAATGATTGACCGCCATAAAGTGAACATTCTATATACAGCGCCAACGTTAATTCGCGCGTTGATGGCAGAAGGTAAGCAACACTTCGATAAGTTCGATGGTAGCAGCTTGAGGATCATGGGCTCGGTAGGCGAACCTATCAACCCAGAAGCGTGGCGTTGGTACCATGAGGTCATAGGTCATGAACATTGCCCTATCGTCGATACTTGGTGGCAAACTGAAACGGGCGGCATTTTGATCACGCCACTACCAGGTGCGACCGATACTAAACCTGGATCAGCTACCCGTCCGTTCTTTGGCGTTCAACCCGCCTTAGTTGATAACATGGGGAATATTTTAGAAGGTGAGAACGAAGGTAACTTAGTATTACTCGATTCTTGGCCGGGCCAAATGCGTACTGTGTATGGCGACCATGAACGATTTGTACTGACCTACTTTAAAACCTTCCGCGGCATGTATTTTACCGGTGACGGTGCACGCCGCGATGAAGATGGTTACTACTGGATCACTGGCCGCGTCGATGACGTGATCAACGTATCCGGCCACAGATTAGGTACAGCAGAGGTTGAAAGTGCGCTGGTATCACACGAACTGGTTGCCGAGGCTGCAGTAGTTGGCTACCCACACGATATTAAAGGCCAAGGTATTTATGCGTATGTCACGCTAACCCGCGGCACTGAAGAAACCGAAGAGCTACGTCAAGAGCTGCGTCAATGGGTTCGTAAAGAAATTGGTGCGCTGGCCACCCCAGATCTCATCCAATGGGCGACGGGCTTACCTAAGACTCGTTCGGGCAAGATCATGCGCCGCTTCCTGCGTAAGATTGCCGCTAACGAAGTGACCAACTTAGGTGATGCATCAACCTTGGCCGATCCAGCTGTGATCGAAACCTTGATTGAATCACGTTTAAATCGTACTGAGTAATATCCGAGTTACGAACAACGTCCACAACGCTTAGTCTATGCCCAATAGGCTAAGCGTAACCTGAACCTCCCTTTTTAAACCTCAGGTTAAAAGTGAACCCTGTTGAGAGAGTGTGTGTGATTGCTCCTTTCTCTAGCTTGCCCCTCCAACCAGGGGCATTTTTTTTGCCTGTTATGTTAAGCTTGCAGCCTCACTTTTATTCAGCATAGATTTTTTATCAGCGTGTCAGTCAAACTCAGAGACTATCAACAGCAAGCGGTTAATGCCGCCATCGCCCATTTTAGGCAAAGCCAAGCTTCCGCAGTACTCGTATTGCCCACAGGCGCCGGCAAAAGCATAGTGATCGCCGAACTGGCACGCATCGCCAAAGGCAGAGTATTAGTGCTCACCCATGTGAAAGAATTAGTTGCACAAAATGCAGAGAAAGTCGGTTTACTGACAACCGAAGCCAGTATTTATGCGGCGGGACTCAATCAAAAAGCCACCGACGGGAAAACCGTCGTCGCCAGCATTCAATCGGCGGCGCGGGGGTTAACCCAGTTCGATCAGCCGTTCTCATTAGTGATTATTGATGAATGCCACAGAGTCAGCCTTGAGAAAACCAGCCAGTATCAACAAGTGCTCAATCATTTACGCACGAAAAATCCCCAACTAAGATTGCTCGGCCTCACCGCTACGCCCTATCGCCTTGGCACTGGCTGGATTTACCAGCAGCACTACCATGGTAAAGTGGGTTCGCCCGAACATGCTGTGTTCGAACATTGTGTGTTCGAGCTGCCCATCAGGCCACTCATTAAACAAGGTTACCTCACAGCGCCAACCCTGTTTGATGGCTTAAGTGCCCAGTACGATTTCAGCCAACTCAAAGCCAACGAGAATGGCGAGTATGCCGAAACCGAGGTTAACGATTTACTGGGGCATTACGGCCGCGCGACCACAGCGATAGTGAAACAGCTCATTGAACTGGGCCAACATAAAAAAGGCATTATCATCTTCGCTGCAACGGTGCGTCACGCCAATGAGATTTTTGGCCTACTCAACCAAGCTCACGCTGCACAGAGCGCCATAATCACGGCACAAACGCACGACAATGAACGTGATGCGACGATTGAACGCTTTAAAGCCCAAGAGCTTAAGTTTTTGGTCAACGTGGCTGTGTTGACGACAGGCTTCGACGCGCCCCATGTGGATTTGATTGCGATTTTGCGCCCAACCGCCTCAGTCAGTCTGTTTCAACAAATGATCGGCCGTGGTTTACGCATCGCTGAAGGTAAAGAAGATTGTCTTATCATCGACTACGCTGCCAATGGTTATGACTTGTATTTTCCTGAGGTTGGCCAAGCGAAACCCAACAGTAAATCGGTACCCGTGCAAGTGCATTGCCCTGTGTGCGATTTTGCCAATATATTCTGGGGACTCACGGACGACGATGGCGACATTATCGAACACTTTGGTCGCCGTTGTCAGGGCATTGTCGAACAGCAAGGTAAAAAGCTGCAGTGCGACTTTCGATTTAGATCAAAATCTTGCCCTGATTGCGGTGAAGAGAACGATATCGCCGCGCGCATTTGCCAGCACTGCCAATCGACTCTCATCGATCCCGATAAACGCCTGCGGCAAGTGCTCAGCCAGCAGCACCATCATTTGTTCCGCTGCCAACATATGACGCTAATCGACGATGACGGCAATCTGAAAGTGCAATACCTCGATATCGACGGCAATGAATTTAATCGCCGCTTTAAATTGCAAACGCCGGCCCAGTGGCGAGCCCTATATGCCTTATTCATCTTTCCCCATAGCCGAACGCCGGGATTAAAACCCAAAAAGTACACTAAGGTGGCAGAGTTAATCAGTGACGCGGATAAATTCCGCATGCCCGATCTCTTGCTGCTGAAGAAACATAAAAAAGGCTGGGATCTGCTCGAAAGCTATTTTGATTATCAAGGCCGCTATCAAACTGAAAATAAACGCGGCTGACATTATCAATTCACTTATGCCTATGGTATAAAACGACTAAAGTAATCCTAAGGAGCTATTATGTTCGTTGTTATTTTTGGCCGTCCAGGCTGTCCTTATTGCGTTCGTGCTGTGCAATTATCTGAGCAACTCGTTGAAAAACGTGATGACTTTAAGTTCAGATATGTCGATATCCATGCAGAAGGCATCTCTAAAGCAGATTTAGAAAAAACTGTCGGTAAGCCAGTTGAAACCGTACCGCAGATTTTTGTCGATGAGAAGCACATAGGTGGCTGCACAGATTTCGAACAATATGTTCGCGAAAACAATCTGTTAGATTAAACTCTATAGATATGTGATCCGCTTAATGCAAAAGGAGACCTAAGGTCTCCTTTTTAGTCTTTATCACAACCAAGTGGGATTAGAGCTTTCCATAAATAGTGCTCGGTACATAAACTGCCTAGACCCCCCCAGAATTATACGCACCATTGTCATCATCACTGCACATAATGTCAGCTTTAATATAATCGCCAAACTCAAGATACATTTCTTTTTAAAGATGCTGCATTAGTCGAACTTGCTAATGCCAATAATTATGTTAGAAAAATATTTTGCAGTGGAATAAGTAAAACGAAGGTATTAAATTCGGTACTCAGTATTGGAGTTTAACGAGGGACATTCAGGGAGAAATTCGAGAGAGATACAGCTGAAAAATAAGTGGTGGGTCGTGAAGGATTCGAACCTTCGACCAATTGGTTAAAAGCCAACTGCTCTACCGACTGAGCTAACGACCCATCTAGGTATTACGATAAAAATGTTCACTTATTTTGGCATCAACAATGCGAATAATAAGTGGTGGGTCGTGAAGGATTCGAACCTTCGACCAATTGGTTAAAAGCCAACTGCTCTACCGACTGAGCTAACGACCCATCTAGGTATAACGC
>NZ_JAKKSG010000020.1:0-104685 GCF_025653545.1 Shewanella sp. SW1 | reverse complement strand
GAGCCGTCGCGGTAACTGCTGGGATAATGCGCCAATGGAGCGGTTTTTCAGAAGTTTAAAAACGGAATGGCTCCCGACACAAGGCTACAAGAGTTTTAGCGAAGCTAAACAAGATGTGACCGATTACATCATTGGTTATTACTGTGAAGTCAGGCCACATCATTACAATGCAGGATTGAGCCCAAATGAATCAGAGCGACGATTTTGGGAAGATTCTAAAGCTGTGGCCAAATTTAGTTGACCACTATAGAGAGCTAGGTAATACGATAGTGGTGGTAGGTGCAACAAATGTAGTTATGGGTAGTGGAGTTCCATTTGTTAAAGGTCAGGCTGCCATAAGTAGTACAACAGTTTCTGCTGGTGGTACAGCAAGTATCTCAGTATTAATTCAAGATGATCTAGGTAATCCATTTACACAACCTGTGGATGTGAATTTCTCTTCAACCTGTGCAACTAAAATACCAGCTCAAGCACAAATAAGTTCGCCAGTATCATCCAGTAATGGTGTTGCAACTTCAACCTATTTAGCACAAGGCTGTGTAGGAGAAGACCAAATTAATGTGACAGCGAATGCGGGTGGTATTAGTTTGTCGGCGGTCGGAAAGATTAATGTTTTACGGTCTGAGATAGGAAGTATAGTATTCGTATCTGCAATCCCAGAAAATATCAGTATTCTTGGCACTGGTGGTATTGAATCGTCAGTGGTTAAGTTTAGAGTTTTAGATAAGAATGGTAACTTTGTAAGTAATCAGAATGTGAAGTTTAATTTAAATACTGGCGTGGGTGGTGTCAAGTTAGCACCACTCGAGGCCACGACTAATAATGAAGGGCTGGTGCAAACAGTCGTGACTACAGGAACGGTTGCCACATCTTTAAGGGTAACGGCGACAGTCGATGATAATTCTATTCCTGCAATATCAAGTCAATCGAGTCAATTGATTATTTCGACGGGTATTCCTGATCAAGACAGTCTTTCATTATCAGCAGAAGTATTAAATGCAGAGGGATGGAATCGGGATGGCACTGAGGTGTTAGTTACTGCACGTTTAGCGGATGCGTTTAATAACCCAGTGCCTAATGGCACCACGGTTTCCTTTACGACAGAGGGGGGCTCAATAGAGGATGCGTGCCAAACGATAAAAGGGGCATGTTCTGTTAAATGGACTAGTCAATTACCACGACCAGAGGGTAAGGTTATTATTGATGGTGCCGGAGAGATGATTCTAAACCCTAAAGCAGATATGGTTGAATATCCGGCATTAGGCGTTTATGGGAATTTTTATGGTCAGAAATACGGTGGACGAGCAACTATTACAGCAACCGCTATTGGTGAGGAATCATTTCCTGATCTGAACGGTAATGGTCGTTTTGATGCTAGCGAAATGACAACATTTCTTACGGGTAAGGATGTTACGGGCCAATCATTTGATTTAAATGATGCATTTAACGATTATAATGAAGATGGTATTTTTAATCCGCAGCAGGCCAGTGGGCAATTAGGTGGTGAGCTAGAAGAATTAATTGATTTTAATTCGAATGGGGTCTTTGATGTAAAAGACGATAAATATAATGGTGTATTATGTTCTGATCCTGTTCATGCTGGTTGTGCTGATGGCATAAGTCAATCGAAGTCGCTTTATGTGCGTCGAAGTATTGTCATGGTTATGTCGGGTAGCACCGCCTATGCAACTGATAAGCGTGATGTAAAAATCATTGATCAAGAAAAAGTACCTGCTGTTGATGCTGATGGTAAGCCTATCACTGTGATCGTGGCGAATGAGCATTTGGGTGGCGCAGTTCAAATCTTCGGTAAGGGAGTCGCTTCAGTATCTTTTACTATTTCAGATGTTCATAATCAGCAAATGCCTGCAGGTTCAATTGTGAGTTTTACAACAAGTGCTGGTTCTGTCACTAGCTCAAGTCAATATACTTGGCCAAGCTCTAATCATAATGGCGGTCGTGATTTTACCGTATCATTAAAAGGCGAAGATAAGCCTAATTCTGGTACATTACTTGTCACTGTGACGACACCTAATAATACGGTTACAGAGGTGCTTTCGATAGCTGTAAATATCTTATAATTTTTAAGGTAAACGAATAAAAGCGCACTTAATTGTGCGCTTTTTAGTATCTAGTCTTTGGAATTATATTTATTCATTAACGCTGGAACTGATACACGCTACCTAGTTTCATGATCTGTGTCAGTTCATCCAGAGCTGTTCGAGATTCGATGATTAGCTGAGGGTCTGCAAGATCTTGGGTGGTTAATCTGTCTCGATAATGTTTGTCTACCCAAAGGTTTAAACGAGTAAATAAAGCATCATTCATCAGAGTGTGTTGATTTACCGCTGCGACTTCCACTTCATTCATGGCGACACGTAAACGAAGACAGGCAGGGCCGCCACCGTTTTGCATGCTTTGTTTTACGTCGAAATAAAGCACTTGCTTAATCGGCGTGTTTAACGTGAGTAATTCGTTCAAATAGGCAAATACCGCGGGATTTTCTTGGCAATCCGTTGGGGCAATAATTGCCATTTCACCGGATGGCAATGTAATAATTTGAGTATTGAATAAATAGCTTTTGACTGCGTCGTTAATTGCTACTTTCGCGGTGGGCACTTCAATGAAATACAGCTCAGTGTCGAGTTTACGTTTAATTTCATCGATCTTATTCTGGGTATTTAAGAAGGCTTGTTCGTGGTAGAACAGGACATTTTGATTACCTACTGCGATAACATCGTTATGGAATACACCTTGATCAATTACATCAGGATTCTGTTGGATGAAGACGCAATTATCGTCTTCCAGCTGGTGTAAGCGTGCGACTGCCATCGACGCTTCTAAGGTTTGTCTTGCTGGATATTTTTGCGGTTTAGGTGCGTTGGGATTGGTGGCTTCTTGTCCATAAACAAACAGCTCAACACCAGCATGGCCGTATTCATTGCAGAGACGAGTGTGGTTTGCGGCACCTTCATCACCGAAGCTATTATGCTCAGGTAAGTGACTATGGTGATGAAAATAGTGGGGATCACTGAAAGTTGCTGTTAATATGCGCCCCGTTGTCAAAGGCTCGATGCTGCGATGCAGTTTATCGACTAAATTTGCTGGGGTAAAATGCAGTTTGCCGTCACGTGTATCTGCACTTGGTGAGACGGTAGCGGCATTGGCTGTCCACATACTGGAAGCACTGCAACAGGCATTAAGTAATATGGGCGCTTCTTTTGCCGCTTGTTTTAATACATTAGCATCAGAGCCAGAAAATCCAATTCGGCGCAATGTATAGAGGTCTGGGCGCTCTTGAGGAGCTAATATTCCTTGAACCATGCCCATATCGGCTAGTGCTTTGGCTTTTTGGAGTCCTTGTTTTGCAGCAGCTTTGGGGTTGGAAACTAAGGCGGCATTGCTAAGTGAGGCGACATTGCCAAAAGACAACCCTGCGTAATTGTGTGTTGGTCCAACGAGTCCATCAAAATTCGCTTCAAAGTGCTTCATTGCTTATCCTTGTGATAGGGAAAGTTATTATTTGTTCATATGGTCCCTGAGGGAACCCAGTATACTGAAGCTTTTCGAGTGCACAAGCGGACGGTTTTGTGCTCAAAGCGACTTTTTCACGATAAATGCATAACTATTTCTTGCTTGCTGGCAAATAATGAAATATTAGTTTTTAATTACGCATATTATATTTTTACATTTTTTCAACTTTGATTAAAAAGTGACTCGCTGGTACATATAAAAGAGGGATTAACTTGAAACTATCAGTACAACCCTCTATATATGGTGCCAATTTCCACCTTCTTGAGATTTTTTGGCGCAAATTAAACTATGGGTAAATCGCTAGTTATTGTCGAATCACCGGCCAAAGCTAAGACTATTAATAAATATCTTGGCAAAGAATTCATCGTTAAATCGAGCGTAGGTCACATCCGTGATCTGCCGACATCATCGACTTCAGAAGGCAATGAAAAGGTTAAATCCGCTGCCGAAGTTAAGAAGATGTCGCCAGAAGAAAAAGCTCAATATAAAAAGGTGAAAGATCAGCAAGCGCTAGTGTCTCGTATGGGCGTAAACCCTGAAAAGGGCTGGGCGGCTAAGTACCAAATTTTACCGGGTAAAGAAAAAGTCGTTAAAGAGTTACAGGCACTTGCCGATTCTGCTGACCAAATCTATCTCGCAACCGACTTAGACCGTGAGGGAGAAGCTATCGCCTGGCATTTGCAAGAGGTGATTGGTGGTGATCCTTCACGGTATCAACGTGTTGTTTTCAACGAAATTACTAAGTCTGCGATTCAAGATGCTTTTAGTAAACCGTCGACACTCGACACTAACATGGTTAATGCCCAACAAGCGCGCCGCTTCTTAGACAGAGTTGTCGGTTTTATGGTGTCGCCTCTGCTGTGGAAAAAAGTCGCTCGTGGTTTATCCGCTGGGCGAGTGCAGTCGGTTGCCGTGCGTTTAGTGGTCGAACGCGAAAGCGAAATCAAAGCCTTTGTGCCTGAAGAATTTTGGGATGTACACGCAGAGCTCAATACGCCCGCTCAAGAAGCTTTGCGGATGGAAGTGGTTAAGCATCTAGATGCTGCCTTTAATCCTATCAATGAACAGCAAGCGATGGCTGCGGTTCAAGCGTTATCTGCGGCAAGTTTTACTGTGCTGGCCCGCGAAGATAAAGCGACTCAAAGTAAACCATCGGCTCCTTTTATTACGTCGACACTGCAACAGGCCGCGAGTACACGTTTAGGTTTTGGTGTAAAGAAGACCATGATGATGGCGCAGCGACTTTACGAAGCTGGTCATATCACTTATATGCGTACCGACTCGACCAATTTGAGTCAAGAAGCCGTTGAAAACTTGCGCGATATGATTGCCAAAGAATTTGGTGATAAGTATCTACCCGCCGAACCGATTCGATACGGATCAAAAGAAGGCGCACAAGAAGCTCACGAAGCGATTCGCCCATCAAACGTTCAAGTGCAAGCAGCGACCTTATCTGACATGGAACGTGACGCTCAGCGCTTATATGAGCTGATTTGGCGCCAGTTTGTCTCATGTCAAATGACACCTGCACAATATGATGCCACTAAGTTGACCGTAAAAGCGGGCGATTATGAGCTCAAAGCCACGGGACGTACCTTACGTTTTGATGGTTGGACTCGCGTACAAACAGCGCTTAAGAAGAAAAACGAAGAAGACAATACGTTACCATTCGTGGCTCAGGGCGATGTATTAGCATTAAAAGAATTGCAGCCTAAACAACATTTTACTAAGCCGCCAGCACGATACAGCGAAGCTTCTTTAGTAAAAGAATTAGAAAAACGCGGTATTGGCCGCCCTTCAACCTACGCAACCATCATTTCAACGATTCAAGATCGTGGTTATGTAAAAGTCGAAAATCGTCGTTTCTATGCCGAAAAAATGGGTGAAATTGTCAGCGAACGATTGGTGAGCAGTTTTGCTGATTTGATGAGCTATGACTTTACCGCCAGCATGGAGCAAACATTAGATGATGTGGCTCGGGGCGAGTTAGACTGGAAAAAAGTACTCGATGGTTTCTATGCTGACTTTACTAAGCAATTAGAAAAAGCGGAGCTAGATCCCGAAGAAGGTGGCATGCGTCTTAACCAAATGGTGATGACGGATATCAAGTGCCCAACTTGTGGTCGTTCTATGGGGATCCGCACTGGAACGACTGGGGTTTTCCTTGGTTGCTCTGGTTATGAATTGCCTCCTAAAGAACGCTGTAAGACGACGATGAACCTCACGCCTGGCGTTGAGGCGATTAGCGAAAACAGTGAAGATGCCGAAACAGATGCACTGCGTGCGAAGCACCGTTGTAGTATTTGTGGCACGGCAATGGACAGTTACCTGATCGATGAGAAGCGTAAGTTACACGTCTGCGGTAACAATCCAATCTGTGAAGGCTATGAAGTCGAAGAAGGCCAATTCAAGATCAAAGGCTATGAAGGTCCACTGATTGAGTGTGATCGCTGTGGTCACGATATGGAACTGAAGAATGGTCGTTTTGGTAAGTATTTCGGTTGTACTAACGAGGAATGTAAAAATACTCGTAAACTGTTGAAAAATGGTGAGGCGGCGCCGCCAAAAGAAGATCCTATTTATTTACCCGAACTGAAATGCAGTAAATCGGATGCCCATTTCGTATTACGTGATGGTGCGGCGGGTATCTTCTTAGCGGCTAGTACTTTCCCTAAATCACGTGAAACCCGTGCGCCTCTGGTTGAGGAACTGGTTCAATACCGTGAGCTGCTATGGCCTAAGTATCAGTATTTAGCGGATGCGCCCGTCACTGATGATGAAGGCAATAAGGCTGCGGTGAAGTTTAGCCGTAAGACGAAAGAGCAATACGTTGCGACTGAAGTCGATGGTAAAGCCACGGGTTGGTCTGCGCATTACGTCAATGGGAAGTGGGTGAGTGAATCTACCAAGAAGGCCAAGAAAGGCGCATAGCGACGGATTAAGCTAGCTTAACGCTAAGAGAACAACAAAAAGCCAAGTCAAATATGACTTGGCTTTTTGTTTGCGTTTTTCCGATATTAATTTGTTGCTATAGATAATAATTTAAACATGTTGAGTACTTTACACTTACAGATACAAACTGACTCACAATGACGCGATAGAATGGTGGCAAATGTGTCGCTAATTCAACTTAACGGTAAGCAAATAGAGACTGATCACCATTTCTTTTTAGGTTGAAACAGCATATCGATATCATCTTCTTCATTTTTAGGTCTAGGCGCACTGGGCTCAGATTGTTTCTGTGCACCCATAATTTCATCAAGTAATTGTTTAGCCTCATCGACTTTACGCCCAATGAAGGGATCATTAGGCGTTTGTGCCTTAATGGCGTGTAATGTTGATAGGGCTTTGGTTACCATTTGTTTTGATGAGCCATATTGCTTCATAAAACTGGCCGCGCGGGCACGAGAAAGCATAGAATCGACATTAATTCTGAGCTGTAAACTGTCGATGCGGCTTTCTTCTTGAGCAAAAATGCTCGGATCGACTTTACCTTTATTATGCTCGGCTCTGAGTATCGCCTTTAATTTTTTTAAGGTTTGAACAAGCGCTAAAATTTGTTTGTCATTATCGGGTAGTCTGAAATTCTCAATTGGAGGAGTTTGAGGTTGTCCAGACTGTAAGCTTGTTATTTGATTATTAATATCGGCTAAGCGGCGTTGGTAGTCTGACTGTTGTTGGCCATTACTGATCGCTGTTGCAGATTGCAAGGCATCTTGTACACGCCGGTACAAAACCAACACTATATTCGTGCTACAAGGCATCATTCCTGTGTTTGATAACACAGTTTCAGTTTCATCGATAATTGCTCTTTGACGGGCAAATTCAATGCGACGCTCAGCCTCTACACGTTCTTTTTGTTGCTGTAATACGTTAATTCCGATAACAAGCAGTAAAAGCGCACCGATGAGGATCAGAACCAAGGTGAATGACATAGATGTTCCATTATTTATCCAATTGAGCTAATGCTACAATAAATCAATAAACTAGCATAGTTATCTTAGCCTAGGTTATCATTTCTGTCGTATGAATCTGTAGACTTGTGCTCTATATTCCTATTTGCTTTAATTTTTACTATATACTATAACGATTGATTATAGCTGAGAGTGCTTTGAGGGCTCAGTTGTTAATGGCATTTTACGTGTTTGAGACAAGGAAATAAGATGAAACTGCAACAACTCAGGTATATTGCTGAGGTCGTAAAACATAACCTCAATGTATCGGCGACAGCTGAAAACTTGTATACCTCTCAACCTGGGATCAGTAAACAAGTTCGTATGCTTGAAGATGAGTTGGGGATCCAAATATTTGGTCGTAGCGGTAAGCATTTAACCCATGTGACACCTGCGGGTTTGCAAGTGATCAGCATTGCCAATGATATTTTAGGTAAAGTTGAAAGTATCAAAAAAGTGTCTGAAGAATATACTAAGCCAGATCAAGGTGAGTTAAATATTTCCACAACAGATACTCAGGCACGCTATGCATTACCGACGATAATTCGTCAGTTTATTGATCGCTATCCTAAAGTGAACTTGCATATGCACCAAGGGACACCGTCTCAGATCAGCGAACAGGCTGCTCGCGGTGATGCAGATTTTGCCATTGCGACCGAAGCAATGCATTTATATTCAGATCTGATCATGTTGCCTTGTTACCACTGGAACCGCTCTATCGTTGTACCCAAAGACCATCCTCTTGCGACCCGCAATCAAGTCAGCTTGATTAGTATCGAAGATTTAGCCCGTTTCCCCTTAGTGACCTATGTCTTTGGTTTTGACCGTGCTTCTGAAATTGAGAAAGCGTTCAATCGGGCCAATTTAGAGCCGCGTGTTGTCTTTAGTGCGACCAGTGCCGACGTGCTTAAAACCTATGTTCGTTTAGGATTAGGCGTGGGGGTCATCGCGTCTATGGCCATTGATCCAAATGTTGATAAAGATTTAGTCGCTATTGATGCTGGCCATTTGTTTGCCCACAGTACGACTAAAATTGGTTTTAGGAAGGGCAGTTTCTTGCGCAGTTATATGTATGATTTTATTCAGCATTTTGCGCCGCATTTAACCCGTGATGTGGTGGAGAAAGCCGTAGCATTACGGGATCAACAGCTCATAGATGAAATGTTTGCCGATAAAAATCTGCCAATGCGTTAACGTGGATGATTTACAAACATAAAAATGCCGCTAATAAAAGCGGCATTTTTTATGGGTTTAGCGATTAAGATAAATCGACTTTATCCATCTCGAGTTGCGCAAGGGCAATAACTGCTTGAGTGCGGTTGCGAACGCCAAGTTTTCTAAATATGGCGGTAGCGTGCGCCTTGATGGTCGCCTCAGACACGCCAAGATCGTAGGCTATTTGTTTATTTAATAAACCTTCGGCAAACATCTGCAACACTTTATATTGTTGCGGCGTGAGATCGGATAACTTGCTGGCCATTTTATCAATGGCATCGTCATTGATAGCAATAATCTCAGTGCCTTTAGGCAACCAAATATCACCGAATAACACCGCACTTAGCGCCTCTTTTAGGGTTTCCATTGAAGCTGATTTAGGGATAAAACCACTGCTGCCATAATGAATCGCACGGCTAATGGTATTGATATCCTCGTGGGCTGAAATCACCACAACGGGTAACTCAGGATAATGTGAGCGTAGGTGGATAAGTGTGGAGTAGCCGTGGGACCCCGGCATCTGCAGATCTAACAGTACAAGATCGTAATCGACGCTTCGAACATCCAATACAGATTGCAGTGCGTCAGCACTGTCTGCTTCAAACCACTGTGCATGTTCGAAAGCGCTGGTCAGCGCTTGACGTAGTGCATTTCTGAACAATGGATGATCGTCTGCGATAATAATATTTAAGTTTTCTAGCTTCATGGCTTTTATGATTATGTTCGGTGCGCGTGAAGATTGAACTCAATGTAACAGAAAAGTAATCAAGGATCCTATTGCTTTATTCAGGAATAAGGACAAAATTTTGATATGTTTCTGGTTGTTAGACTTTGGTCGGCGTTTTACGGGGAAAAAGATGGACCGTATTGTTTCAATTGAAAGCCCGAAAGTACGGGCTAACCTATACTTTAAAATCGTCTAAAAACTACCCATATGTCCACACTTTTGTGGGATTTCGTTGTTCGTCAACCGCAACAAAGGTGAACACACCACGTATGGCATGCTCTCGATGGTCTTGATACATGTCTTCGACATAGATGTTGACTTCAACTTTTAATGACGTATTACCTACATGGATCACACGAGCGATGAGTTCGGCTAGTGTGCCAGCTGGGATAGGCTTTTTAAAATCAATTCTATCGGAACTCACTGTGACTAAGGTTTTACGGCAGAAACGAGTTGCCGCAATAAAGGCTGTTTCATCCATCCACGCTAAAGCTTCGCCACCAAATAACGTATTGTGATGGTTGGTGATTGAGGGAAATACTGCTTTAATCACACGCGCTTCTGAGGAATCAATTCGAGTTTGAATCGCGTCAGGAAAAGGTGTTTCAGCGGCTTCGATTCGTGAGGTATTTTCGGTGTTTGTGGGCATGGGGGTAAGCGACATACAGCAACCTAAGGTAATGCAGCAAAATAAGCTCGAATTATAAAGATTTATGGTGGTTAAAGATAGAAAACTACAGGCTTTAACCTGCAGTAGGCATATGACTGAGGATAATGTCATGCTTCCAATAAAAAAACCGAAATGAGATCGGTTTTTTATTGGACGATTTATTTTACTTCAGATTTATTTGGTTAACAGTGCTTTTCTTTCGCGGGAAGCCGCTGCGAGCTTACGTAGCAGAATTTCAGAGTCGTCCCAATGTAAGCAGGCGTCTGTGATACTTTGGCCATAACAGAGTGGCTGGCCTTCAACGACTTTTTGATTACCTTCTTGTAAGAAGCTTTCAGCCATAATACCTGCGATGGCAGTGCTGCCAGCACGCATTTGAGTCATAATTTCATCGGCGACCATCAGCTGTTTGAGATGGTTCTTCTCACTGTTTCCGTGGCTGAAATCGATAACCATACGTTGAGTTACCCCAACAGATGCAAGCTGTTGACGCGCTTCTTCGATATCTTGTGCGTGATAATTAGGTTTTTTGCCACCACGTAGGATGATATGGCCAAACGGGTTGCCGTGGGTGCGATAGACCGCCATAGCGCCATCTTTATCCGGTGAATAGAAAACATGTGGTACTTGTGCGGCACGAACTGCATCAACGGCAATATTGATGTTCCCATCAGTACCATTTTTAAAACCAACGGGGCAAGACAGTGCCGAAGCCATTTCACGGTGGACTTGGCTTTCCGTAGTACGCGCACCAATAGCGCCCCAAGTAATGAGATCCGCTATGTACTGACCGTTCACCATATCTAAAAATTCGGTGGCGATAGGCAATTTTAATTCAGTGATTTGTTGCAGCAATTCGCGGGCAATGCGTAAACCTTTGTTTGGTTCGAAACTGCCATCGAGATCGGGATCTGAAATTAATCCTTTCCAACCGACAATTGTGCGGGGTTTTTCAAAATAGACGCGCATTAAGATACACAAGTCATCTTTCAATTCTTGGTGTAACGCGGCTAAGCGTTGAGCATAATCTAATGCCGCTTTAGTATCGTGGATTGAACATGGGCCTATGATCACCAATAGACGTTGGTCTTCACCCATAATGATGGCTTCGACTTCACGACGTTGCTGAACCAGATAATCGGCTGCATCTTGAGTTAATGGGAACTCAGATGCCAGTTGCGCAGGTGAGATGACTTTTGCTAATAAGGAAGTGCGTAGTTCGTCTGTTTTTATGGTCATTCAAAATACCGAGCTTGCGTGCGGCGCTTTTCGCCAGATTGCCTCGGATTATAACGAATCGAACCGAGTTGCACAGTGCCAATTGCGTTAATTGTCGGCAACTGTGCAATGAATTTGATTTAAGTTAGTTTCTTTTAGACTAAATTCACTCGGTTTCTTTTGCTGATTTTGGCTTATTAGGCTTAGAACATATGCCGTTCTAGGCCCGTGACATCTAATATTTTAGTGGCAATTTCTTCCACGGAATGATTAGTGGTGTCTATGTAAGGAATGCGTTCTCGTTTAAACAGCATTTCAACTTCTTTGACTTCTAAGCGGCACTGTTTGAGCGATGAGTAGCGGCTATTCTCCATTCGACTCTGACGGATTTCATGTAAACGCACGGGATCAATCGTTAAACCAAACAGTTTTTTCTTATTGCGTTTCAGCGCTTCAGGTAACTTAAGGTTATCCATATCATCTTCGGTGAAAGGGTAGTTTGCCGCTTTTATGCCGAACTGCATTGATAAATACAGGCTCGATGGCGTTTTGCCACAGCGAGAGACCCCAAGTAAAACCAGATCGGCTTGATCCATATGTTTCATGGTCTGGCCATCATCGTTATCCATGGCGAAATTAATGGCATCAATACGCGCTTCATAGCCGTGATTCGCTTTTCCATGGGTTCTATGTACAACTGGAGAGGCAGAAACACCTAAATGTTGTTCGAGTGGGGCCACAAAAGTATTCAAAAAATCATAATCAACCCCTTCACTCGAGTAGATGATGTCGCGGATCTCGGCTTTTACGATGGAATGGAATACTAACGGCCGCTCACCTGTTGTAATAAAACAATCATTAATTTGTCGCTTAACTTGCTCCGCTTTCGTCAATGTTTCGACAAATGGAATCGTAAGTGACTCAAATTCTAATGGAAATTGCGAGAGAACCGCATGACCAAAAACTTCAGCTGTGATCGCTGTCCCGTCGGAGATATAGAATACTTTTGGTGCCATACTGACCTCTTGTAGTAATAAAATTACAAATAAAATTATAGATTTACGCGTGTTCGACAGGAGTGTAAAATGCCGCTGCCCTCGTGTGAAGGGGCCACTGAAATAAACTTGCGGAGATAGAACTGTGCAGCAATACGTACTCTGGTATCAAGAATTAGGCATGGGTGACGTCAACTTGGTTGGCGGTAAAAATGCTTCTCTAGGCGAGATGATCAGCAATCTGGCCAATGCCGGTGTTCAAGTACCTGGCGGATTTGCGACAACTTCCCATGCGTTCAACGAGTTCCTTGAACAAAGCGGAGTTAACCAGAAGATTTATGACATTCTAGCCACACTGGATGTAGATGATGTCAATGCGCTGGCTAAAGTAGGTGCACAGATCAGACAGTGGGTTATCGACACTCCATTTCAACCAGCATTAGAGCAAGCGATTCGTGAAGCTTACGATAAACTTGCCGCTGAAACTAGCGAAGCGTCATTCGCGGTACGTTCTTCTGCAACAGCTGAAGATATGCCAGATGCCTCTTTTGCGGGTCAGCAAGAAACCTTCTTAAACGTAAAAGGATTTGAATCCGTACTGACAGCGATCAAGCATGTGTACGCTTCACTCTTTAACGATCGCGCTATTTCCTACCGTGTGCATCAAGGTTATGAGCACCACGGTGTTGCCTTGTCTGCTGGCGTACAACGCATGGTTCGTTCAGATAAAGCGGCTTCAGGTGTGATGTTCACTATGGACACTGAATCTGGCAATAACGATGTGGTGTTTATCACTTCATCTTTTGGTCTGGGTGAAATGGTTGTTCAAGGCGCGGTAAACCCAGATGAATTTTATGTTCATAAACCTATTTTAGCCTTAGGTCACAAGGCTGTTGTGCGCCGTAATATCGGTAGCAAGCTCATCCAAATGGTGTATTCAGATGATGCTGCTCACGGCAAACAAGTCAAAATTGAAGACGTGACTGCTGACAAACGTCGTCAATTCTCTATCAATGACGCTGAAGTCGAAGAATTAGCCAAACAAGCCATGGTGATCGAAAAACATTACGGTCGTCCAATGGACATCGAATGGGCAAAAGACGGCAACGATGGCAAATTGTATATCGTTCAAGCGCGTCCAGAAACGGTTCGTAGCCGTGAAGATGTGCAATTGATTGAACGTTATCACTTAAAGAGCCGTGGCGCTGTGATCTGTGAAGGTCGCGCTATTGGCCATAAAGTGGGTACTGGCGTAGCCAAAGTATTAACGTCAATCGCCGATATGGATCAAATCCAACCTGGTGATGTGTTAGTGACAGACATGACAGATCCTGATTGGGAACCTATCATGAAGCGCGCAAGTGCTATCGTCACAAACCGTGGCGGTCGTACCTGTCATGCGGCGATTATCGCCCGCGAATTAGGTGTGCCAGCTGTGGTGGGTTGTGGTGACGTGACTGACCGTATCAAGAATGGTCAAATCGTGACTGTTTCTTGCGCCGAAGGTGACACTGGCTTTATCTACGAAGGTAAACAAGAGTTTGAAGTGATTTCAAACCGTGTTGACTCTCTGCCTGCATTGCCAATGAAAATCATGATGAACGTGGGTAACCCTGATCGTGCATTTGATTTTGCCCGTTTGCCAAACGAAGGTGTGGGTCTAGCGCGTTTAGAATTCATCATCAACCGTATGATCGGCATCCATCCAAAGGCACTGCTCGAATTCAATCAACAGGATGCAGCGCTGCAAACTGAAATCAACGAAATGATTGCTGGTTACGAATCACCCGTTGAGTTCTACATTGCCCGTCTAGTTGAAGGTATTGCGACTATCGGTTCAGCTTTCTATCCGAAGAAAGTGATCGTACGTATGTCAGACTTTAAGTCTAACGAATACGCAAACTTGGTTGGTGGTGACCGATACGAGCCAGAAGAAGAGAACCCAATGCTGGGCTTCCGCGGTGCGAGCCGTTATATCTCTGAATCCTTCCGTGACTGTTTTGCCCTTGAGTGTGAAGCGATCAAACGCGTTCGTAATGACATGGGTCTGAAAAACGTTGAAGTCATGATCCCATTCGTTCGCACAGTGAAAGAAGCTGAGCAAGTGGTCGGCCTGCTCAAAGAGCAAGGTTTAGAGCGTGGTAAAGACGGTTTACGTGTCATCATGATGTGTGAAGTGCCTTCAAACGCCCTGTTAGCAGACCAATTCCTTGAGCATTTCGATGGTTTCTCTATCGGCTCAAACGATTTAACTCAGCTGACACTCGGCCTTGACCGTGATTCAGGTATCATTAGCCATTTATTCGATGAGCGTGATGAAGCCGTTAAAATGCTACTTTCATTAGCCATTAAAGCGGCTAAAGCGAAGGGCGCTTACATAGGTATTTGTGGTCAAGGTCCTTCAGATCACGCTGATTTTGCCGCTTGGTTGGTAGAACAAGGCATAGATACAATGTCATTAAACCCTGATACTGTGATTGATACTTGGTTGTATTTAGCCGAAGCGCACGGTTGATCTAGATAGTAATTTTATAAACTTGTTAAAAAAGCCGCTTTTTAGCGGCTTTTTTTTGTTTATAATGGCGCCATAACGATAATTGACAGAAGCCATCTATGCTACCCCTGCTATCACATCAACAAACATTAGAGCCAGTGTATTTGGCATACCTTGATGCACTGGAGCAAAGTGAGTATTCCGGTGATATAGACAAACGTTACAGCGCCCGTTTAGTGCAAGCCACCGACAACTCTGTATATCAATTTTTGCCTCAAGCCGTGCTTTATCCTAAAAATCAGCAGGATATTCAAATTGCATTGACGCTGGCTGCTACAGACGCATTTCGCAGCGTGACCTTCAGTGCGCGGGGCGGTGGTACGGGCACCAACGGACAATCTCTGACCCATGGTTTGATTTTGGATGTGTCGCGTTACATGAACCGTGTGCTCGAAGTGAATGCTGAGCAAGGTTGGGTTCGAGTCGAAGCTGGCGTGATTAAAGATGCGCTTAACGATGCATTGCGTCCCCATGGATTCTTTTTTAGTCCCGATTTATCCACTTCAAACCGCGCCACTATTGGTGGCATGATCAATACCGATGCCTCGGGTGCGGGCTCACTGGTCTATGGTAAGACGTCAGATCACGTGCTGGCGCTGCGCAGTGTGCTGATCGATGGCAGTGTGCTGGATACGCATCCTCTAGATGCGGGACTACTGTGTAACCCCGATAATGTCAGTGATAATCCGCTGGGACAGAAATTGATTTCTGCTGTTGCGGCGGTATGCCGCGAAAAGCGCACTCAGATTGAAAATCAATTTCCTAAGCTCAATCGTTTCCTCACGGGCTATGACTTAAAACACGTGTGGAACGACAAGCTGACGCAATTCGATTTATCACGAATTCTGACAGGCTCAGAGGGTACGCTTGCGGTGATAACCGAAGCCAAACTTAATCTCACCCCGCTGCCGACTGAGCGCGCTATGGTGAACATTAAGTACGATTCGTTCCAATCGGCATTGCGTCATGCGCCATCCTTAGTTGCCGCGCGGGCGACTGTGGTCGAAACCGTCGATTCAAAAGTGCTTAATTTAGCCCGCGAAGATATTGTCTGGCATTCGGTGGCTGATCTTATCCAAGAAGTGCCAGGTAAAGTTATTGATGGCCTCAATATGGTCGAATTTGCAGGTGACACGGTCGAAGTTGAGCAAAAGCTCGCGAGTTTGGAAGCTGTGTTAACTGAGCAGATCAGCAAAGGCGAGTGCGGTGTATTGGGTTACCAAGTGACGCAAGATAAGCCGAGTATCGAAAAAATTTATGGCATGCGTAAAAAAGCCGTTGGCTTACTCGGCGCCACTAAAGGTCGCCGTAAGCCTATCGCCTTTGCTGAAGATACTGCGGTACCGCCCGAAAAACTCGCCGATTACATTATGGAGTTTCGCGCGTTACTCGACGGGCATAATCTGCAATACGGTATGTTCGGCCATGTGGATGCGGGCGTGTTGCATGTTCGTCCAGCGCTCGATATGTGCGATGTTGAAGATGAAAAATTACTACGAGTCATTTCTGATCAAGTCGCGGCACTGACACTTAAATACGGCGGTCTAATGTGGGGCGAGCACGGTAAAGGCGTGCGCGGTGAATACGGTCCAGCTGTCTTTGGTGATGAACTTTTCGGTGTGTTGCAAGATATTAAAGGTTTGTTTGACCCCGATAACCGACTCAATCCCGGCAAGCTTGTGGCGCCTAAAGATACAGGTGCCCTCTATTACGATGTTGACAGTGCTAAGCGCGGTAAGTTTGATCGACAAATCCCCGTTGATGTGCGTGATGCGTTCCCCGATGTGATGAATTGTAACGGTAATGGCCTGTGTTTTAATTACAGTAGCTATTCGCCCATGTGCCCATCGTTTAAGGTGACGGGTGACAGAGTGCAGTCGCCTAAGGGGCGTGCAGGGCTCATGAGAGAGTGGCTAAGACTGCTTGAGGCTGAAGGGGTTGATGTTAATGCCCTCGCCAAAGCGAAACCTTTTGGTATATTGCAGCGCATACAAAATACCATCAATGCCAAACGTGATTATGATTACTCCCACGAAGTGATGGAATCGCTTAAGGGCTGTTTAGCCTGTAAAGCCTGCTCTGGACAATGTCCGGTTAAAGTGGATGTGCCTAAGTTTAGGGCGCAGTTCTTCAATATTTACTATCAACGCTATTTAAGACCCGCGAAAGACTATCTCGTTGCCGGGATTGAAGATAGCTTGCCATTGATGGCTGCGGCACCGCGTCTCACTAACTTTGTTGCACAAAATCCATTGAGCCAATGGGTGATTAAACAGGCGATTGGTTATGTGGATGCGCCTGCGTTATCTGTGCCGACTTTGAAGCAAAGACTCGATGGTCATGCAAGCCGTGGTTACGACTTAGCTGCGTTGCAAGCGATTCCCGAAGAGAAGCGCTCGCAGTTTGTGTTGGTGGTACAAGATCCTTTTAACAGTTTCTATGACTCAGGTCTTGTGCTGCGCTTTATCCAATTGATAGAAAAACTCGGCTTAAAGCCGGTGTTATTGCCCTACAAACCCAATGGTAAGCCAACACATATCAAGGGATTTTTAGATAAGTTTGCTAAAACGGCGCAGTCGAGTGCAGACTTTTTGAACCAAGTCCATAAACTGGGCATGCCCATGGTCGGCATCGATCCTGCCTTAGTCTTGTGTTATCGCGATGAATACCGTGAAGTCTTAGGGGCTAATCGCGGTAATTTTGAGGTCAAGTTAGCCAACGAATGGCTACTGAATGTCATCAAAGATTTACCTGCAAAAGCTGCGCAAGATAAGCAATATACTTGGTTTAGTCATTGTACCGAATCGACGGCCAAGCCAAATACCGCCAATGAGTGGACCAAAATCTTTGCCCATTTTGGCGCTAAGTTAACCGCAGTCAATTTAGGTTGTTGTGGTATGGCGGGAACCTATGGTCATGAGGCAGAAAACCTCGAGCGCTCTAAAGCCTTGTTTGATATGTCTTGGCAGCAAACGCTAGCGAAAATTGAGCAGCCGCAAGTGTTAGTGTCTGGTTATTCGTGCCGTAGTCAGGTAAAACGTTTTGCCGGATACAAGCCAAAGCATCCACTTGAGGCCTTACTCGAGTTAGCAAATATTTAATAGTGTTTATGCCGTTTTGATTGCGCTAGTCAGATCGTAATTATCCTCACTGGTATATCCAAGTGTTGAATGTCACACTAAAGCCAGCCGCAAGGCTGGTTTTTTATGGATGATGGAGGCCTAGATGGAAAAGATGACTGACAGTATTCAGCACACACTCAAACAATTCGCCGCCGATAGTAAGCTAACCTCGGTTGCGCCATTGTGCAGTGAAGCCCCATTGTTTGACATTAACGCCTTGGGTGATTGGACCTATCTAGGCACATCGCTGCCAGCAAAGTTTGCTAAGTTGTTCGCCAGTATTTTACATTGCATTGATGATGAGTATTTCTTAATTACCCCAGTGGAGAAGGTGCGAGTGCGGGTTGAAGAAGCTCCCTTACTGATTGTCGATTTCGAGCGAGCGCAACCCCATTCGCTGCTCAATGTAAGAACCAGTATTGAAACACAGCATCATAAAGTCGATATAAAACAGATGAAGCTCACCGATGACAGTGTTTATTTGCCGCTTGAGCGCGGTTTATGGGGCAAATTAGGTCGGGCCTGTTACTATAATTTTGTGAATGAATTCAATTTATCTGATCTAGATGAGGAATGAGCTCGTAGGTTAATCGCATAATTTGCTGTGGTCTAAGCTAGTTTATTATGGGTTAAGTGGTAGTATTAAAACTAACTCTGGGTTCCTATGATGGCGTGCAGAGTAAGTGAAAACGCGTTAAACCTTTGCTGTAGGAGGTGCTGTTTGAATCGTCATGAAAGCTTAGGCTATCTTGTATCCCACTTAAATATCGAGCTGCAAAATGAGCTTGATCTGCATCTTAAGCGATATCAACTCGATATAAAACTGTGGCCTGTGCTGTTTGCTTTGTGGCAAGAAGAGGGCATAAGCCAAACTGAATTGTCTAAGCGTTGCGATGTGGCAAATTACACTATGACGCGCTTACTCGATCAGTTGCAGGTGCAAGGTCTTATTACTCGTCATCAAGAAGTCGATAATCGGCGTGCTTTCCAAATCTTTTTGACCGATGAAGCCAAAGCATTAGAGCAAGATCTTATCTGCGAAGCTGAGCGGGTCAATGAAAAATTTCTGTCAAATTTAAGTGAAGATGAACAACAGACATTCATTTTACTATTAAATAAAATCAACCGTTTGGCTTGAAATTTTGAATCTAATGGGTATGGAGGAAAACTGTGGTTTAGCCGTTTTTACTTCTATCTGTATGTGGTTATCTAAATCATGTTCCCAGTTTAATCCCATCCACTATGCCTCACTCTGCGGGATTAAACTGGTTTGATTAATTTAAGTAAAGTGCAAAGACACAAAGCAGACTTACGGCTATCACTGAGTGCTGTAAATAACGCCGGCTGGCTAATAAATTCTCTTTGCCTTGTTTTAGGCTAGCGACGAGTCTATGTTGCTTATAAATTCGGCACATTAACTCATCGGTTTGGGGATCGATAAGCAGTTCAAACTTGCAAGGTGCGCCATCTTTAAGCTGAATGGTATGCTCGCTTTGAGGTTTAAAGTTAAGCTTGTGCGACACCATCTGCCCATTAACGAAGACCCGCTCTAAACCACTCCAATTGCTGGCTTGCAGTTCTACGACATCTTGGTTGAGATCATATTTGAAACGGATCATAGCGCTATCCTGTGCTGGGACCTGATAGACTAATTCAAGCAGACAAATATGACGTTTTCCAGCGTGATTAAATGAATATTCTGTGTCGAAATTAAAAGCGCGGCTAAACCATGAGCTTAGTGATAGATTAAATTTTAGATAACAAAAAAGCGACCGGAGGTCGCTTTTTTCAATATTTGACGGGCATAAAAAATAATAAACGCGTAAAAAATTACTGCTTAGCGGCTTCGATAATGGCTTTTGCCATTTCATCAGCCACGGCGCCAGTTGTACGGTTCTGTGCATCGGCTTGGCTGAATATTTTCAGCAGCGTGTTGTAAATTTCTTCTACTTTAGCCGTCGATTTTGCTGCGTCGTAATCTTTTTCGAACGACACGTTGATAATGCCGCCTGCGTTGATCACATAGTCTGGCGCGTACAGTATGCCCATTTCTTTCAGTTGTTCACCGTGGCGTACTTCGGCTAATTGGTTGTTGGCACAGCCAGCAACAATTTTGGCTTTCAGTTGCGGTAAGGTCGCATCGTTTAAGGTTGCGCCAAGGGCACAAGGGGCATACACATCCACATCTTGCGCGTAGATTTCTTGAGGCGCGACAACAATGGCACCAAAGTCGGTAGCGACTTTATCTAACGAGGCTTGATGAATGTCGGTAACAATCAGTTCAGCGCCTTCGTTATGCAAGTGTTTGCACAGGTAATAGCCAACGTGACCGACGCCTTGAACGGCGATTTTAAGGCCTCTTAGGCTGTCTAAACCAAGTCTATGTTTAACCGCAGCTTTGATGCCTAAATAAGTGCCAAGGGCTGTGAACGGTGATGGATCGCCACTTTTGCCTTCAAGACCCGCCATATAAGGGGTTTCTTCATGGGCGATCATAATATCAGCCGTAGTAGTGCCAACATCTTCCGCTGAATAGTATCGGCCACCTAGGCTGTTAATCAAACGGCCAAAGGCGCGGAATAGGGCTTCGCGGTCTTGTCTTTTCGGATCGGCAATGATCACTGATTTGCCACCGCCCATGGTTAAACCTGCTAGGGCATTTTTATAAGTCATGCCACGAGAGAGGCGTAATACGTCAGTCAGGGCTTCATCATCCGATTGGTAGTTCCACATCCTACATCCACCCACGGCAGGACCAAGGTTGGTGTTATGGATGGCGACAATGGCCTTTAAGCCACTTTCTTTATCATGACAGAATACAACCTGTTCATGTTCGTCAAAGGATACATGATTAAATACAGCCACGTGAATTTCTCCGCTATACACAATGAAAAAGCCGACGAGGTGAGCCTCTATCGACTGCTTGTTATATTTATTGCAGAACCATAGCATTTAGCGATACTCTCAACCATGCATAATGACCGAATAAATACATTATTTGTGGCAATTTAGCTTTCCACTTTACGTAAACGTAAGCTTTGCGATTAAGAATGGATTGTACTGAATTTAACGTAACGAATAGAATGAATCGCGCACTGATCCCAAGAATTAGGCTCGCGTTATAACAATAAGATAGGACGGAAGTATGACTGAACAAGCTGTCGACCAAACTCAACAAAATTTATCAGCTGAAGAAATAGAAAAGCTGCGTCAAGAGTGGGTCAGAACTCAATTTCAAAAAGCTAATCGTTTTCTCGCTGAAAAAGGCGTGATCCCAAGCAAAGTCCTAGCCGATGAAAGCCGTTATCTTGCGCCTTATATGGCGATTTGGAAGATGGAATCAAAGCGTCCAAGCAACAAAACCTATTGGGTGATGTCAGGTGATTTACCGTCGGATTTTGTCGATGTGAAAGTGGCGGCGACGGCCCGTGATGCCGTGCGTCATTTCTCTATGATGTGGCAAATGCAGGCGGAAAACTTAGTGCGTTCGGGTGCAACCCGTGATGCCACTCAGGCTAAATTTGCTCAACTATTAGTATCGCGTGCCGAGAGTTTATATCGTATGCACAACGACGATAAACTGTGGAATGCTTAAACTCAAATGAGTTGAGGATTGTATTTAGATAGTATTGAGTTAATACAGTCCCTTGTGTTGATTGCTCAAAATAACGGCATAAATAATAAAAAGGCACTCAGTTGAGTGCCTTTTTTATACTGACTTTTATGTTGATTTCCTATGTTAAGAACAAGGTCATCGAACAAAGTCGATAGGGCTTATTCTTCGCTGTCGCTCAAGTAGTAGAAACCCTGATTGATGAGTGTCAACAGTAGGGCTTGGACTTCTTCATGCTGACATATTTCAGTCGCTTCATCGGCGCTTAAGCTGACGTTATCGCTCAACTGTGCGATCACGTCTGCCGGTGTATTGGGCAGTTCATGCACGTCACCATTGATGAATAATCGCGGCGTGGAGTCATTTTCAAGGCGCAATACTTTCAAACCGCCGATACGGCTGACGCCAGCACCTTGGGCGAAGGCATCTTGCAAATCTTCAATGCTGTAAGCTTCTTCGCCTTCACACAAATCAAGTTCGAAACGGTTTTGACTGAGTAGCTTACCTAACACGATTTGGTAGCTATTGGGATCTTGGCTCAGCTGACTCAAGAGTGACATTATGCCCACTTGATGATCTTGGCTGACGATACCGGCTGAACTCGGTTCAGTTTGCGACGTGAAACGCTGCTGACCTAAGTTATTGTCGAGCAAATAATCGGCGACTTCACTGACCAATTCTTGCTGGCTAGGTGCACGGAAACCAATCGAGTAACTCATTGCCACAGTTAGGGTTTCGCCGCAATGCGGGAAACCGGGTGGAATATAAAGCATGTCGCCTTTTTCTAACACTACATCGATAATGGGGGTGAAGTCTTCAACCAGCGGCGAGTTGGGATTGCCACCACGGCGTTGTTGCGGGGTATTGTCACCCACAGTCCAGCGACGCTTACCTTCGCCTTGAATGATAAACACATCGTAGTTATCGACGTGTGGGCCGACACCGCCACTTGGGGTTGCAAATGATGCCATCAAGTCATCGAAGCGCCAGTCAGGTAAAAAGCGGAGAGCTTCAACTAATGGCTGCGAATCTGGATACCAATGGTTGACTGCTTGCACTAATAACTGCCAATGGGTTTCGCCATAGCTGTCGTAATCTTCAAACGGACCTTGCACCACTTCCCAATCATTGTCTTTGGTGACGACGATGCGTGAAGAGATTTCTTCTTCACAGGCAAGGCCTGCTAATTCATCGGCGCTGATAGGATCTTCAAATTGCGGAAATGCTTTTTTGATCAACAGGGGTTTCTTCTGCCAGTATTCACTAAGAAACTGGGCGATATCGAGATTGAGTGTATACATAGTGTTAAAAAAGGCGACCACATCGCGGTGATGTGGGTCGCCTTAATCCTTATTTCTGTTTAAGAAAGAGTATTGTCCGTCGCCAACTTCAGTTAATAACTAATTTCAGTCAATAGCTTAATATCAGTTAATCGCCAATTTTAATTAATAACTTACTTCAGTTCGTCGACAAACGTTTCGGCGCGACCAATGTAATTGGCTGGCGTCATTTTCTTCAGTTCAGCTTTCACTGAGTCTGGTAATTCAAGTCCGTCAATAAACACTGACAGTTGCTGCGCGTCGATACGTTTACCGCGCGTCAGTTCTTTTAATTTTTCGTATGGCTTTTCAATACCATAACGACGCATTACCGTTTGTACGGGTTCTGCTAACACTTCCCAGTTGTGATCTAACTCATCACGCAGATGCGCTTCGTTAACTTCTAACTTGCTGATGCCTTTTAAGGTCGCTTGATACGCGATCAACGCATGGGCAATACCTACACCTAAGTTACGCAGTACAGTCGAGTCAGTTAAGTCACGTTGCCATCTTGATAACGGCAGCTTAGATGCTAAATGTTGCATCAGGGCGTTAGCGATACCTAAGTTACCTTCAGAGTTTTCAAAATCGATGGGGTTAACTTTGTGCGGCATAGTCGATGAACCGATTTCACCGGCGATAGTGCGTTGTTTGAAGTGACCTAGGGCGATGTAACCCCAAATATCACGGTCAAAGTCAATCAGCACAGTGTTGAAACGGGCAACCGCATCAAACAATTCGGCAATGTAATCGTGTGGCTCGATTTGCGTCGTGTAGGCATTCCAGTGCAAGCCAAGGCTAGTCACAAAACGCTCAGACAGCTCATGCCAATTAACTTCAGGATAGGCTGACAGGTGAGCATTGTAGTTACCTACGGCACCATTCAGTTTACCCATGATTTCAACATTGGCGATTTGTTTGATTTGACGTTCAAGGCGCACTGCGACGTTCGCCATTTCTTTACCGAGCGTCGAAGGTGACGCGGGTTGGCCATGGGTACGTGACATTAATGGCACAGAGCGATATTCAATCGCCAGCTTTTTAATTGCCGTCAGCAACTCATTGCAGTAGGGCAGTAAAACATGCTCACGGGCTTCAGTCAGCATTAAACCGTGGCTTAAGTTGTTGATATCTTCAGAAGTACAAGCAAAGTGAACAAACTCACCCACAGCGGCTAATTCGCTATTGCCTGCGATTTTTTCTTTAATGAAGTATTCAACCGCTTTTACATCGTGGTTAGTGGTGCTTTCGATAGCCTTAACACGCAGCGCATCTTGTTCGTTGAAATTGTCTTTAATGCCATCGAGTACGGCGATAGCTGACGCGCTCAATGTTGGCACTTCGCTAATGTCTGGACAGTCGGCTAACAGTTTTAGCCAATTGATTTCAACTTGAACACGGTACTTGGTAAGACCGAACTCGCTGAAAATCCCTCTCAATGACGCGGTTTTACTACCATAACGACCGTCTACCGGAGAGATAGCAGTTAGTGCGGAAAGATCCATGTGTAGCTCCTTGATGAACGCTAATTTTATTATAGGGTAAGACTTTTCTTGGCTGTATCGACTATGGCTTTGCGGGCGAAGACTAAGTGTCGACGTTTACCGCCCAACTGACGCCACAGTACTGCGCTGCGTATAGCGGCAAGCAGCAGAGCACGAATTTTATGTTGTACAATAGGGCGCTGCAAACACACAGGATTACCCGATATTTGGATTTTTGGCCCTAAATTACTGATGATGTCACTGTAAATGCTGGCAAGATTGGCAACGACTTGCTCATCTGTGATGGCAAAATGATGTAGCTGGCGATTCACTTGATTAATACGTTCAGCCAACATGCCTAAGCCACTGTTAGAGCGCACGAGTTTACGCTCTAGGGCAAGCACGCCCACTAAATAGCGGGTGATTTCAACATCTTTTTGGCTGCTGTCACCGAGCTGATTCAGGATCAGTTTATAGCCTTTTTGCAATACGATTTTATCTTGGTAGACATCGGCCGTATTGTCAGGATTGGTGACGAGAATAGTGTTTAAGCTCGCTGCGAGCTCGGCAATATCCAATTCGCCATGGCGCGCTAAATGTTGAACTTGGGCAATGGCTTGCAGTATGCCTGCAAACGCCATAGTCCGGTTAATGAGTTGCTCGTTCACGCGTTACCCTCGGATTAATTGATCTATGATGCCGCCACCTAGGCAGACTTCACCATCATAAAATACCGCAGACTGTCCAGGCGTCACCGCCGCAACAGGTTCATCGAAGACCACGCGCAAGGTGTGTTCATCTGTGTAGGTCAATGTACAAGGCACATCTTGTTGGCGATAACGGGTTTTGACAGTGATATGACAACCATCGACAGGCCCAGTTCTATCCACCCAATGCAGTTGGTTAACTGTCATGCCGGTCGACATCAAACGGGGATGGTGTCCGCCTTGACCCACGATCAATACGTTACGCTCAAGATCTTTATCGACCACATACCAAGGATCGTCATTGCTGTTTTTCATGCCGCCAATGCCTAAGCCTTTACGTTGGCCTAAGGTGTGGTACATGAGTCCTTGGTGCGTGCCTATGACTTCGCCTTCTGGGGTTTCGATATTGCCAGGCTGCGCCGGTAAATAAGTCCCTAGAAATTCAGTGAACTTGCGCTCACCGATAAAGCAGATGCCAGTACTGTCTTTTTTGTCATGGGTGATTAAGCCCATTTCTTTCGCAATTTCACGAACTTGATGTTTTTCGAGCTCACCGACAGGGAACAGGCTTCGGGCTACTTGTTCATGGCTAAGGGTGTAGAGGAAATAACTTTGATCTTTATTGCCATCAACGCCACGGAGCATTTGCGTACTGCCGTCGCTGTTATCGCGACGGCGAACATAGTGGCCCATTGCGATGTAATCGGCGTCGAGGATTTCGTCGGCAAATTCTAAAAATGCCTTAAATTTGATTTCTTTGTTGCACATGATATCGGGATTTGGCGTGCGGCCGGCTTTGTATTCGGCGAGGAAATACTCAAATACATTGTCCCAATATTCGGCAGCAAAGTTGACTGTATGTAGCTTGATCCCAAGCTTGTCGCACACGGCTTGGGCGTCTTTTAAATCTTCTGCGGCCGCGCAGTACTCGTTATTGTCATCTTCTTCCCAGTTCTTCATGAAAAGGCCTTCAACCTGATAGCCTTGCTGCATAAGCAAATAGGCTGAAACAGATGAATCTACACCGCCGGACATGCCGACAATGACTTTTTTTCCTGTATGAGTGGGTTCGATTGATGTCATAAATCCTAAAAACCATTGAGTATGTGTGTTGGCTAGGTGGATGAATTTAAGCCGCGACATTGAGCGCGTAACAAAAATACCTAACCTAACTAAAAATATGGGCTAACTAAAAATCCAAGCTCACTTTAAATCCAAGCTAACTTTACATCTAGGTGCTGTGCTGCTGATTGCTAAATCAAACTTTTCCAGCGCTATCAAATAAAATGAGTCCGCAAACTGTCAGTAAACCTCGCATTTACGGCCAACTATTTATTTGCTGTACAAGGCCTCTGCAGTAGCACACGCATTAAGCTTAACCAGCCGTTTATGCGGGGCGGTATTCTATCACGCCTTGCTCGCTTGGGCTATCGTGAGGCGGTCACTATTGAGTAAGCTAAGGGGATAAGTTTGGCCATTTTGTGCCTGATTGAGATAGTCTTTTAAGCAATCGAGTACTAAGGGGCTGCGCAGTAAAGATGGCATGGCTTCTATCTGCGCAAGACTTAACCAATGCGCACTATGGATCGCTTTATCCTGCGGCGCAGGTGAGGGCATATCATCTAACTGCACGAAAAAAGTAAAGCGCACAAAGGCTAAGTCTTCACTGGCGCTGAGTTGATAAATGCCGACGAGTCCTTGGGCTTTGAGTGATAACCCTGTTTCTTCAAACACTTCGCGCTCACAGGCTTGGATCAAGCTTTCATTCGCTTCTAAGTGACCCGCGGGTTGATTAAAGCGTTGCTCGCCTTCAATCCACTCTTCTACCATCAGATATTTGTCCTGTGAAGTTGCATGAACAATACAAGCGACGGTCACATGGGGTTTATATCTTTGACTCATGGAGCCTCCTTTGAGTGGATTTGAATGAAGAAAGTAGGCTGAAATTTAGACTTCATCACCGAGACGGATACATTTGTGCTCACCCGATGGCAAATTATCTAGACTCCATTGGCCTATTTTATAACGGATTAATCTTAAGGTCGGAAAACCGATATGCGCTGTCATGCGTCTGACTTGGCGGTTGCGGCCTTCATGAATTTGGATTTCTAGCCAAGTTGTTGGGATATTTTTGCGCTCTCTCACCGGTGGATTACGTGGCCAAACGTCGGGTGAATCCATAATTTTGACTTTAGCTGGCAGCGTTATACCATCATTTAATTCAACACCTTGTCGCAGTTTTGTCAGTACATCTTCCGTCGGAACGCCTTCTACTTGCACCCAATAGGTTTTAAAGGTTTTCTTTTTTGGCTCTGTCAGCCTTGCCTGTAATTGACCGTCATTGGTCAGCAGCAATAAGCCTTCACTGTCTCTATCTAAGCGGCCTGCGGCATACACGTCAGCAATCGGGATATAGTCTTTTAGGGTCTTGCGACCTTGCTCATCGGTAAACTGGCAAAGTACATCAAAAGGCTTATTAAACAGCACAATAATCGGTGCGAGCGTTTGGCTCTGCACCGGTTTTGCCGCCGCAATTGCGCGTCGATTAGGATTTTTAAAGGGTTCTTTCTTTAAACTGCCATTGGCATTTCGTGCTGGCGCCACTTTGCTATCTACGGCGGTAGCGCGGTTGGCAGGGCCTCTGCTGGCGGGCTTAGCGGGTTTAATCGGGCTCTTGGCTGGGGAACTAGCGCTGGCATTGGCACCTTTAGGTTGAAACTTGTTTTTGGTCATACTTTTGCTAACAGGAGGTTGAGACACGCTTACCTGACTTGATTGAGTCGTTAATGTGGTCATAGTGTACTTGGCATTCGCCGTTAGTGGAATTTGAATATTATTGCGAATGCTCTATGATGTCGGCCAGAAAATGTGATCTGTGCCTAAATGTTTATTAGGTTTTAATGAGTCGTTGTAACAAATTTTAGCTTGCGCGCAAAGACAGAAGGGCATTGAGAATTTGAAAGGTGAGGGCGTGGTCGATTGCCTTGATTGATATTTTCCCTGTGCTCAGATTTGTTTGCCATGCTATAAAATTATTATAAAAAATATTAAATTTTACAATAATGTAGGATGTAACATGAAAGATAACTCATCAACAATTATTTACACTGAAACAGACGAAGCGCCAGCACTGGCCACCCTCTCACTCTTACCTATTATCAGAACGTTTACCGACGCCGCGGGCGTTGCGGTTGAAACCCGTGATATCTCGTTATCGGGCCGTATTATTGCCAGTTTCCCTGAGCAACTGACCCAAGCACAAAAGATTGGCGACCATCTGACAGAGCTTGGCGAGTTAGCGAATCAGCCAGAAGCGAACATCATCAAGTTACCGAATATCAGTGCTTCGATCCCACAATTAAAAGCCTGTATCCTTGAACTGCAGCAAAAAGGTTACGACATCCCTAATTATCCGGATGAGCCAAAAACCGACGCTGAAAAGTCAATTAAAACACGTTACGACAAGATTAAAGGCAGTGCGGTAAACCCAGTACTGCGTGAAGGTAACTCAGATCGCCGTGCCCCATTATCGGTGAAAAACTTCGCCAAGAAAAACCCGCATTCCATGGGGAAATGGGCCAAAGATTCCAAGTCACACGTTGCCCACATGACTGACGGTGATTTCTACGGCAGCGAACAGTCTGTCACTTTATCTGATGCGGGCAGCGTGAATATCGTGCTGACCCAAAAAGATGGCCAAGAAGTGGTACTCAAGTCCGGTCTTAAGTTGCTGGCTGGCGAAATTATCGATGCTGCGGTGTTGAGTAAAAAAGCCTTAGTGAGCTTCTATGAGCGTGAAATCGAAAACGCCAAAGCTGAAGATGTGCTGTTATCGCTGCATCTGAAAGCCACTATGATGAAAGTGTCTGATCCTATTATGTTTGGTCACGCTGTGAAGGTCTTCTTCAAGCCAGTATTTGACAAACATGCGGCGCTTTTCGCTGAATTAGGCGTTGATGTTAACAACGGTTTTGGTGATGTTTATGCCAAGATCGCGACATTACCTGCTGATAGCCGCGCCGAAGTCGAAGCCGATATCGCCGCCGTTTACGCTGCGCGTCCCGCATTGGCTATGGTTGATTCTGACAAAGGTATCACCAACTTACACGTGCCAAGCGACATCATTATCGATGCGTCTATGCCTGCTGCGATTCGTTCATCTGGCCAAATGTGGGGACCAGACGGTCAACTGCATGACACTAAAGCCATGATCCCAGATCGTTGTTATGCCGGTATCTACCAAGAAACGATTGCTTTCTGTAAAGAGCACGGCGCTTTTGATCCTAAAACCATGGGCAGCGTGCCAAACGTGGGCTTGATGGCGCAAAAAGCCGAAGAGTATGGCAGCCACGATAAGACCTTTGAAATTCCTGCTGACGGTGTGGTCAACGTTGTTGATGCCAGCGGTAAGGTATTGATGAGCCATAACGTGGAAGCGGGCGATATCTGGAGAATGTGCCAAGTTAAAGACGCACCTATCCGTGATTGGGTCAAACTAGCCGTGCGCCGTGCCCGTTTAAGCAATACCCCTGCGGTATTCTGGTTAGATAGCAAACGTGCCCACGATGCGCAAATCATTGCTAAAGTGCAGCAGTATCTGCCAGAGCATGACACTGATGGCTTAGACATCAGCATTATGTCTCCAGAAGATGCTACGCGTTTGTCTTTGGCTCGCATCAAAGAAGGCAAAGATACCATTTCAGTTACGGGTAACGTTCTACGTGACTACCTGACTGACTTGTTCCCCATCCTCGAGCTAGGCACCAGTGCCAAAATGCTGTCAATCGTTCCATTAATGAACGGCGGCGGTCTATTTGAAACAGGTGCGGGCGGTAGTGCACCTAAACATGTGCAACAGCTTGAGAAAGAAGGTCACTTACGTTGGGATTCACTGGGTGAATTCTTGGCTCTGGCGGCGTCTCTTGAGCATTTAAGCCAAACCGTGGGCAATCCAAAAGCCCAAGTATTAGCCGATACTTTAGATCAAGCCATTGGCCAATTCTTAGATAGCAATAAATCCCCATCAAGAAGAGTCGGTGAGTTAGACAACCGTGGCAGCCATTTCTACTTAGCCATGTACTGGGCACAAGCCTTAGCAGCGCAAACCAGCGATGAGCAGTTACAAGCACACTTTATTCCGTTAGCGCATGCGCTAGCGGCGAATGAGCAAGTGATTGTGGCTGAATTAGCGACGGCACAAGGTGCACCAGTCGATTTAGGCGGTTACTACCGTTTAGATGCGGTTAAGGCTGAAAAAGCCATGCGCCCAAGCGAGACGTTGAACAAGCTGTTGATTGCTTAATCCTGCTCGTTATCACTTTTAGATGGCGTGCGCGTCAGTGTTGCCATCTAAGTTGATATAAAGTTGTAAGTCATTAGACTGATTTTAAAAAAGGATCTGCATTGCAGATCCTTTTTTATACCTTAAATTTGCTGTCGAGACCGATGATAAAATCTTTTTGCTGGTGATGTGCGGCGATTGAACTTGAATTAAATTCCTGCGAAATGATGATGAGCGATGCAGCATTAAGTGGTGAGAATTGATGAAAAACGCAGCAATAAAAAGGCAGGGACAAGTCCCTGCCTTTTAGATCATTGGCCTCACCAAACGTTATTTTGTTGGTGAAATGGCTGAAGCGTGCATCCCTTTTGGACCGGCTTCTACTTCAAATTGAACGGGTTGGCCTGCTTTTAGAGTTCGATAGCCTTCCATTTCAATGGTAGAATAGTGTGCAAAAACGTCCTCACCACCTTGATCAGGGCAAATAAACCCGAATCCTTTGGCGTTGTTGAACCATTTAACAGTTCCGCTTGCCATACTTCCACTTCCTTCTGTTGTCTACTTACCAGTAAGATAGTAAAACCTGTATAGACGGGTATTCGTTCACCGTCTGCACAACAGAATGTAAGGAGTAAATGCGGAAGTCAAGCTAAAATTAACAAAGGGGTAACAACTGATTAATTTGAACGGATCAATTGGAAGAGGCCAACACGAGAGGCTAGTATTAAAAAATGGCAAAGATAGGAAATATTGAACACGTTGAAGAACGTGTCGAATCAGAGTTAATGCCGCCTTCGATGTATAAGGTGGTACTCAATAATGATGATTACACCCCAATGGATTTTGTGATTGAAGTTTTGCAGGTTTTCTTTCGCAAGAACGAGCAGGAAGCGACCGATATCATGTTGACGATCCATCACCAAGGAAAAGGCATTTGCGGTATTTTCCCGTTTGGGATTGCAGAAACTAAGGTGATACAAGTAAATCAATTTGCAAGACAAAACCAACATCCGTTACTGTGTTCGTTAGAGAAAGCATAAAACCGCTTTACTCTGTAGTCTGTTGTTAATTTTGGGGGTGCTTATGCTGAACAAAGATCTGGAAGTCACCTTAAATCTGGCGTTTCAGCAAGCCAGAGACGCGCGTCACGAGTATATGACAGTGGAACATCTGTTATTAGCTCTGATCGACAATCCTGCGGCTCAAGAAGCGTTAATCGCCTGTGGAGCGAATCTAGATAAACTCAGAGATGAAGTGGCAAGCTTTATCCAACAAACAACCCCAATCATTGCCGATATTGATGATGACAAAGAAACTCAGCCGACGCTTGGGTTCCAGCGAGTGCTGCAACGGGCAGTATTCCATGTGCAGTCATCGGGTCGCAATGAAGTGAACGGCGCTAACGTGTTAGTCGCCATTTTCAGTGAGCAAGAATCCCAAGCCGTGTATTTACTGCGCCGCTGCGACATTAGTCGCCTAGACGTAGTGAATTTCATTTCTCATGGTTTCGCCAAAAATGATGATGCTGAGTCACATCAAGATCAAGAACGTGTTGAAGAGCAGGGCGAAGGCAGCGAAGAGCGCAGTATGTTGTCGCAATTTGCGTCCAACTTAAATCAACTTGCAAAGCAAGGGATCATCGACCCACTGATTGGTCGCGACCAAGAAATTGAGCGCGCGATTCAAACCCTGTGCCGTCGCCGTAAAAATAATCCACTGTTAGTGGGTGAGGCGGGTGTAGGTAAAACGGCGATTGCCGAAGGGTTAGCGTATCGCATTGTCAATAAACAAGTGCCCGACGTAATGCTTGAAGCGACAGTGTATTCCTTAGATTTAGGTTCACTGTTGGCGGGAACTAAGTATCGCGGCGACTTTGAAAAACGCTTTAAGAACCTGTTAAAAGAACTGGCGGCGGATAAGCATGCCATCCTATTCATCGATGAGATCCACACCATTATCGGTGCGGGCGCGGCCTCTGGCGGCGTAATGGATGCCTCTAATCTGCTGAAACCTTTGCTATCTAGCGGCAATTTGCGTTGCATGGGCTCGACTACTTTCCAAGAATATCAAAGTATTTTTGAGAAAGATCGCGCACTTGCACGTCGTTTCCAAAAGGTGGATATCAATGAGCCTTCAGTGGAAGAAACCACTAAGATTTTGATGGGGCTTAAGTCTAAATACGAAGAATATCATGGGGTTCGTTATACTCAGGCCGCGATCAGCAGCGCTGCAGTATTGTCGGCCAAGCACATCAACGACAGGCATTTACCCGATAAAGCCATCGATGTGATTGATGAAGCGGGTGCGCGTATGGTGATGCTGCCTATGAGTAAACGTAAAAAGACCATAGGCCAGGCCGAGATTGAGTCGATTGTGGCGAAAATGGCACGTATCCCTGAGAAGTCGGTATCCGCTACTGATAAGGACTTACTGCGTAACCTTGAGCGCAACCTTAAGATGGTGGTCTTTGGCCAAGATAAGGCCATTGAGAGTCTGAGTTCGGCCATTCGCTTATCGCGCAGTGGCTTAGGTGCTGACCGAAAACCTGTGGGGAGCTTCTTATTCGCCGGTCCCACCGGTGTGGGTAAAACCGAAGTCACTAACCAACTGGCCAACTGCTTGGGGATGAAACTGGTGCGCTTTGACATGTCTGAGTACATGGAAAGCCATACAGTGTCACGCCTGATTGGTGCGCCTCCTGGTTATGTGGGTTATGACCAAGGTGGCTTGCTCACGGATGCTGTGATTAAAAATCCGCACTGTGTCGTGCTATTGGATGAAATTGAGAAGGCCCACCGTGATGTCTATAACCTGCTGTTGCAGGTGATGGATCACGGTACTTTGACCGATAATAATGGTCGTAAGGCTGACTTCAGACATGTGACTTTGGTGATGACCACTAACGCGGGTGTACAGGAGACTATTCGTAAGTCGATTGGCTTTACCCAGCAAGATCACACCCAAGATGCATTATCTGAAATTAATCGAGTATTTTCGCCAGAATTTCGAAATCGTCTCGATTCCATCATTTGGTTCAATCATTTGGACATGACGATTATCGCCAAAGTGGTCGATAAATTCTTGGTGGAATTGCAGGCTCAGTTGGATGCAAAACACGTTACTTTGGAAGTCAGCGACGAAGCCAGAACCTTATTGGCCGAGAAAGGCTACGATAAGAACATGGGTGCACGTCCAATGGCTCGGGTCGTGACCGAATTGATCAAACGTCCATTGGCAGACGAGATCTTATTTGGTGTCTTAGAGTCAGGCGGTGTTGCGTATGTGGATGTGAAGGAGGGCGAGATTGTCATTCGCACCGAACGTCACGAAAAAGCGACAACAAAAGCTTAACGCTTGATTATCCATTAGTTTTAGACATAAAAATGGCTGCAATTGCAGCCATTTTTTTCATCTTTCGCAAACAAAAAAACCCGGCCTTGCCGGGTTTTTAAATCTAAGAGGCTATATCAGCGTGCGCGGAAGACAATGCGACCTTTGGTCAGATCATAAGGAGTCAGCTGGACGGTAACTTTATCGCCAGTGAGGATCCGGATGTAGTTTTTACGCATTTTGCCTGAAATGTGGGCTATCACCACATGACCATTTTCAAGCTCTACACGAAACATTGTGTTTGGCAAGGTTTCAAGGATAGTGCCTTGCATTTCAATGTTGTCTTCTTTCGCCATTAATTAATTATCCCATTAGCCTTCGAATATAAAAAACGGGCGTATCATGCCCCAAATTCCCCCCGCTGTAAAGGGGAAGTACTTAGCAAACTTGGGAATACTCCCAGCCCGTCGGTGTCAGAATTTGATAAGGGCGATACAAACGCTTGTAAGACATCTTACGGTTTTCATCTATTTGATATCCGAGATAAACAAATTCTTTATTCATGAGTTTCGCCAGTCGACACTGAATTAAAATTAACAGTGCACCGAGGGAGCGATGTTCTTCGTCGGGGTCAAAATAGCTGTAAATTGCCGAAAGACTATTGGGCAAACTATCAGTGACCGCAACTGCCAATAATTTATTTCCATCATAGACTTCGATAAACGTTGGCGGTAACCAATGGCAAAAAAGAAAGTGATTATATTGATCTTCACTTGGGGGAAACATGGGGCCGTCAAAATGTCGCCCACGAATGTAATGTTCATATAGCGTATATTGCTCGGCGGTTTGCTCCGATGTAATTCGCCAAGTCAGATCTTGGTTTTTTGCTAAAGTGCGTTTTTGGCGTTTCGATGGGACAAATTCATGCGTTGGCACACGGATTGGTTGGCATGCACTGCATCTAGGGCAGCGAGGTTTGTAGATAGAGCTACCACTACGGCGAAAACCTACCGCGAGCAAACGCTCAAATAAAATGGGATCGAGCGTATCTTCTTGGATGACGAGTAGCTGCTCCTGCTGGCCATCAAGGTAGCTGCAGGGAAATATTTGACTGATACCGATAGCGATCGATGCTTTACTCGAGTTCAAGGATGACCTCTTTAGTGGCCCAAGTATTTGGGTCCACGGGATTGTTTCTCAGTTCGCTCAGTAACGTTATAAAATCAATGCGTTTAATAGCTTTAGCTCCCAAACTTTCTAGGTGGGGATTCATCACTTGCGCGTCGATGAGTTTGAATCCCATCTTGAGTAAATGTTGTTGCAGTGCTGCAACGGCGGCCTTGGACGCATTGGTTTTTCGGTGAAACATGGATTCGCCACAAAATACTTGGCCGATCGCTAAGCCGTAAAGCCCACCGATTAAACGTTCACCTTCCCACACTTCAATGGAGTGGGCATGACCTGTGTGATGCAATTCGCGATAGGCCATTTGAATTTCTTGGGTGATCCAAGTGCCGCTCTGTTTTTCTCTTGGCTGCGCGCATCCCGCCATCACATCGGTGAAAGCGTGATTGATAGTGATCCGCCAAGGTTGTTTTTTTAAGTATTTACGCAGGCTGGTGCTGATGTGAATTTCACCTGGAATAAACACGGCGCGGGGATCCGGTGACCACCATAGGATGGGATCGTCAGAATTAAACCAAGGAAAAATACCGTTGTAGTAAGCAGAGAGTAAACGTTCAGGACGTAAGTCGCCGCCGATAGCCAATAAACCATTAGGATCGGTTAAGGCGAGCTCGGGCGAAGGAAAAGCGTCAAATTCGTGATTCAGGAAAGACAGTGACTTCACAATTGAGTATGATTTAGTTATAGACCTTATTATTAAGTTAGCGGAAATTCAGATATGTGGAAACCTACTCTAGCAAGCTTTATGTTTATTTTTGCTTTTATCATCAGCCCCGCTAATGCTGGCTATGATCGCAATCAAGCCGTGCCAGTTGAGAAAGTACTCTATGGCGATATCACTTCGGTACGTAATATCACCGAAACCCAGTTAATTGAAGACCGTAATCAAGGTTGGAAAACCTTCGGCGGCGCCTTAGCGGGTGGGGTGATTGGTAATCAGTTTGGTGGCGGTTCGGGTCGAGATGTGGCGACGATTTTAGGTGCCTTGATTGGTGGTGGTATCGGTAACCGTTATGGCAGCGGTACTAGCGTGCAATCGTTTAAGCTGGTGGAACTGATGATCAATCAAGAAGATGGTACTCAGGTCATGGTGATCCAAGATTACGATGCTGGCATGACGTTTAACGCGGGTGACAGAGTTCGAGTGGTGTACCTGCAAGGTGGCGTGCGTGTTGATATCGCGATGTAAGCGATTGTCTCATATTGAATAAGTGCTCATCTTCAGTAAATGGTCATTTTGAGTAACGGACGGTAATGCAATGACACGGACAGAACTAAGCCAATATTTAGCCGATTTTTTACATGTGTCGGCCTTTAAGGATTACGCACCCAATGGGCTGCAGGTAGAAGGCAAGGATGAGATCCACACCTTAGTCACGGGCGTGACAGCGTGTCAGGCCTTGATCGATGAAGCGATTCGATTAAACGCCGATGCGATATTGGTTCATCACGGCTTTTTTTGGAAGAATGAGCCTGAAGTGATCACAGGCATGAAACAACGCCGAATTAAGGCGCTGCTCAAGCATGATATTAGCTTGTTTGGATATCATTTACCCTTAGATGCCCACCCAATGCTCGGTAATAACGCGACTTTGGGGAGACAGCTTGGGATCGTCGACGCAGAAGCCATCGAAGAGGTGGCTCAGGGGCTACTGTGGCGTGGAAAACTTGATCTTGCAGTCAGTGCTAGCGAATTTTCTCACACCCTTGAGAATGCGTTAGGCAGAGCCCCACTGCATATTGGTGATAGCGATGCAAAGATCCAACATGTAGCTTGGTGTACTGGTGGCGCACAGGATTATATCGATGTTGCGGCGAGTTTAGGTGTGGATGCGTTTATCAGTGGTGAAGTGTCCGAGCGAACGTTTCACAGTGCGGTAGAGCAGGGCATACATTATTATGCAGCGGGTCACCATGCGACTGAGCGTTTCGGTATTGAAGCCCTAGGCCGTCATCTCGCCCGTGAGTTTGATCTCGTGCACCATTTTGTGGATATCACCAATCCGGTCTAATCCATTCATAAAGCGGCTTATGATGACCATCTAACTGTTTTATTCCTAAACGAAAGGCGAGCATGGCTCGCCTTTTTTATTGTGGTTTATTATTACTTATAGTCACTCAAATCCCTTTCTCTAGCGTTTGTGTAATCAGCTCGTAGCTACTGCTAGATCAGCTCCAAAGTGGACAATACAAAGATGCCTAAGGTGCACGTGATCAGCGAGCAGACTGTGGTTAGCGCAATAATATTGGCTGCAAGGGGCGCATTGCCACCCATGGCGCGCGCCATCACATAGCTTGCGGCTGCGGTGGGTGCAGAACTCATTAAAAAAACCAGTGCTAACTCAATCCCTCGATAACCCAACAGCAAGGCCCCAATAGTGATAAAAAGCGGGGCAAAGATCAGTTTCAATGCGGTCGAGAACCAAGTTGTATGCTTTTCATGTTTGAGTGAACCAACATCGAGCGAACCGCCGGTACACAGTAGCGCTAATGGCAGGGTCATATTGGCGAAGTATTGTCCCGCATCGAGCACCATTTTCGGTAGCGGAATGGAGAGCAAGTAGAACAAGATGCCAACCATAATGGCAATGATCAACGGGTTTTTGGTGATGGTCTTGATGATCACGCCAAATGCATGTTGGCTGGATTCTTCGCCTTTAGGGCTTAGGCAAATAACCGCTTGAATGTTATACAGCAGCGTCATCGAGGCAACATAGACCGCGGCTAAGGCAACACCAGAACTCCCATAGGCGTTGGAAACGTAAGCTAAGCCGATAATGGCGGTATTGGCTCTAAATCCCCCTTGAATGATCACACCTTGGTCTTTGTGCTTGGGAAATAGCCGCCCAGTTGCATAGGTGGAGAGTATAAAAAACAGGAAATTGGCCACTAAACCATAGCCAATCAAGGGCGCACTGGAGGCGAGATCGTGATTGGAGCTAATAATGCTAAGGAACAACAAGGCTGGCAGCGTCACGTTAAAGACTAATTTTGATGCAACATCAATAAAGTTTTCATTGATGATTTGGGTGCGTTTTAGGATCACACCGAGTGCCAACATCAAACAGATTGGACCCGTAATCGAGGCCGAAAACAGCAACTGCTCAACGATATTTCCCATAACAACTCCTCGAATTATTCATTTAGCACTGCGTCGATTTTAGACTTGTTACTGATATGAATGTCACATTGCCGTGAATATCTTGTCGATAGAAATACGAGTTTTAACTCGGTCTCTTAAACCACTCAGCTAAAATTAAATGGCTTAAACTCAGTCTTTTAAAAGACTGAGTGACACTTGCGGCCACGAATCGGCTCAAACAATCGATATCAACAAATAAGGCCACATAAAATGCGGCCTTATTGATTTTTCGAGCGTTATCTAGCGCAGATTACTTAACCCGCATGCCAGGCTGTGCGCCTTCATGGGGTTCTAAAATCCACAGGTCGCTGCCACCAGGGCCAGCGGCCAAAACCATGCCTTCTGACATGCCAAAACGCATCTTACGTGGTGCTAAGTTAGCCACCATCACAGTTAGTTTGCCTTCAAGGTCTTCTGGCGAATAGGCCGATTTGATCCCAGCAAACACTTGGCGCGTTTCGCCACCGATGTCGAGTTGTAACTTCAGTAACTTGTCAGCGTCAGCAACATGCTCGGCTTTCACGATACGAGCGATACGCAGGTCTATTTTAGCAAAATCATCAAAGTTGATGGTTTCACTAATAGGATCGTTAACCAGAGGCTCACTGCTGACATTAGATGATTCAACCGTCTTTTCAGGCGCAGCCGTCTTTGGTGCGTCGGCCGTGACTTGCAGGTTATCCTTGGAATCGGCAACCATAGCATTGACTTTATCCAGCTCAACACGTTGCATCATGGCTTTGAATGGCGCGATTTCATGACCCGCTAAATCTTGGTTCAATGCATTCCAAGTGAGCGGTAGTTGGAAAAAGGCTTCCACATCTTGGGCTAAACGTGGCAATACAGGTTTGAGATACGTCACGAGAATACGGAACAGATTCAAGGCATTTGAACACACTTGATGGGCCGCTTCCTGTTGATCATCGTGTTTCACCATTTGCCAAGGTGCAGCATCGGCTACAAAACCGTTAGCAATATCCGCCAGTGCCATGATTTCGCGCATTGCTTTGCCGTATTCGCGGCCTTCGTAAAATTCGGCAATCACCTCTTGCTTGGCTAGAAACGCTTCAGTCAGGGTGGTGTCGTTAATTTTCGCTAGCTTGCCATCGAAACGTTTAGTGATAAAACCTGCGGTGCGTGAGGCTAAGTTCACTAGCTTACCGACTAAGTCTGAATTCACGCGCTGGGCGAAATCTTCGAGATTTAAATCTAAATCGTCGATACGGCTGCTGAGTTTGGCGGCGTAGTAGTAACGTAAATATTCAGGATCTAAATGCTCTAAATAAGTTCGCGCCTTGATGAAAGTGCCTTTGGATTTTGACATCTTAGCGCCGTTGACCGTCACATAGCCGTGGGCATAGACGCTGTTTGGCTGGCGGTAACCTGAGCCGTGTAACATGGCTGGCCAAAACAGACTGTGGAAGTAGACTATGTCTTTACCGATGAAGTGATAAACCTCGGCGGTTGAATCTTTGCCCCAGAATTCCTCAAAGCTCAGCTCAGGGCGTTTGTCACAGAGGTTTTTGAACGAACCCATATAACCGATAGGCGCATCGAGCCAAACGTAGAAATACTTGCCTGGCGCATCGGGAATTTCGAAACCAAAATACGGTGCATCACGGGTGATATCCCATTGCTGCAATCCTTGCTCGAACCATTCGTCGAGTTTATTGGCCATTTCGACTTGCAGGGCACCAGAGCGAGTCCACTCTTTTAGCATGCCTTCGAAGGCGGGCAGGTCGAAGAAAAAGTGCTCAGTGTCTTTCATCACTGGTGTCGCACCCGATACTGCTGATTTTGGATTGATGAGCTCAGTTGGGCTGTAAGTCGCGCCGCAGGCATCACAGTTATCGCCGTATTGATCCGGTGACTTACACTTAGGACAAGTGCCTTTTACGAAGCGGTCTGGCAAGAACATGGATTTCTCAGGATCGAACAGCTGAGAAATACTCTTGCTCTTGATATAGCCATTCGCACGTAGCTTGAGATAAATATCACTCGCCAGTACGCGGTTTTCATCGCTGTGGGTGCTGTGATAGTTATCGAAGGCGATATTGAAATCGGCAAAATCCTGCTGATGTTCTTTGTTCACTTGGGCAATCATGTCTTCTGGCGCTATGCCTAATTGCTGTGCTTTAAGCATGATTGGCGTGCCATGGGCGTCATCGGCACAAATATAGTGGCACTCATGTCCACGAAGCTTTTGATAACGTGACCAGATATCTGTCTGTATGTATTCCAGCATGTGACCTAAATGTATCGGTCCGTTTGCATAGGGAAGTGCGCTGGTCACGAGAATTTTACGTTGTGAAGTTGCCATCTTGTCTCAAATATCGTGGTGGGCCAAAAATATTGGTAGAGATACTAACCGATTACAGGATGATTTTCATCAAAACCTGAGCCAATTGAGCTAAATCTGCGCTAATGTTTTCTGCATTATCTGGTACACTTGGGCAAATTTATTGGTGGGGGTAATTCTTTTGTCTTCAACTCAAACTGATTATCGTCTGAATGACGATCTTCTCGGGCCAGTTCTGGCTATTCTCGATTCATTTGTTGACCCGTATCTCGCGAAAGGGTTAGTGAGCGCAGGATGCGTAAATAAGCTGGCATTGGAAGGTAAGCGTTTGCAGCTTGGCTTAGTTTATCCATATCCTTGTATGACCCAGTATCGCGACACTGTTATGGCGCTGACGAATAAGTTAGCGGTGCTCGATGCTATTGATGAAGTCGAGTGTGAAATCGATTTTCAACCTAAAGCCTACTCAGCGTTATCTTCTATTGCGCCGATTGCCAATGTGAAGCAAGTGATTGCCGTAGCCTCAGGTAAGGGCGGCGTGGGTAAGTCAACCACAGCGGTGAACTTAGCTTTGGCATTAGCGGCTGAAGGTGCGCAGGTGGGTATTCTCGATGCGGATATTTACGGCCCGTCAGTGCCTATGATGTTAGGTATTCCTAATTTCAGACCGCTTTCCCCCGATGGCAAACATATGACAGCCGCCAGTGCCCATGGTATTGCCGCGCAGTCGATTGGTTTTATGCTCAGTGGTGATGAAGCTGCCGTCTGGCGTGGCCCAATGGCTGCGGGCGCGTTGGCCCAGTTACTGAATGAAACCCAATGGCCAGAACTGGATTATTTAGTCGTTGATATGCCACCAGGCACAGGGGATATTCAGCTCACGTTATCGCAAAAAGTTCCTGTGAGCGGCGCCGTTATCGTGACTACACCGCAGGATATCGCGCTGGCCGATGCCAAGAAGGGCATCAATATGTTCCAGAAAGTGAACATTCCTGTGCTGGGTATTGTCGAGAACATGAGTTTCCATTTATGTCCTGAGTGTGGTCATAAAGAACATCCATTTGGAACACACGGCGGCAGTAAAATCGCTGAACGCTATCAAGTTCCACTGTTAGGCGCTTTGCCGCTGCACATCAATATCCGTGAAGCCATGGATAATGGTGCGCCGACCGTCGTTGCAGATCCTGACAGTGAAGTCGCAGCTCTTTATCGGGAAATTGCCCGTAAAGTGGGCGCAGAATTGGCTTTAAAGCAAAGCCAGAAAACAGTTTCTATTAGTGTTTCAGATGACGAGTAAGGTTTAAGGGTATGAATTCTCAGCAGTGTGTCATTATTGCAATTGCTGGCGCGTCAGCATCGGGCAAAAGTTTAATTGCCAAAACGATTTTTGACGAATTGCGCCGCGATTTAGGCACAGATCAAATTGGGGTAATTAATGAAGACGCGTACTATCGCGATCAGAGTCATTTATCCATGGATGAACGGGTATTAACGAATTACGATCATCCAAAAGCGCTGGATCATCAACTGTTGTGCACGCATTTACAGTTGCTCAAGTCTGGCGAAGCTGTTGATATCCCTTGTTATAGCTATACAGAACATACACGCACCGCAGAAACCTTAAAGATGACACCGAAAAAGGTGATCATTTTAGAAGGTATCTTATTGCTGACCGATCCTAAGTTACGTGCCCTGATGGACGCGAGTGTGTTTATGGACACACCGCTGGACATTTGTTTCCTACGTCGCTTAACTCGTGATGTGGCCGAGCGGGGCCGTACTATGGAGTCTGTGATTTCACAGTACAAGAAAACCGTGCGTCCTATGTTCTTACAGTTTATCGAACCCTCGAAACAATACGCCGATATTATCGTTCCCCGTGGCGGCAAAAATCGTATTGCGACCGATATTTTAAAGACTCGTATCCAACATTTACTGGCAAAATAACGACATAAAAACTCAAGGAGTAATAGGCAAGATGCGCTTAACCGATATCGAAATTGAACAGGCCCTTGATAACGGCACTATCGTAATAGAACCTCGCCCAGGCATAGAAGCTATTTCAGGCGTCAGTGTTGATGTGCGCTTAGGTGGACAGTTTCGCGTCTTTAAAGATCATACCGCGCCTTTTATCGACTTGAGTGGTCCAAGTGCTGAGATGCAAGCGGCGCTCGATCGGGTGATGAGTGAGATTATCGAAATCCCCGATGGCGAAGCATTTTTCTTGCATCCTGGCGAATTGGCTTTGGCTGTGACTTACGAGAGCGTAACTTTACCTGCTGATATCGTCGGTTGGCTTGATGGCCGTTCGTCTCTAGCGCGTTTAGGGCTGATGGTACACGTAACGGCGCACCGTATCGATCCGGGTTGGCAGGGTAAAATTGTGCTCGAGTTTTATAACAGCGGCAAGTTGCCTTTAGCTTTGCGTCCACGCATGACTATAGGTGCGCTTAACTTTGAACGCTTAAATCATGCGGTTGCACGTCCTTATAACACCCGTAAGAGTGCCAAGTACAAAGATCAGCAAGAAGCGGTGGCTAGCCGTATCAGTCAGGACTAACACGCGTGTTCTGGGTGAATGGCGCATCGCAGGCAAGTGTCGACCCTTCTGATCGAGGGCTTGCCTACGGTGATGGTCTGTTTGCAACGATGCGAACGGACGCTGAGGGGATTATGTTTTTTGAAGCCCATCAAGCCCGTTTAACCGCAGGCGCCGCAAGGCTTGGATTTCAATGGCAAATGAGTGAAGCATTGCAACAGCAACTGAATACCTTAGCCATTGAATATCCTCATAATTGCATTAAGTTAATCGTTTCCCGTGGTGTTGGTGGTCGTGGCTATACACCGCCAGAAACGGTTAATCCTACTGAAATCGTCTCAGTTCATACTATCCCCGGCCATTATGCTCAGTGGCAGCAACAGGGTATTAGCCTTAAAACTTCGTCGGTACGATTGGGTTTGCAGCCTCTGTTGGCAGGGATGAAGCATTTAAATCGACTCGAACAAGTCTTAATAAAATCCCACCCTTTACCGCAGGGATTTGATGACTGGTTAGTCAAAGATATCGAGGAGAATGTGATTGAATCTTCGATGGCGAATGTATTTTTTATCAAAGATAATCGCATTATCATGCCTTCATTAGCCCTGTGTGGCGTGGCGGGTGTGATGCGCGAACAGATAATGTTGGCCTTGCTTGAACAGAACATGAATATCGAATGTTTGCCCGTTGGCGCCGAGCGTTTAATCGAATTTGACTCAGCGTTTATCACTAACAGCGTTTTAGGGATTGTGGATGTACTGGCGATAGACTCGCTCAAGTTCACCCGTGCTCCGATTACCGCGCAACTTAGACAGACACTTTCACTCACTCTATGAAAAAAATCATTATTATCGCCAGTTCAACCCTGTTGACCTTGCTAACCTTAGTCTGTTTGGGTGCCTTTTGGGGCTATCAAACGGTTGTCGAATACAGTCAAACGCCGCTGAGTCTCAGCGAGCCTAAAGAGTTGAAGGTTGAACGCGGCACCAGTGTAAATCAACTGGCGCAGCAACTTGCCGATGACGGCGTTATTCAAGATACGTGGAAACTCAAGTGGCTACTTAAGTTCCGTCCTGAGCTTGCCAAAATTCGCACGGGACTTTATGAAATATCACCTTCACAAACGATTACTGATTTACTCAATGATTTGATCGCTGGGAAAGTAAAAACCTTCAGTTTGACCTTAGTTGAAGGTAAAACTATTGTGGAATGGGAACAACAGCTTACCAGTGCTCCGCATTTACAAATGTCACCAGAAGCATTTGCTGCGGTATTGATGACACAAGGCGATGATTCTGGTTTGCCTGAGGGAAAATTCTTCCCCGACACTTATCATTATACCGCCGAGGCGGATGCTAAAGTCATGCTGACTCAAAGCTATAAAATGATGGAGCAGGAGCTTGCCAAAGCGTGGGCAGAACGGGCGCCAAATTTGCCGTTAAAATCGCCCTATGAAATGCTGATTTTGGCATCGATAGTTGAAAAGGAAACCGGCCAAGCCCATGAGCGTGAGCAAATCGCCGGTGTATTTGTTAATCGTCTTAATCTAGGTATGCGTCTGCAAACCGATCCGACCGTTATTTACGGTATGGGCGATCGCTATAAGGGCAATATCACCCGCAAAGATTTAGTCGAAGAGACGCCTTTTAATACTTATCGCATCTTTGGATTGCCGCCGACGCCGATAGCTGCACCGAGTAAAGCCTCATTGATGGCCGTGTCTAAGCCCGCCAGTGTGAGTTACCTTTATTTTGTATCGCGCAACGATGGCACCCATGTGTTTTCAACCACGCTTGAAGAACACAATCACGCCGTAGACGTCTATCAGCGTAAGATAAAACCAGCGACGCCAGAAAAATCACCAAAGTAAAAATGCAGAGAAAGAAAATCCAATGTCAGTTTTTGCAAAATTTATCGTTATTGAAGGTTTAGAAGGCGCAGGTAAGTCGAGTGCGATTAACCTTATTCGCGACTTTATTGAAAAACATACGGGTAAAGCGCCGATTTGCACCCGCGAACCGGGCGGTACACCGTTGGCCGAACGTATCCGTGATTTAGTTAAGATTGCCGATGCGAACGATCCCCTGTGTGATGAGGCCGAGTGTTTACTCATTTATGCTGCCAGAGCTCAGTTAGTTGCTAATGTCATAAAGCCCGCGCTTGCGCAAGGGCAATGGGTATTGGGTGATAGACATAATCTATCGTCATTAGCTTATCAAGGTGGTGGCAGAGGTTTAATGCCGTTAGTGGAAGCGGTGAGCACTGCAACACTAAAGGGATTTAAACCCGATCTTACTTTGTACTTAGATTTAGATCCTAAGCTTGGGCTTACCCGTGCAGCTAAACGTGGTGAGCTTGATAGAATTGAGCAACAAGCGATTGATTTCTTTGAGCGAGCACGCGCTACATATCTCAAACTTGCCAGCGAAGATGACAGTATCGTGGTTATAGACGCGAGCCAAACTATGGCTGAAGTGCACAAAGATATCTTAGCCGTGCTTCAGGCGATGGTATGGTAGCCGAGTCCGGATTTACGGCTGAGCAATTACCTTGGCTCGAAGGGCCAAGACAGGCATTTTTAGCGCAATTAGCGCGTCAAAAAATACCTCACGCACAACTCGTGGGCATTGATTCAGCCTATGGTGGTGAGTTGCTGAGTGTGTTTATGGCGCGCGCGGCTATGTGTTTGCAGCCAACGCCTGTGGGAGCGTGCGGTTTTTGTAAGTCTTGTCAGCTCTATGATGCGGGCAATCATCCTGATTTTTATCATATCGCCGCCGATGGCAATCAAATTAAAGTCGATCAAATTCGTGAGCTGTGTACGCGTCTGACAGCCACCGCACAGCAAAGTGGCAGGCGTGTAGCGATTATCCACCACAGCGAGCGTCTTAACTCCGCAGCCGCGAACGCACTCCTTAAAACCCTTGAGGAGCCAGGTAAAGACACCTTACTGATTTTGCAGTCGGATACGCCTGCACGTTTGATGGCGACGGTTAGCAGTCGTTGTCAACGCATTCCCTTTGTCGTTCCGAGTCGAGAGGTCATCAAAAACTGGCTTGCCCAGCGATGTGGTATTCAAGAGGATGTAACTTGGTGTTTGAGTGTGGTGGGTGGGCCGTTAAAGTTGGCTGAGAGCTTGCAGTCTGAGGGTAGCCAACAGAGTCGGTATCAATCCTTGCTACAATTTCGCAAAGATTGGGCACAAAGTTTGTCGTCTGGTCATCTGTGTGCTAGTTTGTTAATAATAAGTGAACAACAAATAATTGATGTTCTTAAGGTTTTGTACCTACTTATACGACAGGTTTTACTGAAAAATAGCCATCAAGATGCGTTTGTTCATGCGCAGCTCGGGAATTTGGCGGCTAAGATCATGGGAATGTGTCATAGCTTAAACACAATGCCGAGCGTCAATTATCTGGCCCTGTGTCAAAGTTATGTCTTAGAATATAGAGAGATAACAAATAAGTAATATGCCATGGTAGATCTCGTCGTTAATTTTGATACCTTACATCAGTTATATCGTGCCTATATGCCTTTTATTAAGCCGGCAGGATTATTTATTGCGACCAGTGAAAGTCATTATCTTGGCCAACCGCTGACGATTGCGTATCGTTTACCCGGCGCAACCCTTACTAATGAATTTCGTGGTGTTGTGGTGTGGATTAATCCCTTAGGAGCGTCGGGTGGCCGCCCTGTGGGGATTGGCATTAAAATTATTTCTGAGCCAGATAGCCATAAACACCATATCGAAAAGTTACTGTCCCGCGAACTCGCTTCCGGCGATCTAACCTGCACTATGTAAGTTGGCCCGCATTATTGCTCTGGTTTAAACGTCTGCTCACTGCCTAAACTGGCTATTTACTTCTGTTGAATTTGACCTCGATCTCTTGGCTGGGTATCCTTGTCGTTCTTTGTTACTCTGCTTGGAAATCCTTGTGCTTATTGATTCACACTGCCATCTCGATCGCCTCAAAGCGGCGCCTGATCAACAAACCTTAGAACAGATTCTTGCTAATGCTAAAGCCCGTGGCGTGGACTATATGTTGTGCGTGAATGTACGCCAGCAAGGATTTGAATCGATGCGAGATAAAGTTGCAGCCTTCGAACAGGTATTTTTGTCATCGGGTGTGCATCCATTAGACGTTAAAGAAGGCCTCGATGTTGAGCAAATCCGCCGCTTTGCCACCGATCCTAAAGTAGTCGCGATTGGTGAAACGGGGTTAGATTATTTTTATGCAGACGACACTAAGCTGTTGCAACAGCAATGTTTTGAGCAGCAGATTGCCCTTGCGGTAGAAGTGAATAAACCTTTAATTGTCCATACCCGTGATGCACGTGAAGATACGATCAATATGCTTAAGCAGGGCAACGCGGATAACGTTGGCGGCGTACTGCATTGCTTTACCGAGAACTGGGAGATGGCGAAAGCAGCGATTGATCTCGGCTTTTATATTTCGGTTTCAGGCATAGTCACTTTTAAAAATGCGGGTGATCTACGAACCGTTATCCGCAAAGTGCCTCAGGATCGCCTGTTGGTTGAAACGGACTCGCCCTATTTGGCGCCGATCCCACACCGTGGACAAGAGAATCAGCCTGCCTATGTGCGCGATGTGGCTGAGTTTGTGGCAGAGCTTAGAGGTGAGCGTTACGAAGATTTTGCTGAATACACCAGCAATAACTTCTTTAATTTATTCAAAGATGCAGCGCGTTTAGTTGGCCGTTAGCCGCAAGTGCTTTGATCCATTTTATGCGATTGCATGATTGTTAGCGTACAGGCATAAAAAAAGGCCCAAAACGATGAAAGCTGTTTGGGCCTAGGGGAATGGCTCATTGAAGAGCCGTGCGCTACAGGTGAAAGCGCCATGCAGTGCGCTTTACAATAGACTCAGTGTAGTCGAGCTTTTGTCTTATAGTCGCGCTCACTTTCCCCCTTTTTTAGGTTATTTATCGCTAAAAAACAGCGAAATTATAACGATTTCGTCTGTTCTGGTAGCAGTAACACTTTATCTTTCACTAAGTCTCTGGGTAGGTTGTTTTTTAACTTATTGCCTAAATGTTTCGCCATCCCTAATGGTGCACCGCCATAACAGACGATCACTTCACCTTGAGCTTTCACTGCGGTGTTTAGGGCAATATCTCGCCCCATCAAATACTCTTTCGCTTCAACATCGCTCACATCGACCGTTTTTGCGGTTGGGCTGAGCTGTTTTCCTGCTAATGCAACAATCGCTTCATGGCGGACTTTAAAGCCGTGTTTACTGTTATCGGCGAGTTTAATGCCAATACGCTGAAAGCGCATACGGCCGATAAAAGCGTTGAATTCATGCGGGAATAGCCAGAATTCATCATCGCGAACCATGATGAGTTCGTCCGGTAAGCTGATGCCTAAATCCTGCTGAAAATAGTCTTTGATCCCTTGGGCTTGTTTCGCTGATGCGGGCGTGAAGGGGAAGTTTTTCTGCAGTTTAGGCTCAGGCTGTAAACGCGGCACTGAGGCGGTTTTTGTCAATTTAGCGACAAAGAAACCTTCACTGTCGTAAATCTGTGGCCAGACATGTAAGAAGCCTTCGGGCGTTGTAGCTCGATTTGCACCATCAAATAAATCGCTTAAGGATTCAAATTGCACCGCATCGCCGTAGACTTGCTTTAAATACTCGCACACGCCTTGGTTTTCGAGGCGGTTTAAGGTGCAGGTTGAGTAGACCAAACTGCCACCGGGTTTCAGGGCGAGAAACGCCGATTCGATTAAGGCTTTTTGGGTTTCGCTAATCGCCAGCACATCGTCTAGGTTCCAGTGTTTTAGCGCATCGGCGTCTTTACGCACTGTGCCTTCACCGCCACAGGGCGCATCGATAAGCACGGCATCAAAACTTTCGTACAGGTATTCGCCAAATACACGGCCATCGAAATGGGTGAGGGCGCAGTGGCTCGCGCCCATGCGCAGCACATTGGCGTGCAATACTTTTACGCGGCTCGCCGAATACTCATTCGCCACCAATAAGCCTTGGTTTTGCATTAATGCGGCCATTTGCGTGGTTTTTGAACCGGGTGCGGAGGCGAGATCGAGTACGCACTGCCAATGTGCATTCGGTGTAAAAAGTGCGGTCGGCGGCAACATAGAGCTGGCTTCTTGAATGTAGAATAAGCCTTGGATGTGCTCTAAGGCATTGCCGAGTTGTTCTTCTTCGTCGTAACTGATCCAAAATCCGTCTTCACACCAAGGAATAGGATCGAACGTCCAGCCCTTAGGTTGCATCAAGGTCTTAAAGTCGTCACTGCTGATTTTTAAGGTATTGACCCGAATTGAACGTCTAAGCGGCCTGTCGCAGGCGGCAATAAACTCGTCCATGGATAAATGGGCGGGGAGTTCTTGGGTGATTGTATCGATAAAATTTTGATTTAATTGGACCATTGATTTCATTGAACCATAGGAAAATAGACTGTGTATCAACTGGCGCGAGTATATCATAATCCCTTATTGGGTCTGAGATTTTATCCCGAGCAGCCAAGGTTGCTATTGTGATTTAATGTTTATGCTTTGACGATTTGAGCGATATTGGAATGAGTCGCCATAAAGCTAGCACTCAGTAGCCATGAGCTAATAGAATAAAAACAAATAAAAATAAGGGGATTAGCGTGCTGAATCGTGTGTGGTTGGCTTTTTTTATCACGGCATTGCTTGCAATAGCAGTGCAGTTATTCAATGGACATATAGAAGTATTATCGGCTTCAGTCGCCGCATTATTTGCAAGTGCTAAGCTTGCCGCTGAAATTTCCCTTGGGCTGATTGGCGTGCTTTCTCTGTGGATGGGATTGATGCAGGTTGGAGAAAAGGCTGGCGTTGTCGGCGCTATTGCCTTTGTGTTTGAGCCATTACTGCGCCGTTTGATGCCTGAAGTGCCCAAGGGGCATCCGGCCTTTGGCAGTATCACGATGAATTTAACAGCGAATATCTTTGGGTTAGATAATGCCGCCACACCACTTGGTTTAAAGGCGATGCATGATTTGCAGAGTTTAAATCCGCTAAAAACCGTGGCGACCAATGCGCAAATCTTATTTTTAGTACTCAATACTTCCTCTGTGACCTTAGTGCCTGTGACGGTATTCCTTTATCGTGCCCAGCAAGGTGCCGCTGCGCCTGCGGATATTTTCTTACCGATTTTACTGGCCACTTCTGCATCGACATTGGCGGGCTTGCTGGTTGTGGCGTTAGTGCAGCGGATTTCATTATTAAACTCAGTGGTGCTCGGTTATGGCGCCTTGATGCTCTCAGGGTTAGTGTCGAGTGGTTTTTATCTGATGACCTTAAGTGCAGAGGCCATTGGCACTGTGTCGACGGCAATGGGCAATGGTATTTTGCTGTTATTGGTATTTACCTTCGTGATTGTTGCGGGCATTCGCAAGGTGGCGGTTTATGATGAGTTTATTGAAGGGGCGAAGGCGGGTTTTGCTCAATCTATCCAGTTGATCCCTTATTTGCTTGCTATGTTATTAGCGATTGGTTTACTGCGCGCATCCGGCGCCTTGGATTATCTGTTGCAGTTGATTGCCACTGGTGTGCGGATATTGGGTTTTGATACGCGTTTTGTCGATGCAATGCCGACCGCACTGATGAAACCTTTTAGTGGCTCAGGCGCCAGAGCTATGATGCTTGAGACAATGGATCACCATGGAGTAGATTCCTTTGCGGGTCGATTAGCAGCGATTTTTCAGGGTAGCACTGAAACCACTTTCTATGTTCTCGCTGTGTATTTTGGTTCTGTGGGTATTCGTCATGGACGCCACGCCTTAGCTTGCGGTTTAACCGCAGACTTTGCGGGGATCAGTGCCGCGATTGCCGTTTGTTATTGGTTCTATGGATAAGGGGGCTAGAGTATTGAGCGACCTAGAATGTCTCAATAGAATTGCAAGAGAAGCTAAAAATAAATCAGGCGCATTATGCGCCTGATTTATTTGTAAGAGCTTTAATATTAGTGCGTTGGTGTAAGTATTTTGATGAAAAGAATTACTGGGCGGGCGCCCATTGCTGCCATTCGTTTTCGGCTTTGTGTTGCAATCTTAATACTGTTCCTGCTGCTAAACGATTATCCCCTTGAGTCGTGTCCTTAGTCGCCACATTGATGCCGCCAGCGAGTAAGGTTTCCAGCGAGCCCGCTTCGATTTGTGCACCTGAAAAGAGGCCGACATCGACTTTAATCCCTGAGGCATCCCAGAACTGACTGCTTTGATTCACTAAGTGACTGTACTGAGCCTCGATATGGGCCTGCATCAATACACTATTACCCTGTGTCGATAGGCTATAACCGTCGATTTGACCGACTTTAATCCCTCGGAAGAAGATAGGTGTGCCGACTTTCATTGAGCCTAGGCTAGTATCTTCTAGAATGAATTTCAGCGCATCTTCGGCAACATTGGCATAGCTGCTGGCAGCGAGGTTGGCAACAAACTGGGTCGCTTTTTGACTACTCTTACCCGGTAAGACTCCTATGTAAGGACCTGTGATCAGCGTTTCTGGCGCTTTGATCCCCGCCAGAGAAATTTGTGCATCCACTAAATGATATTCACAGTCACTGCGGCTGAAATGTTCGGCATATTCCCCGTAGAGATATGCGCTAGCTGTGAGTGTATTGAGATCCGCATTGAGCTTCACCTGCGACACTTCACCCACTTGATGACCTTGATAGCGAATCGCTGCCTTGGCCGTAAGTTTACTGGAGGCGGGTAATATGAGGCGAATCGCCTGCGCCTGAGTTAATGCCAGCTGCTTGCTCTCATAGAGTTTTAACGGGATTGTATTGCTCACTTTGTCATTGCTATCCAGCAGTCCCAGACTGATGCTGCCCTTTAATGCCCCTTGTAGCGGGGCAACGGCGACATCAATACCGGCAAGACTGGCACTGATATCCACGGCGCTGTTACGCCAGAATACTTTTGGCTTTTTCAGCAAGGGTTGAAACTGTTTGTCGATAGCGAGCTTGATAGCGAAGTCTTCGGTTTTGCTTTGCCAGTTCACTGAGTCAACTGTGCCAATTTGCATTTTTTTATAGTAAATCGGTGAGCCTTGGCTGACATCGGCGCCATCTTGACTGATTAACGTTAAATGCACTTGCTGCTGACGATCATAAAAAGCTGTCGCGGCATCCACAGAGCTAAAGAGGGTCAGAGCGCTGTTAGCAGCTAAAGGTGTGTCGCTGTGACCTTGGATCAAGCTAACTGCACCTTGAGTGAGCGTTGTAAAATCCCTTGCTTTGACTGAGACACCGTCTAACGATGCGTTTACCGTTAATGCTGACTCAGGCACAAAATAGCTGTCGCTGCGTATTAGACTGGCAAACTCAGGTTGTAGCTCGAGTTGGTATTCCACCGCCGATAAATCTTTGGTTAACTTAACTGCAAGCACTGAACCAATGGGAATTTGCTTGAAGCGAACTTGAGCGCCCGCTGAAATGCCCATGTTTTCGGCTGAGGTTAAGGTCAAGAAACGCTTCTTCGATTGCAGTAAATCAGGCGCCTTTGATTGTAAGACAAAGCTGTTTGGTACCGCGCTTTTGGTGTTGATGCCTGGCAGGAAGTTGATCACGCTACCTGTCAGTAAGCGTTCTGGATTCTTAATGCCTGAGAGGGAAATATCAGCACCTTCAAGCCAAAACACGCCGTCGTTAGTTAACAGTGAACCGTATTGAGGTTCAAATTTAGCCACGGCTGTAACACCATTGGACGTGAGTTGTTTACTTAAAATACTGCCAATGCTCATGCCGCGATAAACGATACGAGTGCCTTTGTCGACACCGTTAGCGTCAGCCATGGTCAAGCTTATTTCTATGCCGCCAAGGGCGGTGGTTTCTGAATCATAAAGCGAAAAAACGTCACCGTTTTTAGCTATGTCTGCTTTATCGTCAGAGCTGAAACTCACGCCGCCAGCCAGAATGGACGCCAAACTCTCTGAACTGACTTTAACCCCAGTTAGTGAAGCATCAATTTTGACGCCAGAAACATTCCAAAAGTGAGAATTTTTCTTCACTAACCGCGCATATTGCTCTTGAATGAAAGCGCTGATAATGACTCTTTGATTGCCATCTAAACGATAGCTGACCACGCTACCCACGGGGATTTGGCGGAAAAATATTGGCGAGCCAACATCGAGCGAACCGAGTTTATCGGAGGTCAATTCGACCATCACACCTTCTGAGCCGATTTGCATCGGCGGCGGTTGGCGTTCTGCCTCGAAGAAGGTTGATGTATTGCCTTTACCGGGTTGAATAGCAATGTAGTTACCCGAAAACAGCGCATCTAAGCCTTCAACACCTGTAATACTTGCTTTAGGTGTGACAAGCCAGAAGAGGGTTTCTTTATTCAAGAAAGGCTTCGCGCGGTAGTCCATCATGACCTTGACGTTCACGCCTTTGAGATCTTCATCTATGCCAATGTCTTTCACTTTACCGACAGTCAAACCTTGGTATTTGACTAAGGTTTTACCCACATCAATCCCAGTGGCGCTCGGAAAGTGAATTTGAATTTCAACCCCCGATTCTTTAATGCTCTTAATGCCCAGCCAAGCACCTAATGCCAACGCGACAATAGGAAGCAGCCAAATGGGCGAAAAGAGTTTTTTCTTTACAACTTTCGGCGATTCAATTTGTGTCATCTTGAGGTTCCAATCGATCCCAGAGTAAACGAGTGTCTAAAACTTTTGCGGCTAACTGAGTTAACAGAATAACCAAGGCAAATGCGGTAGCCGCAGGCGCGGGTTTCGCGTCGAGTAATTGTCCCATGTTCACTAATGCCACTGTGATTGAGATGACAAATAAATCGAGCATTGACCAGCGGCCAATCCATTCGATGATGTGAAAACCCACCATCAATTTCTTTTTTGAAATCGGAATGTCAAAGCTGATCGCACACAGATAAATGGATAAGCCGATGATTTTAATCCATGGTACTAAAATACTGGCGGTAAACACTATGATGGCAATAGGCAGCATATCTGAATGCACTAAATGCAAAATGCCCGAAAAAATCGTGTCGTGCCGCACTTGCCCTTGATTGGTCAGCATAGTGATAGGGTAAATGTTGGCTGGCACCAGCAAGATGGCAGCGGTAATCAACAAAGCCCAACTTTTTTGCAGGCTGGAATAGTCTCTGACGTGCAACTCAGTTTCACAGCGCTGACAGTGCGTGAGTTCACTGCTGTTGAGTTGGCTACACACTTTACAGAGACATAGGCCGATATCTTTACCTTGTTGTTTCATATCAGCTATGACCTTCCAATAACGTCCACATATGTTCTAAGTCGTATTCTCTTTGTAGAAACAAGGTCACGAGAAACAGCATAGTGAAGCAAAATGTGCCCATACCAAAATAAATGTCCGAAAAATCAGATAGCTGAAATGATGAAACTAAGAAGCTGATCACATAAATTTCCAGCATAGTGAGCTGCGATAAGATACCATGAAATTTTAATAACTGCTTCAATGAGTTACGCCAAAAAAGGCTACTCAACCCCCATTTTACAATTAAAATCTGTGTCAATATCGATAACAGTAATAAGCCTGGACCTATCACAGCTGCGGCAAGTACGGCGACACCTACAACCCAATAGCCTTGGTCAAATACTGCAAATGCCCCTTGGAAAACCGTGGTAGTACGAATACTGCCGAAAAAGTGGATCTCGAGTACGGGTAAAAAATTGGCAGGGAAATAAAACACTAGTGCTGAAATACATAGGGCTAACATACCATTTACAGAGCAGTATGGCGTGTCATAAAGTGCAGTGCTGCAACGAGGACAGAGTGCTCTAACGCCGCTTGGCAAGGCTCGTTTGCGGACTGCTAAATCGCAGGAACGGCATAGGGTTACTGAATTTTCTGCTGCGTTTTCATGCATATAAAAATATATATTAGCCTAATAGAAGTAATAACAGCGAGATCGGTGCAAAGTGTCGTGCTAGTTAGCTGTTCAGCCACGTCTAGCGCTTTTATAATCTTGGCAACGAAAGTACGCTAATAATATCAGATTAATCAGAACACTTGCATCACAAGTTCAATCTATGTCACTCTAGTTACTGTATATAAAAACAGTGCGAGGGCAGTCATGGCAGTAATAACACAGTTTGTCGTGGTCAGAGAAGGGGTTGAAAAGATGACATTCACATCTAAGAAGGAGGCTGATGCCTACGATAAGATGCTCGATATCGCCGATAACCTTATCCCCTTCATTCAAAAAGCTGATTTGGGTATAGATGAAAGTGTGGGCGAAAAGCTCGCATTCTATCTTGCTAACAATAAAGATGAGCTGACGAACTTGCTTAAAGGCGCCGTTCAGGTTAATAGTACGCCAACGAATCCGCCTGCAGCGAAAAAAGCGGCTAAAAAGACCGAAGCAGCAGAATAAAATTGTTAGGAAATGTAATGAAATCGAAATTTTATGAGTCACTTAACCGTCAAGCCTTGGCCTTGTTGGAAGGGGAAGACGACCTTGTTGCGGCGATGGCGAATTTTTCAGCCTTACTCAATGATAATTTGACTGAGCTGAACTGGGTGGGATTCTACGTTATGCGTGGCGAACAACTAGTATTAGGCCCGTTTCAAGGTAAAGTGGCTTGTACACGCATTCCGTTAGGAAAAGGTGTGTGTGGTACAGCAGCATTCACTAATCAAACTCAGCGAGTGGCCGATGTCCATCAATTTGATGGTCATATTGCCTGTGATTCTGCCAGTAATTCTGAAATCGTTGTGCCAGTTCGTGCGCAAGGTAACGTGGTTGCCGTGCTCGATATTGACAGTCCTATCTTCGATCGTTTCGATGAAGAAGACCAAAAGGGGCTGGAATTACTGGTTAAAAGTTTTGAAAACTGCCTATTTGATTAATTTGCGTACAATAACGCATAATTCATAGTCGCAATCGGTGGCGTGCGCCTTATAATATGCGCCTGCACGCATTAAGCTGGTTTGATTGGCATGCAATGAATAAGCTTAGTGTTTTGAGCTGTCAAAATTTGTTAAGGTATATTTTTTAACTTTAGTAAACGCGGCTAGGATGCTAATTTGTACGTTGACTCAATATTGAGTTTAACGAAGATAAACGACATGTAAGAAGCTGATATATATCACCTCGAATCGATGTCCCTTTTTGACTGTGGAAGTAATGATGGAATCAACAGAAAAGTTGACCGACACCAATGCAATTTTGGCGTATTTGTATGAAACATTTCCTTTGTGCTTTATTGCTGAAGGTGAAACTAAGCCATTAAAAATCGGATTGTTTCAAGATTTGGCTGAAAGGTTGGCTGATGATTCTAAAGTCAGTAAAACTCAGCTCAGAGTTGCCTTGAGACGTTACACCAGCAGCTGGCGCTATTTAAAGTGCGTTAAAGCGGGCGCACAACGCGTAAACCTGGATGGCGAACCTTGCGGCGAGTTAGAGCAAGAGCACATTGATCATGCTCAAGCCATGTTGAAAGAGAGTCAGGATAAGGCCAAAGCGAAACGTGCAGCACTTGCACCTAAGCCTGCGGCGAAGAAAGCACCTAAAAAGGTGGCCGTTCCTCAGCGTCCTAAAACTGAGCGTCCTGCTAAGCCTGCACCAAAAGCTGCAGCGCCAGTCGTAAATTATGTTCAAGCACAATTGACTGATTTAACGAAAAAACAACGCGTCAATGTTAAATTAGGTATGACACCCGTAGCCGGTGTGATTACTGACATTAACAAGGAAGATATTCATGTTCAGCTTGATAGTGGCCTAACGATTAAAGTTAGAGCAGAACATATCCTGCTGTAATCATTTATTAAAACGGAGTAACTTGTTGATGCGAAAACTCACTTTGGCTACCTCGATCGCCACTGTTTTTGTCGGATTCTCGGCTTGGGCCGTACCACCCACGATTCAAATCAGCGAGTTACCCACTCTCAAGCAGGAAGCGCAACATAAGGTTGCGAGCAAAAGGGTAACGGACTTATACACTCGTTCGCACTATCATAGATTCAATCTTGATGACGCCTTTTCTGCGCAAATTTTTGATCGTTATCTACAGCAGTTAGACTATCGCCGCAATGTGTTAACCCAAGCGGATGTCGATAGTTTTAAACCTTATGCAACCCAATTCGATGACATGCTCAGTTCTGGTGAACTTGAGCCTGCCTATAAAATGTTTGATATCGTCCAAAAGCGCCGCTATGAAGGCTTTGTCTATGCTTTATCTCTATTAGATAAAGAGATGGATTTTTCTGCGCCCGGTGATGCCTATGAGTACGACCGCGATGAGGCCGCTTGGCCAAAAGACCAGACAGAAATTAATGAGTTATGGCGTCAACGTGTTAAATACGATGCACTAAATCTTAAACTCACAGGTAAGCAATGGCCTGAGATTGTTGATATCCTCCAAAAGCGTTACAACAACGCTATTAAACGGTTGATTCAAACTAACAGTGAAGACGTGTTCCAAGGCGTGATGAATGCCTTCTCTCGTAGCATTGAGCCACATACAAGTTACCTTTCACCACGCAATGCTGAACGTTTCCAAATGGAAATGAACTTGAGCCTTGAAGGCATTGGTGCTCAACTGCAACTCGAAGACGATTACACTGTCATTAAAAGTTTAATTACTGGCGGCCCTGCTGCGGGCAGCGAAAAACTGTCGCCAGAAGACAAGATTGTCGGCGTCGGTCAAGAGGGCGGTGAAATTGTTGATGTGATCGGCTGGCGTTTAGACGACGTGGTTGATCTGATCAAAGGGCCTAAGGGCAGTAAAGTTGTACTGCAAATTTTACCGAAGAAAGGCGGTTCGAATGCGAAGCCATTCGATGTTACCTTAGTTCGCGATAAAATTCGCCTTGAAGACAGAGCTGCAACCTCTAAGGTAATTGAACCTAAAGACGGCGAGTATGCTAATCGCAAAGTCGGCGTGATCCAAATTCCTGGTTTTTATATGAATTTGTCGCAGGACGTTGAAAAAGAGCTAGTGAAGTTAAACGACGCCAAAGTAGAAGGCATAGTCATCGACCTTAGAGGTAACGGTGGGGGGGCATTAACGGAAGCCGTGCTGCTGACGGGACTCTTTATCGATATGGGCCCTGTAGTGCAAATTCGTGATGCCGATGGACGAGTGTCTGCGCATCGTGATAACGACGGTAAAACCAGTTATGCAGGACCATTGACTGTGATGGTTGACCGTTACAGTGCTTCAGCCTCTGAAATTTTTGCTGCCGCATTGCAAGATTATGACCGTGCACTGATTGTCGGTGAGTCGAGTTTTGGGAAAGGCACAGTACAGCAGCATAAGAGCCTAGGCCGTATCTACGACATGTATGAGAAGCCAATTGGCCATGTGCAGTATACGATTCAAAAGTTCTACCGTATTAATGGTGGTAGTACACAGATTAAAGGTGTGACCCCCAACATTGCTTACCCAAGTGCGTTGGAGCCGGGCGAGTACGGTGAAGCTGAAGAGAAAAATGCTTTACCTTGGGATAAAGTGCCAATGGCGCAATATGGTACGCTTAATGATGTTACGCCTGAGTTAGTGACTAGCCTTGAATCTAAGCACCTTAACCGTATAAAAAACAGCGTAGAGTTTGCCTATATCAATCAAGATATTGCCGACTTTAAAAAGCATCACAAAGAGAAAACTGTGTCTCTGGTTGAAAGTGAGCGTATTGCTTCCCGTGAAGCCGATGAGAAAAAAGTCCTCGACAGAACAAACGAGCGTCGAGTCGCCAATGGTTTAGCACCGGTTAAATCAATGGAAGACATTAAAGACGACGCTGAATTGCCAGATGCATTTTTAGACGAAACCGCTTATATCACCTTAGATATGGCTGATGTGCAAAAAGTGGCTAAAACTAGTGCTAAGTAGGCACTAGTCGAGTCGATTTATCCGATATCAAAACGCGCTTATGGCGCGTTTTTTCTTATTTAGATCAGCGTTAAAGGGATCGAAATGACACAAGCTCAAGCAAAATACTTAAAAGATTATCAAGCGCCACTTTTTACGATAGAGACTATCGATTTAGCTTTTAATTTGGCTGGCAATGAAACCCAAGTGCAGGCGATCAGTCGTATAAAACGCACTTCAAAACATGCACAAGCCTTAGTATTGGATGGCGAAGATTTGACCGTTGTTTCGCTGACTGTTAATGGTGATGCTGTGCCTTACCATGTTAGTGCAGGTCAATTAGTTCTAGAAACTGAGCTTGATGAGTTTGAGCTGAACATTATCACTAAGCTCGATCCTGAAGCTAATTCGAGCCTTGAAGGGCTCTATATGTCCGATGGTGCCTACTGCACGCAATGCGAGGCAGAGGGCTTTCGACGTATCACTTATTTCCTTGATCGCCCTGATGTATTAGCTAAATACACAGTTCGTATTGAAGCCGATAGAGCCGCATTCCCGTTTTTACTGAGTAACGGTAATTTGATTGATCAAGGTGAGTTAGATGGTGGACGCCATTATGTTTGCTGGCAAGATCCATTTCCAAAACCAGCGTATTTATTTGCCTTAGTCGCTGGCGATTTTGATCTATTGCAAGATGAGTTCATTACTCGCAGTCGCCGTAAAGTGATCCTGCAAGTGTTCGTTGATAAAGGTAATTTACATAAAGCACACCATGCGATGGCATCACTTAAGAAATCCATGGCATGGGATGAGAGCCGTTTTGATCTTGAGTATGATTTAGATATTTACATGATAGTGGCCGTCGACTTTTTCAATATGGGTGCGATGGAAAACAAAGGCTTAAATATCTTTAACACTAAATATGTGCTTGCAGATACCTTAACGGCCACCGACGAGGATTATCACGGCATTGAATCGGTTGTAGGTCATGAGTATTTCCATAATTGGACAGGAAACCGCGTAACGTGCCGCGATTGGTTCCAGTTAAGTTTGAAAGAAGGCTTAACGGTTTTTCGCGATCAAGAATTTAGCTCAGATTTAGGCTCTCGTGCTGTGAATCGAATTCACGCAATTAAAGTGATCAAGAATCAGCAATTTGCAGAAGATTCTGGCCCTATGTCCCATCCTATTCGTCCAGAATCTGTCATTGAGATGAATAATTTCTACACTGTGACTGTGTATAACAAGGGCGCTGAAGTCATCCGCATGATGCACACTTTGCTCGGCGAAGAAAAGTTTCAGGCGGGAATGAAACTGTATTTTAAACGCCACGACGGCCAAGCTGTCACCTGTGATGATTTTGTGGCGGCAATGGAAGATGCCAGCGGAGTGGATTTAACCCAATTCCGTTTATGGTATAGCCAAGCCGGTACGCCGATTGTGACTGCGATGGACAGTTTTGATGCGCAAACGGGCGTTTATCAATTGACCCTTAAACAAAGTCTAGCGAACTGTGCATCACCGCTGCATATTCCGTTTAGCTTAGAGCTCTTAGATGCGAAGGGCCATTCTTTAGTGAATGAGATTCTCGATTTTACTCAAGCTGAACAAATGTTTAGCTTTGATGGACTCACTCATAAACCCGTCGCTTCGTTACTGCAAAACTTTTCCGCGCCCGTCAAATTACAATATCGATTCAATGTGGATCAACTCGTTCACTTGATGCGTTTTGCTAGCAGCGAAGTGGCGCGTTGGGAAGCTTCTGTGACCTTAGTGAGCCAAGCGATTTGGCAAAATGTGGCGAGTTTACAACAGCAACAAGCTATGGCTCTCGATCCCCGGGTGCGCGATAGTTTTAAAGGTGTGTTGTTAGACATTCAGCTTGATCCGGCATTGATCGCCGAAATATTAGCGATACCTACGGCTTCGGCTTTGATTGAGCAAACAGAGAGTGTTGATCTAGATGCGTTAGCTTTAGCACGTGAATTTGTACTAATAGAGCTCGCTTCACATAGTGAAGATGAATTGATTGCGCTATATCGTTCTTTAGTCGCAGTAGAGAGTACGCAGGCAAGAGCCCTTAAAAATCAGTGTTTAACTTGGTTAGCTCGGGTGTCGGATGGGGCCGAGGGGTTAGTGATTTCTCAGTTCGATAACGCCAGTAATATGACGGATTCTCTTGGTGCGTTGACGGCAGCCAATGTTGGGAATTTACCTTGTCGTGATGAACTGATGACGACATTTGAGCTACGTTGGCAGGATACGCCATTAGTGATGGATAAATGGTTTATGTTGCAAGCGACCCGTGATGCAGATGATGTGATTGAGTGTTTGCGTCAGTTGCAGCAACACAAGTGCTTTAGTATGAGCAATCCAAACCGAGTGCGTGCTTTAGTGGGCAGTTTTGCTGCCGGTAATATTTATCAATTCCACCGTAGAGACGGTAAGGGTTATGCTTTCTTAACCGAATGCTTAATGACCCTTAATAAGCTCAATCCGCAGGTTGCGGCCCGTATGGTGACGCCATTGATCCAGTATCATAAATTCGACTTAGGCCGCCAAACCTTGATAAAAGCCTGTTTAGGGCAACTTTTGGCTTTGCCTGACTTATCTAAGGATATGTACGAAAAAGTCTCTAAAGCATTGGCAAAATAGCAGTTTGTAGGAGGAGGGCAGCAGTCTGTGCTGCCCTGATATTATGGAACTGTATTTCAAACTATCGATTAGCTATCGAGATTTCTTACCTTATTATCAAGGGCTTGCCGATAAAGTCGAGGTTCGTGAAACTCAAGGGCGGATTTTGTGGATTAATGGCCGTCATTTTAGGCGTTTTTTAACCGAAAATGGCATTCAAGGCTATTTCAAATTGGTTTTAGATGACAAGGGACAATTTGTTTCATTAAATCGAGTTTAGTCTTAATTTGTTTATCTTTACTTAGAGTAATTACTTTAAACGGTCGGCTGATTACTAAGCTCGCTTTGTGATATTTTATTTTTAAATATGTTAATGAATTATATGATTTTTTAATGTGTTTTTATGTTTCATTCCTATTCCGCTTTTCGCTAATTTAAATCTCTCCTTTTTAGTTATCGGTACAAATGTACCTACATGCTTAATTCTTTAGAAAATTTTCTCTAACTGCGCCTTGCTCAAGGGGATTAATTGCTGTAACAATGATGTTACCTGTGAGCTAACAAGATGTTGGTTGTAATTCCTAAAACAAAGAATCCAGCAGGGTACGGAGAGCTAAAATGAAAATTGTTAAAAATAGTTTTAACAAATCGGCGCTTGCTTTGGGGGTGGCGTCGGCATTGAGTTTGTTAATGATCCCAAGCGTTAATGCAGTATCTTTTAATTGGGGAGAGGTTGAGGGCACATTTGACTCAACTTGGACTGCTGGTGCGAGCTGGCGTGTAGGGGAGCGCGATTGGGAAGGTCAAATTGGTAAGGTTAATCAACCCCAATTCGATTGGTCTAATTACAGCGCATTTGGCAATACTAAATACACTTCTGCTGAGATTTGGGCACAGCCCGGATCGTATTCCAGTAACAATGATTTAAGTAATTTACTTTATTCTCAAGGCGATACTACGTCCGAAATCGTTAAAGGTTTGCATGAATTGTCGTTGAAATACAAAAACTACGGTTTATTTGCCCGTGGTATGTATTTCTATGATCGTAAACTCAATTACGGTAATTATGATTTTAATGATCCGCTAACGGGCAAAGAGTTTGACCCTTGCGAAGATAACCGTGCTTCAGAAGTTCAATGTAAAGATATTCGTCTACTCGATGCGTTTGTGTATGGCAACTTTGACCTCAACGATGGCGCTAATCCATTATCTATTCGTGTAGGTAAACAAGTGGTCTCATGGGGTGAAAGTACACTGATTTCCCATGGGATCAGTGAAATCAACGCCGTTGACTTGAACATACTTAATGCGCCAGGGGCTGAACTCAAAGAAGCATTCAGACCTCAAGGCATGGTGTGGGCATCTCTTGGTCTTACCGAACAGTTAACCGTTGAAGCATTTTATCAATATGATTGGCAACCTATTTGGGTCCCAACACCGGGATCTATCTTTGCGACTAATGATTTTGCGGGTTTCGGTGGTTACGCTCAAAACGCTCAGCTTGGGTTTAATGCTAACCCCGATATCAACTTAGATTTTGTGATGCAAGAATATGCGCGTTTAGCGGGTATGATTACCAGCGGACAACTTACGGGAGATCAGTTGGGGGCAATGGCGTTAGCTTATCCAACCAAAGTGACGTTAGTACAGGATGAGGCTGAACCGAGCAATGATGGCCAATATGGCATTAAGCTGGGTTATTACGCGCCTTCACTGGGTGAAACCGAATTTGGTCTCTATTTCATGAACTACCATAGCCGTCGTCCACTTATCAGTGGTACTGCCGCAGATTTTAGCAAGGGTGCAATCTCGTCAGATCTGGTGACCTTAGGCCAGAACGCGGGCAACATCAACCGTGAACTCTTGCTCAATCTTAAGAGCTTCTCTAAGGCGCAAATCGTCTACCCAGAAGATATTAAACTCTACGGTGTCAGTTTCAATACCTTGGTTGGTGATACCTCTGTCGCGGCTGAAATTGCCCATCGTCAGGATGAACCACTGCAAATCGATGACGTAGAATTGTTGTTTGCCGGTATGCCACAGCAGTTAGCTAACGCTGGTCTTCGTCCAGATCTCGATGGTATTTCACAGATTAAAGATGTTAAGCCGGGTGAAACCGTGGATGGCTTTATCCGTCTTGATACCACTCAGGCGCAGATGACTTTCACCCATTTATTTGGTCCAACGTTAGGTTTAGATAACTTGACTATGTTGGCCGAAGTGGGTGGCGTGTGGATCCATGATATGCCAGGTTTTGATGAGCTACGTCTCAATGGTCCAGGTACGTCACGTTCTGGCGGCAACCCAGATATGCCCGGCATCATTCAAGCCTTGCACAACGGTCCTGAAACTAACCCGTTCCCAACCGACTTTGCTTGGGGATACCGTTTAGTTGGAAAGGCGGATTTCAACAACGTATTTGCTGGGGTCAATATGTCTCCACGGGTGATTTTCTCCCATGACGTTGATGGTATTACACCTGATCCTATGTTCCTGTTCACGGAAGGACGTAAGTCTGTCGCGCTAGGCGTTAACTTCGACTATCAAAACCGTTGGGGTGCAGATATCTCCTATAACAATTTCTTTGGCGGTGTCGGTACGACGAATGCGATGGCAGATCGTGATTATGTTTCATTCAATATCAAGTATTCGATCTAAAAGGACTCAAACAATGAAGAAACTGACGATATTGGCGAGTGCAGTCATGCTGGCGTTCGCAGCGCCAGTCGCTATGGCTAAGATATCAGAAGCCGATGCGGCAAAACTTGGCAATGAACTTACCCCTTTAGGTGCTGAAAAAGCAGGTAATGCTGATGGTTCTATTCCTGCGTGGGATGGAGGTATCACTAAGCCTGTGGCGGGTTATACCAAAGGGATGCATCATCCAGATCCTTTCCCTGAGGATAAGATTGAATTTACTATTACCAATGCTAACAAAGCGCAATATAAAGATTTTTTAACGCCGGGTCAGATGAAGCTGTTCGAACTTTATCCTGATACCTACAAGATGAATGTGTATAAGACTCGCCGTAGCGCCTCTGTACCACAGTTCGTTTACGATGCGACTAAAGTTAACGCGACTCGTGCTGAACTGATTGCACAGGGCAATGGTATTTCTGGCGCGGCTATTGGTATTCCATTCCCGATCCCTGCCAATGGTTTAGAAGCAATTTGGAACCACATTTTGCGTTTTCGTGGTATCGATATCGAAACTTCCCGTAGCCAAGCTGCACCTACAGCCGATGGTAGCTATAGCTTAGTGGAAACGGCTGAGGAAATTCGCTTCGAATATTCTCGTCCAGAAATTACCTTAGATCAGCTTAAAGCCAGCAATACGCTGTTCTACTTTAAGCAAGTGGTGACTCAGCCTGCACGTTTAGCAGGTACAGCCTTATTGGTTAAAGAAACCATGGATCAAGAGGCGCTTCCCCGCCAAGCTTGGACCTATAACACAGGTCAACGTCGAGTACGTAAAGCGCCGAACGTGGCTTTTGATACACCGGGTACAGTGTCAGATGGTCTGCGTACTACAGATGATTTCGATATGTTTAACGGCTCCCCAGTGCGTTACAACTGGGAACTGGTTGGCAAAAAAGAAATTTATATCCCGTACAACGATTACAAACTGCATTCGGATAAGCTGAAATATGACCAAATATTGAAACCTGGTCATGTGAATCCTGAGTACGTTCGTTGGGAAAAACACCGCGTATGGCAAGTGAGGGCGACGCTGAAAGACGGTATGCGCCACATTTATAAAGTGCGCGATATGTACCTTGATGAAGATTCATGGCAAGTGTCAATCGCCGATCTCTACGACAACCGTGATCAGTTGTATCGTGTGGCCGTTGCACATGGCTTGAATTACTACGAAGTACCTGCACAGTGGGATACTTTAGAAGTCTTCCATGATTTGCAATCCCGTCGTTATCTCGCTATGGGCTTAGACAACCAAAGTGGCATGTATAACTTCGATGCCAAACTGACTGAAGCTAACTTTACCCCCGATGCATTGCGTCGTGAAGGTATCCGTTAATAGGCCACGTACAAAGGGGCGCTTAGCGCCCCTCATTAGTTTAAGGAAGTTTGTATGTCGTTTCGCATCCTTCAGTGTGTCGCTGTATTAAGTTTCGGTGGCGCTTTTTTTCCTTCTACGTTATCTGCAACGCCCTCTGATCCGATTTTTTCTCAAGTTCAACCTCTTGCTGCTTCATCTTTGATTTTAGATATTGCCAACGTAGGCGCAGGTTTAGTGGCTGTGGGTGAACGTGGCCATGCTCTGGTGTATGACGGCAGTTGGCATCAAGTGGCAACGCCCGTGAGTTCACAGCTGACCAAAGTCTTTTTCCTCAATGAAAAACGCGGTTGGGCTGTAGGTCATGATGCAACCATTTTACATACTCAGGATGGCGGTCAAACTTGGCAGTTACAAATGCATTCGCCAGAGATTGAAAAGCCTTTCCTCGATGTGGTGTTTTTAGACGAAAACAATGGTATTGCCATTGGTGCTTACGGTTTGTTTTATCGTACCAATGATGGCGGTGCCCAATGGCGCGAGGAGTTCCATGAGGAGCTTTTAGCTGAAGAAGATGTGGCTTATTTGGCGGAGTTAAAAGGCAGCGATCAATCGGCCTATTTGAGTGCGCGCGCTTCATTATTGCCGCACTTTAATCGTATTTTAACCTTAACCGATGGACGTTTATTATTGGTTGGCGAGCTGGGCTTAGTCGCTGTTTCTGGCGATCAAGGTAAAACATTTACGCGTACCAATTTTGATTACGATGGTTCTATGTTTAACGCCGTAGAAACGAAAAATGCTGTGTATGTGATGGGCCTTCGCGGTCATATATTCAAAGCTGATGTGAGTTTAAGCCAATGGAATCAAATAGAACTGCCTGTGCAATCCTCAATCAACGGTGCCATGGTTGTTTCTGACGACGCGCTATATTTAGTGGGAAATGCGGGGATAGTGATCAAGCTAAATGAGGACGACAGTAGCAGTATCGTGACTCGTCGCCAAGGGGAAAACTTAGTGTCTATTGCGAAGGATAATCAAGGGAATGTGTGGTTATCCGGCAGCCAAGGGCTGTTTATTCTTAAGCCATAAAATTTTAAAACTACAATAAATAACAGGGCCGAGAAGATGTTAGAAAAACTGGTCAACGGATTTGAGTCATTTTTGTTTCGCAATCGCGCATGGGTCGTCGGCATTTTTGTGTTTTTGACGTTGTTTTTTGGCTATCAGGCCAGTCAACTCAAAATGGATGCGGCTTTTATCAAAAATATTCCACTGCAGCACAGTTATATGCAGACCTACCTGAAACACCAAAAAGATTTTGGTGGTGCCAACAGCATCATGGTGGCGGTTGAGGATACCAGCGGTAATATTTTTAATGCTAACTATTTTGATACCTTAAAAAACGTGCATGATCAGCTGTTTTTTATTCCAGGGGTTGACCGTGCGCAGGTGAAATCAATTTTTTCGCCTTCCACTCGTTTTACTGAAGTCGTTGAGGATGGTTTTGCTGGTGGGCCTGTTATTCCAGCGGATTTTTCAACTTCAGTGTCTGGGTTAGAAACGGTTCGCGATAATATTGAAAAAGCAGGGATTGTCGGCCGATTAATTGCCAACGATTACAGTGCGGCTATGGTGTCGGCTCAATTAATGGATTTTGATCCACAGACGGGTAAACCGCTTGATACCATTGCTTTTGCTGCACAATTAGAAAAAGAGCTTAGGGGCAAGTTCGAAACCGATAAGGTTAAAATTCACATCATAGGTTTCGCCAAAATGGCCGGGGATGTGGCTGATGGCGCTAAGGGCGTGTTGCTGTTCTTCGTGATCGCGATTTTGGTCACTGCCATCATGGTTTACCTCTTTTCTAAATCCATCATCTTGACCATGCTGCCACTGGTCTGCAGTTTAACGGCTGTGGTCTGGCAGCTTGGTTTATTGACTGTGATAGGTTTCGGTCTCGATCCTATGTCGATTCTGGTACCGTTTTTAGTCTTCGCCATTGGTGTGAGCCACGGGGTGCAGATCATCAACGCTGTACGGCGTCGAGTGCTCGACGGGCAAACGACAAAAGCGGCTTCGGCGTCGGCATTTCGTAGTTTATTAGTGCCGGGTGGTGTGGCATTACTGTCCGATACTGTTGGTTTTATTACCCTGTTATTTATCGATATTGGGATTATTCGCGAGCTGGCGATTTCTGCCTCGCTCGGTGTGGGCGTGATCATTTTCACTAACCTTATCCTGTTGCCTTTGGTGATTTCTTTTACTGAAATCAAAGTCAATAAACACGCAGAACCGACCGCTGAAGAAGTGCGAACTGAGGCTATTTGGCGCTTCATGGCGCGTTTTGCAACACCTAAATATGCTGTGGTAGTCATTATTGCCACTGTGGTGTTGTATTTTGTGGGTCTGCAACAAGCTAATCAGATGAAGATTGGTGACTTACAGGGCGGCGCGCCAGCGTTACATCAAGATTCGCGTTATAACCTCGATACCTTCTTCATCACAGATCATTTCTCTATCACCACAGATGTGATGACTGTGATTGTTGAGGCAGCACCTGAAGCCTGTACTTACCACGATGTGCTCACTCAAATTGATCAGTTTGAGTGGTTAGTACGCAATACTCCAGGGGTGGAGTCGACTGTGAGTCTGGCGTCGGTCGCTAAAAAAGTGAATGCAGGCTTCAACGAAGGTAATCCAAGATGGGAAGTGTTGCCGCGTACAACGGCGAGCTTAGTACAGGCCATTGGCCAAATTCCCACGACTTCAGGTTTATTAAATGGCGATTGTTCTGTCATGCCTGTGTATCTGTTTATGAAAGATCACAAGGCCGAAACCATAGAAACTGTGGTCGCTAAGGTCAAAGCCGTCGCCGCGAAAATGGACAACGAGAAATTGCAGTTTAAACTGGCGTCGGGTCCTGTGGGTGTAATGGCAGCGACTAACGAAGCGGTGGCCGAGGCGCAGTTACCTATGATGATATACGTCTATGGTGCCGTGTTTGTACTCTGCTTAATCAGCTTTAAATCTTTTAAAGCCACTGTGGCGGTCATTATTCCGTTATATGTCGTGTCAACACTGGCACAAGCCTTGATGACTCAGCTCGATATTGGCTTAGCTGTCAGTACCTTACCTGTCATCGCGCTGGGGGTTGGTATTGGTGTAGACTATGGTATTTATATCCTCTCGACTATGTCGTCTAAGCTATCAAATGGTATGCCAGTGCAACAGGCTTACTATGAGGCGTTGGTCGAACGGGGTAGTGCGGTGATCTTTACTGGCCTTACATTGGCGATTGGTGTCAGTACTTGGTTCTTCTCGGCGCTTAAATTCCAAATGGACATGGGAATATTGTTAACATTCATGTTTGTGGTAAATATGCTCGGTGCCATAATTATCCTACCTGCATTGGCCGCCATTTTCTGGCGCCAGCCTAAGTAGAGTCTACAAATGGGGAGCTAAGCTCCCCATTTACTTTTGAATACTTAGTCTGCTTTATCGATTGTTTGGTCATTTGTCATTCCTTGTTTACGCCAATACTGGATTTCAAGAGGATGTACCACTAAAATTTTCCTCGAAATACAGCGGTTTTAGTAATAAACTTCGCGCGACGATCTAGATCACATTAATTTATCTGCGATTGTTAAGCCGAAGCATCCAAATAATGAAAAAAGCGCTGCCATAGACGCTTAAGGAAACAGCAACATGGCCTTGAAAGATGCAATGCCTTCAGTACTACTTGAAAATGTAGTCAGTTTAATTCACGCTAAAGTCCCTAATTCACAAGCCAAGCAAGTTGAACAGTTCGCCACCTGCCTTTATGCCCACATGTCGAAAGACGATCTCAATGCGCGTAATGACAGTGATTTATACGGTGCGGTTCTCAGTTTATGGAACGCCCTGAACAAAACACCAAAAGGTAACACTCATCTGAGAGTGTTCAATCCTAGCCAAGCCAAACACGGCTGGCAATCTACTCACTCGATCATTGAAGTTATCCAACCTGACATGCCATTCTTGGTCGATTCAGTTGGTATGGCATTGAATCGTATGGGGATTACTGCTCACATGATGTTGCACACTCCACTGGCGATTGAGCGTTCAGAAAGTGGTGTGACAAATGTTACTTATCTTAATAAGAGCCCTGAAAGCACTGAGCATGTCGCCGTATTTTTGATTGAAATTGACCGTCAAAGCAGCACGGTCGATATCAAAGCATTAGAGCGCGAAATTCAGTCTGTGCTTGCCGATGTCGCTTCATCAGTTAACGACTGGGAAGTCATGTCTGCCAAGTTGGCTGAGATGATCAAGGAATTGCCAAAACGTCCGTTCCCGGGCGATAAGCAAGAGTTAGAAGAAGCGATTAACTTCCTGACTTACTTGAATAATCATCACTTTACGCTACTAGGTTACCGTCAATACGATTTGAAGCGTGTCGAAGGTGACGTTGAGTTAGTGCCTAATATTGCCTCTAGTTTAGGTTTGATGAACAAGCACACTAAAGCGCAACCTGAGCAAGGTTTGTTGTTATCTAGCTTCTCCGATAGTGCCCGCAAAGAAGCCTTAGATCACAGCTTACTGATCCTCACTAAGAGCAGTGCTAAGAGCCGCGTGCATCGCCCAGCTTATGTCGATTATATTGGTATTAAGCGTTTCGATAAGAAAGGCAATGTGATTGGCGAAGATAGATTTATCGGTTTATATGCGTCAAACCTGTATAACCGCAGCCCACGTGAAATCCCGCTGCTGAATGAAAAAGTGCAGCGTGTGTTAGATCGTTCAGGCTTGACCCCACGTTCACACGACTATAAAGCCCTGCTAAACATCCTTGAGAATTTACCTCGTGACGAGCTAATTCAAGCCAATGTTGATGATTTATCGCACATGGCCCATGGCGTGTTAGAAATGCAAGACAGAGACAAGCTGAAACTCTTTGTACGCAAAGATGGCTTTGGCCGTTTCTTATCCTGTTTAGTGTACGTTTCTAAGGATCGTTACAACACTAAACTCCGCCAAGATACTCAACGTATTCTGGCCCAGCACTTTAACAGCAAAGAAGATGTAGAGTTTACGACTTATTTCTCCGAGTCGACGCTAGCCCGCACTCACTACATAGTCAAAGTTGATAACAATAATATGGATGTAGATGTGGCTGCCATAGAGAACAACTTAATAGAAGCGGCACGTTCGTGGGAAGATAAGTTAAGCACTGCGCTTAACAGTGCACTCGGCGAAGAAGCTGGCACTCATCTGACTAAGCGTTATTTCAATGCGTTTGAACAAAGCTATAAAGAAGACGTATTGCCAAGTTCTGCCGTCGTTGACATGCAACAGCTCGAAGCACTGGATGATGAACACAAGCTCGGCATGTTGTTCTATCAACCGCAGGAAGCGGCGCTGAACGACAACAAAGTGCGTTTAAAGCTATTCCATAAAGATGAGCCTATTCATCTATCTGACGTGTTGCCAATGCTCGAAAACTTTGGTCTGCGCGTGATCAACGAGCGTCCATATGAAGTCACGACTTCAGACGGTTCTACCTTCTGGATCTTAGACTTCTTGATGACAGTTAAAGTCGTCAACACAGATAACATCGCTGATAGCCAAGATAGATTCCAAACTGCACTGTCACAAGTGTGGCAAAAGAAGTTAGAAGATGATGGCTTCAACCGCATTATTCTGGCATCTGGTTTAACCGGCCGTGAAGTCTCTGTATTGCGCGCGTATGCGAAATACATGCGTCAAATCGATGCGACTTTCAGTCAGTCATATATTGAAGAAACCTTCGGTCGTTACCCACAAATCGCTGATTTGTTGGTGAAGATGTTCATCCGTAAATTTAACCCTAAACTGAAAACTCGTACTCTGGGCAAGTTTTTGGAGCAGATCAATTTACGTTTAGACGAAGTGTCTAGCTTAGATGATGACCGTATTATTCGTCGTTATTTAGACTTGATTAACGCCACTCTGCGTACCAACTTCTACCAACTGGATGCCAAAGGCGAATCTAAGAGTTATATCTCGTTTAAATTCATGCCTTCACTGATCCCTGAAATGCCACGTCCACTGCCGAAATTCGAAATATTCGTTTATTCGCCACGGGTTGAAGGTGTGCATTTACGTTACGGTAAAGTGGCTCGTGGTGGTCTGCGTTGGTCAGATCGCCGTGAAGACTTCCGTACCGAAGTATTAGGTTTGGTAAAAGCACAGCAAGTGAAAAACACTGTGATTGTGCCTGTGGGTGCTAAAGGTGGCTTTGTTTGTAAACAATTGCCAACGGAAGGCGGCCGTGAAGCTTTCTTCACCGAAGGTCAAGAATGTTACCGCATCTTTATCCGTGCCTTGCTCGATATTACCGATAACATTTTGAACGGTGAAATCGTCCATCCATTGGATGTGGTTCGTCACGATGAAGATGACCCATATTTAGTGGTAGCAGCCGATAAAGGCACAGCGACATTCTCTGATATCGCGAACTCGATTTCCCTCGAATACCGCTTCTGGCTCGGTGATGCATTCGCATCGGGTGGCAGCAACGGTTATGACCATAAGAAAATGGGTATCACGGCCAAAGGCGGCTGGGAATCGGTTAAGCGTCATTTCCGCGAAGTCGGTATTGATTGCCAAACCACAGACTTTACCTGTTTAGGTATAGGTGACATGGCGGGCGACGTATTCGGTAACGGTATGTTGTTGTCTAAGCACACTAAACTGGTTGCAGCCTTTAACCACATGCATATCTTTATCGATCCAAATCCGGATACGGCATTAAGTTATGATGAACGGGCGCGTTTATTCGCTCTGCCACGTTCAAGCTGGGAAGACTACAGCAGCAAGTTGATTTCTAAAGGTGGCGGTATTTTTCTCCGTTCATCTAAATCCATTCCATTATCGGCAGAGATGAAGCAAATGTTGGCCACAGAGAAAACCTCTATGACCCCAACTGAGCTGATGAAAGAACTGCTGAAAATGCCAGTGGATTTGATCTGGAACGGCGGTATCGGTACGTATGTGAAATCTTCACGGGAAACCCACGCTGAAGTCGGCGATCGTGCCAACGATGCTCTACGTGTCAACGGTGGCGAACTGCGCGCTAAGATAGTCGGCGAGGGTGGTAACTTAGGTTGTACTCAGTTAGGTCGTATTGAATATGCGTCTAATGGCGGTCGCATCAACACTGACTTCGTGGATAACGTTGGTGGTGTGGACTGTTCAGACAACGAAGTGAACATCAAGATTTTGCTGAACGCTATGGTGACTGAAGGTGAACTGACGCTTAAGCAGCGTAACCGTTTACTGGAAGAAATGACTGAAGAAGTCGGCCAAATCGTACTACAAGACTGTAAAGATCAAACTCGTACTATCTCTGTGACTCAAGTGCGCGGTGCTGAGCAGTTAAAAGAGCAGATCCGCTTTATCCAGTATCTGGAAAAAGAAGGCAAGTTAGACAGAGCGTTAGAGTTCTTACCGTCTGACGACGAGCTAGCTGAACGTTTAGCCAGTGGTCGTGCATTAACGCGCCCAGAGCTATCAGTATTGGTTGCCTATGCGAAGATGGTGCTGAAAGAGCAATTAGTGACCCCAGAAATCACTGAAGATACTCTGTTAAGCCAACTGCTTATCGCGTACTTCCCGAAAAAACTTCAGGAAAAATACAGCGACAAAATGGCAACCCATCCACTGCGTGGCGAAATCATTGCGACCTCACTCGCCAATGAACTCGTTAACGACATGGGCTTGAATTTTGTTCAACGTATGCAAGATGAGACTGGTGCCTCAGTTGCCGACGCGGCAATTTGTTACACTATGGCTCGCGAAGTATTTGGTTTAGCTGAATTAACTAAATCGATCACTGACTTAAACGGCATAGTTCCGGCTGTGGTTCAAGGTGAAATGCTGCATCAGTTACGCCGCAATATGCGTCGTGCTAGCCGCTGGTTCCTACGTCACCGTAACCGCTCTTGGAGCATCGAACAAACCGTTGCTTTCTTCAAACCGGTATTTGAACAAATTAAAGATAATGTTCATTTATATCTGGTTGAAGAAGAAGCGAAAGGTATCCAATCTGAGATCAATGCCTTGGTCAAAGAAAACGTACCACAAGCTGTGGCAACGATTGTGGCTAACATGAGCACCTTGTTCTCTGCCTTAGACATTGCCCAAATTGCGCAAACAGAAGATAAGACAGTGGCATTAGTGGCTGAAACTTACTTCAAACTCGGCGCCCGCGTTGAGCTGCATTGGTTCTTAGAACAGATCAGCGCTCAACCTGTAGCGAACCATTGGCAAGCACTGGCTCGTGCCGCCTTTAGGGAAGAGTTAGATTGGCAACAACGTGCATTAAGTTCAGTGGTCTTAAGAACCTGCAGTGCAACCTGTGATGCCGAAAGTGTGATTTCTCAGTGGATTGAGATAAATCAAGGCTTATTGGAAAGATGGTTCCATATGCTAGCTGACTTTAAAACGTCGCAAATTCATGAGTTTGCTAAGTTCTCTGTCGCCCTACGTGAACTTAACCTTCTGATCCTTCATTGCGAAGGCCAAAAGTAAACTTATTATAACAATCAGAAGCCCTGGCGATCGCCGGGGCTTTTTTTAGGTCGAGGAAAGTACATGTTTTATAAAATCGCACAGAAAGTCATGTTTCAGATGGATCCTGAGCGAGCTCACCATCTTGCTATAGGCAGTTTAAAAATGACCGCCAATAGCCCGTTAACGTGTCTATATGGACAAACGATTGCACCCGCTCCTGTCAGCTTTATGGGGTTGACCTTTCCTAACCCAGTGGGACTTGCTGCCGGTATGGACAAGGACGGCGAATCGATTGATGCCTTTCATGCGATGGGATTTGGTCATATTGAAGTGGGTACAGTTACCCCAAGACCACAGCCTGGTAACGATTTACCCCGTCTATTTAGATTAAAGCCTGCCAAAGGCATCATTAATCGCATGGGGTTTAATAATAAGGGTGTCGATAATCTGGTCAAAAATTTGATCGCTAAAAAGACCGATATTATGGTTGGCGTCAATATTGGCAAAAATAAAGACACGCCAGTAGAACAAGGTAAAGACGATTATTTGATCTGCATGGATAAAGTTTATCTCCATGCGGCTTATATTGCGGTGAATATTTCATCACCCAATACCCCAGGATTACGATCGCTACAATATGGCGATCTATTAGATGAATTATTGAGCGCAATTAAAACCAAGCAACTTGAGCTGGCCGAAAAGCATAAAAAATACGTGCCCATCGCGCTTAAAATTGCTCCAGATTTAACCATCGAAGAAATTGAAAATATCGCGCAAGCTTTGATTAAAAACAAATTTGATGGCGCAATTGCGACTAATACCACTTTAACGCGTGATGGTGTTAGCGGTCTTGCCAACGCCAATGAAAGCGGCGGCTTAAGCGGCAAACCCTTAACTGAGCTGTCTACTAAAGTGATTAAGCAATTGGCGATTTGTTTGAAAGGGCAGATCCCGATCATAGGTGTGGGCGGTATTAATAGCGCTGAAGATGCCTTAGCCAAATTTGATGCGGGCGCGACTATGGTTCAGATTTATTCAGGTTTTATTTATCAAGGTCCGAAGTTAATTAAAGAAATAGTGAATGCATACCGCTTGAAATAATGATCTTAGGATTAATATAACGATCTAAAATAAGATCTTATTCTTTAACAGCGATCTAAAACGATCCTTAGATCGCTGTTAAGATCTTACAATAGATCGACTAAGTAACTGTTAAATAATTTGTATTTTATTATTTTTATTTTGATATTGGATAAAATATCTACTATTATGTCCCAGTGTTCAAATATTGGGTCACCGTTATGTTATTAATGCCGCAAAAAGATTGGCAATGGAAATATAACGATTCGTATGGTGTATTAGGCGTATCGTTAGGTTCCGAGATAGAATTTCTGACGTCTTATAAAGCAAAATTACTCATTCCAGATGCCTTATCAAGCATGGAATTTAATATTGCGCACGCCAAATTCTATATGAACTTACTCGATAGATTGCCTAAAACCCTGTCTTTGTCCGATGCTGCTATTGTGCAAATCGCCCTCAATGCCACCGCAGCCCATTTTATGCTGACACCACAAATGCCTAAATCATGGTTTTTTGATACCAGTGATGTCTGTGTTTATAGCGATGTAGGTAAAGTCTTTGAGCTAAAATGCCAAAAGCAAAGAGTACTCGCCCTCGTGGTTGAAAATACCCTACAGTCCGCGCTAGTGATGTTATTGTCACCTGAATGTGTTTTGTCGGGCGCGAAAACTATGGTGCAGTTTGAAACCATCAAAGTGATGCATAATCGCTTACACCCACTGCGTGCACAGCGCCACGTGGTTGCGGCATAGCGTAGTTGTAGATCAATAGTCATTATTGGTTTTTGATATCTATTATTAGCCGATAATTCGCTTAAATCTCCATAGTATTAGTGCGCTATCCGTACTCTTTTCTGCTAAGAAAGCTTTTATCTAAAATTAGTCACGTGACTCTTCAACACCTTTCTATCGAATGCTACCCAACGATAATTTGTGAGTCTTATTACTCTAAACTCGGCTCAGCTTTTTCTATCAAATAGAAGGAGAGTGACGAGGCCAAGAAGTATGCAGAGCAGTTTGGTGAGCACAATATTCCGTCATGGATTGCCAGCATCATAAAGTGAACTGATTCCTTACTGATAATAAGCTCACTTGATCCACATAGATAGGTTTGCCATGGCATTGACTCACCGACACGCAGCCAGTCCATCCTTGGATGCTCGACCCTGTAGGATCCCCTCATAATTCATAACCCCAACAACCATGAGTTAATGAGAGTTCAGTTAGTTTCTTCGCAGCACAAAGCAAATTATCTGCTGATATGGGGTAATCATGCCGTCGCCGCAGCAGTTCTTTGCCCATCCTGATTGTTGATAGCACATTCCTTTTCTTTATCGTGTTTGCTTGGAAGTGCCGCTGTAATTGCTGTGTTTCCCCATATAATCCTACCCACCAAAATGCCAGTTGCACCAATAATGCTATTAATAGCAGTATATCCATTCTCGCCGCGTAACGTGTTCTGCTATGACGTAAACCAAAGCCATAAGCGGGACTTTTTAAATCTCTAAAGGTTTCTTCTATTTGCATCCGCTTTTGGTAGATATTGACCAGTTTTTGAGGCGGCATGGCTTCCATGGTCAAGTTAGTCACCAGTGCCCAAGGCTCTTTGGCGGTCAACTCATACATCCATTGCGCCGTATGGTGACAGTCTGTTGTCGTACTTCGCTGACCTTTTCTACCTTTACTTTGAGCTCTGAACAACACCATCTCGCATAACAAAGGTTTCTTTACCGATAACGCTACCCGCCCAACATGTTTTGCGCGTGGGGGTAAAGCGCTTTTAGTGAAAATTGGCGACCGAAAGGATGCGGCCGATAGACACTCAATCCTCTAACGCGACCCAGCCAATACCAACCGAGCTGCTCGACTTTTCGAAACCATGGATTACGAAAGCCCGCGTCAGTGACTATCAGCGGGGTGATGTTGTCAGGTAATACTTTTCTGAGTTCATTAAGAAACTGATTATGGGCGGTTTGAGTGCCTTGCAGCACTAACGGAAATGTTCGTTCGTAGAGCGTGATAGAGCGACCTTTGATAGCGATAGAGGCGCGTAGCGCAATAAGCTCACGACCTTCACGCATATCTGACCAATCCACCAATATTGTCGGCATCGTATGTGCTGTTAGCAACCACTTTGCATGCCACTGATAAACAGCCATTCTTTCATGGTGAAGATGCGGGTTGCCCAACAATCTATCCATGCGTTTTATTGAGTGCTTAGTATGAGTGCTGGTGCCATCAATGTGCCGCCCTAAATGCGTTAGGGTGAGGCAATCCGCGTTGATAAGTGCTCGGCAAGCAACCATGAGGGTATTGAGTCGCTTTTGATGGATTTCTGGACAATGTTGATAGAGAGATTGATGTAAGATAGTTAACACTTGCACCTTGAAGCCCTGTGATTGATGTTTGTTCGCACTTCCATCAGATCACACTTCAAGGTGCAAGTTCACTCCAATCTGATGATTTATATGTAAATCATCAGGGGATTCTTCAGTGCTCGACCGCCCCGTCCATGGGTCGGACGGTCGTCTCGCCAATCACCATGGCGCACCTTTTAGCATTTGCGTAGTCTATAGATTTGAAAGATTAGAGATTACATTTAACGGTGTTTTACTTTGATTTTTTAGTGTTGTCTGTGCAGCGCTAAAAGCAAAAATCTGTTGGTGTTCGGTCTTTTCGATGTATATAGCATTTATTATCAACAACTTATTTTTTGACAGCTTGAGACAATAGGTTTTGAAAACGCGCATGCGCGTTTTTCCTGATGGTATATCTAAACAAAAGCTGATAAGTTCCTTTTATTACAGTTAGTTAACCATGCGCGTTTTTACTGGTCTAATGAGGTAAACGCGCATGCGCACTATACAAAGTTAGGCTCTAGGTTCACGATATTTGAGTCTCATACAGAAACACTGAGTGCAGTAAAGGAGCACTTTAAATATGGTGGAGGACTTTACTGGAACCCAAAAATTCAGACCAGTGTAATCCTAGAAGTGACGGAAGCCTAACCAAGCTATGTAATTGACGTCAAAAAGTTACGTTCGCTTCACTTACTCCACTTTTTGCCGCAATTGATAGCGGCGTTATAAGCCAAATTGAACATGATAGATATATTGTTGTTTATTGTAGGAATCATAATCTACCTAGCCACGATTACATTTTTGGTTAAATTGCATAAATCTATGAATTTGCGCTTTGGATGGCCTAAACCACGTGGCATCGGCAACATTCTTATTTGCTACTTTATTTCTGCATTGTTCATCGTCACTGTTATCCCTATTGGAATATTTTTCCCGTTATGGCTAAACTCTGTCTTTCAAGCTATCCCTGACACAGAAAATACCAGAGTTTTTCTTTTGCTATCAGGTTGTATTGTTTTAGGTTATGTCATGTGGGCAAATTACAGGCATGAAAAATTGTTGTATTAATGTGGGATGCTTCTTATTAGAAATAGGAAGGCGAGTGACTGGGGAAGCAATGAAAATTAATATTAATTATTTTGTCGTCAGTTAGCTTTTAGTTAAGTAAATCATCTATCCAGTTACCGACAAATCCACCCATAAAAACGCCTGCTACTGCAGGCGTTTTGTTTATATTTATTCGTTTTGCTTTTACGCGCTAGAACCTTAAAAAGCGGATTATTTTTTAATCCATTTGCCTTTGGCATCTTGTACATAGTTGCCTTTATCTGTGGCGGCTATGGCTTTTTCACCGGCGAGTTTAGCGACGTCGGCGGGGGAGAGTTTGTTCTTCTTGGCGATGGTTTCGTAGTGGGCACGACGTTTGTTATTTACGTCGTCCATCACGGCTTTGGCTTCGGGATTGGCTTGCACTAATCCTAAGTAGCCGTTGGCTTGTTCGCCTAAATAACCCTGTGATTTAGCTTCTTGAAGTGACATGGCAAAGGCGCTTAGGCTTAAAAAGCTGAGGGTTAATAGCAATAATAACTTTGTTTTTAGTCGGATTGATTTCATGGTGATTCCTCAATTCTTAATTAATTAGAACAGCTTATCGTCTGACAGGAGTTGGTCTAATTCCTTATCTACTTTGATCCGTATCTCATGTTCAATTTTCACATTGAGATTGATAACGATAGGTTTATCCGGCGGTTCTATTTTGACTGTGGGCGTACAGCCCTGCAATGAGGCTAGGGCTACCAATGCGATAAGCGCGCTTCGGGTACCAATGCTAATTTGTTGTAATTGAATTATCTTCACTGAGGTTTCCTTGTTACTTCACTGATTTTTCGATTCTGTCCTGCAAGTCATTACCAATTTGCAGACTTCTAAATAATTGCAGCATGTTCTCTTCGTGGGAGTAATTCAAGTGGATAGGGCGTTCAATCCCTTCACCGCGGCCTTTCACTTCGACGAGTAGTTTAGCATCACCGGCTTGGTCCATATCAAAGCTGCTTGATAATTGGCTGTATTGTAAGTGTTCTAACGTCGAAAAGACAAAGTCTAGATACGGTTGGGATTGGCGCATCTGCTCAACGGCGGGGTTGCCCGAGATAGCGATGAGTCCTCCTGGTGCGCGCGCGGCTAATTGCCCGCCAGTGATCGATACTTTGCCGTTGATTAAATCGACGGGCAACACGCCATCGAATATGCCGTCGGCATAGATGCCAATTTGCGGTTGAATACGCAGGACCTCTTCTAGACTCATGGCCTGCAGCAGCAGATAGGCATGGGATTTATCCTGCAATTTAAGATTAAATTCTGGCAGCAGAAACTGGCCGCTGAGCACTTTGCCTTTGGCGGTCATGGAAACATCGGTGTCACTTAAGCCTGTGAGTTGTTGTATCCAATTGTCGGGCAATTTCTCGGCATCTTTGCCAAGGGCGATATCGGCTTCCACTTCGATATCGGTCAGTGGGAAGCCTGGATCAAATAAGTTAAAGGTCATCAGCGTCTGCGGGCAATTGAGCTTACTGAGGCTGCTAAAATAGCCTTTATCCTGTGGCTTGTTAGGAGACACTTTTTTATAAGATTGCCCCCAAGTGAACTCACATTGCGCTTGCAGTTTTCCCCCCTCAAAAATGATGTCTTTATAAAAGCCTTCAAGTTCTGTCATCGATTGAGTTATTTGCATGGCAAATTGGGTCTGATCGCGCTGTTGGGTTAAATTAAACTGCGCCTGTAATTGGTTATTACCTGTGACATTAAGCTCAGATGGTAAGGGTTGGGTTTGATTGAGCAAGGCTAGCGCCTCGGTCATGCTAGTGTTGACTACCCATTGGCCCGTTAACACTAAGGGATTGTTCGCGGTGGCAAGATTCAGCTTATGTTGGCTTTGCAGTTCAACTGTGCCCACTTGCCAGTGCTCATCACCAAAGAGCGTATTATTTTTCCAATCTAAGCTTTGTGCCAGCGTTAACTTGTCCAGCTTGAGTACGGTTTCTTTGCGGCTGCGGCCTTTGCTGCTGAGCTGTTTTTCGATATTAAGCTGACTTGCTTGCCATGCGAGTTGATTACGCCAAGTGGTAGCGCGTAGTGAGTCGAACAGCGCTTCGATATCGGGTTTAAGCTCAAATGACATGGCTTTTTGTAATGCAATCGAGAAACTGCCCGCATTCATATCGGTTTTCGTTATGATGCTAGTGCTAGCATTTTTATCCGCATTAGCCTCAGTGACTACATCATCTGTCACTAAAGTCTGTTTGGTCTGCGAAAAATACAGTTGCTCCAGTGCTAAGTTTAAAGGTGGTATGGCAAGGGTTAACCTGTTTGCGGTATCAGATGTGGGCACTGAGCTTTGCGCTGGACTGACTTTCTGAATGCTAGCGTTTTGAATACCAGAACTCTGAGTATGAGTGCTTTTCTGCGAGCTTATGTTCAGCGGCGCGAGGGCATTTATCGCGATACTACCAAGGCTAAACTCTGCATGTTTAGCCGCATTTTTATTTTGCGTGCTAATACGCTTAAGCTCACCCACGGCGAACTGTAGCGTGTTGCCTGTATTTTGTTTTATTGATTGTGTCAGTTCAGTCGATTCGGTAGCGGCAGTGATAAATTGCCAATCGGTTGAACTTGACGTCTGAACTAAGTTAAATGTGCCTGCTGTCGTTAACTGACTATTATTCCAGCTAAAATCCTGCGGAGGATTTGCCCACAATTCAGATAATTGCATTGAGCCTGTTTGTCTCGTACTAAGGCGCCAATCTGTTTTGAAGGACAGTGCTTTGGTTGATTTTGTGATTTCAACATTGGCCAAATCGACTTGGGTATCGAGCTTACTGCCTAAGGTCTTAAGCTTCACTCGAGGAAGTTTAATCGCAAGGGGATTAGCTAAGTGCACATCTTGCGGAATTTGAGTCAGCGGATAGTGCAGGGCTTCAGGCAATGTCAGTGCGATCCCCACAGGTGTATCTGTACTTTTGAGCCCCGATAGTAGCTTAGCGATTTGACTCGCTAGCGGATCAGGCACTTGCTCTGAAGCAGTCTTGGCTGCCGGATGGGTTAAAGATTGAGACGAAGGTTGAGTTAAAGGCTTAGCCAGCGACTTATCGAGTAGCTGCATCAATCGCTGTTGCTGCTCTGTATTTGGACTCAGCGCTAAGCTAAAGGGCTCTAGTTTTAGGTCAAGTTCAGCTAAATGCCCAGCAATCTTAAATGCGAGCTCAGGTTTTGGCGCAAGCTCGGGTTTAGGTGCAAGTTGCAGCGCAGCCAACTGATTAAAGGTCAGCTTTGGCTCGATTAACTGATGCTCACTGATAAGCTCGCCTGAGGTTAATGTGATACTGCTGTTGGATATCAATTGGCCTTGTAAATCAATCGCTAACGCTTGCCAATCTTTATCAAGCTCAGTTAACGGACTCAGTACACTGTCCTGCGCTTGCCTTAGGCTGATTTGATGCAAGCTTGCAAGCAGCGGCGCGAGCTGGATTTGACTCATGAGTTGCCATTTGTTGGTTTCGAGTGTGGCTTTAAGTATGGCGATGCTTTCGCCTGCATGGCTAAACTCGCTGTTGATTTCCCCTGCGCCGTTAAGGCTCAACTTATCCATTACCAAACGATAGGCGGGTAAATCATTATGGGTGTTGAGATGGTGGGAGTTGAGAATAAGGCTGGTTTTTCCGATATCGATGAGTGGTAGTGATTTGATATCTAAGGCCAATGCGGGGCCTTGTTCATCGATGGCATTCCGATTGGGTAAAAACAGTGATTGCCCTAACTCGACTTCAATATCACCTGTGGATATTTGGGTAATTTTTTGAGTGAGGTAAGAGGCTTGGCTGAACTGTTTAAGTTCGGCAAAACTCTGTGGCCAGTCAAGTTTTAGCTGAATATTCAAATCATTAAGCTTGATATGGCTATCATGCACCCTCAGATTGGCAGAAGTAATTCGCCAATGTTCTAACTGACTTTTCCCTAATTCAATGTCAATCAGTTCGCTGTCCATACCTGTGAGGGCAAAATTTGCCGCCCGTATGATGAGTTGTTCAGCCTGGGTATTCACAATCCAAACAGTTAACGCCACGCCCGCCAAGATGCCCGTTAAGCTGGTCGCCAATAAGGTTTTTTTTAGGGGGAATTTACGGCGATTTTGCGCAGCAACATGAGTATCCGTTCCAAAACCTAAAGCACCACTGCGAGGGCCTGCGGATATCTGCGTTGCCTCGTGCTGAAGTGCCTTGCTATCGGAGGCATTGCCACGGCTTGGCTTGTTGTGGATTGGCATTGGGTTTGATATTTATCCTTATTGACTGAGCCCTGATCAAACTCGTGCCTTAGCAGTGCACAAATACACGAATGTGTATATTTCATCGGCACTTTTACTTCGGAGCGGCTACATCGGAGCTCTTATATCGCGCACGAGCACCTGAGGCAGTTTAACACTCAAGGGCTTAGCTGACTAATGTGAAAGGATCATTGAATAGACAAGAGCCTGATGTCAATAGTTGAGGTTTTACAGACTCTTGTACTTAATCTGTCATTCGGGCTAGCTAACTTTTAGTTAACTCACCCTTGGTGAGTGAATTGCGGCTAGCTAAATATCTGGGCGGCGATCACCACAATTCCGCAAAGTGTGGCGAGCATTAAGGCTAACTTGCCGCCCGCAACCCGATAACCCATCGGCATATTGGCAGCGTCTCGCATCTGTCGTTGTGTCCACACCATGGCCACAGGTAAAAAGATGGCGAGGATCACCAGCGCAATCGCCGCGTAACCCAGCGCTGTGATAAAACCTTGAGGGTAGAAGAGGGCAAAACCTAAGGGCGGTAAAAAGGTGATAGCCGCGGTTAAGCTGCGACCTGTTGCATTATCTTCTTGCCTTAAGCTTGAGGCCATAAAATCGAACAAACCTAAACTCACCCCTAAAAACGAAGTCGCAAGGGCGAGATCGGCAAATAGACTTATAGCGCTACTTAAGTATTCACTGTGCAGCACACTTGCCAGTTGATTGATAAAGCTCGATAAACTCTGGTTTTCGAGCAATTGACTTTGGTTCAATACGCCTTGACTGCCCAGTTGCCACAAAAGGTAAATAACTAATGGCAAAGCCGAGCCAAACAACATGATCCTTCGCAGGGCTTTGACTTCAACGCCCAAGTAGCGCACCACTGAGGGAATCGAACCGTGAAAACCAAAGGAGGTAAAAATCACCGGAATAGCCGTGATAATCAGCCCTTGGTTGAGCGGGAGTTCGAGCAAATGTGGGCTTTCAACCTGCGGCAGTAACAAGGCCAACATAAGCAATAATGCCAATAGCTTAAGGGCAAATAAACCGCGATTGATGAGATCCACACAGTGGGTTCCCATGCCCACAATGGCGCCAACCAGCAGGGTGAATAGGATTGCACCCGCCTGCGGTGGCAAATTTAGTCCTAGCCAAGTGCTCAGTTTTTGGTTCACTTGCTCGCCGCCGCCAGCAATGTAGGCGGCGCAGAGGGCGTACAGTAAAAACATCAGGGCGCTATTGGCGATCAACTGGCCCTTACGACCCAATAAGCGTTGCGCTAAGTGATTAAGGCTGGCATCGCTGGGGGCGAATTGATGGATTTCCACCATAAGCAGTGCCGTGTAGGCCATCAGCGCCCATAGGATGAGCATAATGGCGGAGGAGGTGCCAAAACCGAGTCCCGCCGAAGCGATAGGCAAAGCCAACATGCCCGCGCCGATTGTGGTGCCGGCGATAAGCAGTAAACTGCCGAAAATTTTATTCTGTGTCATAACATGATCTCAAAAGCGTGTTACAAGAAAAAGAGATAAAGACTTGATCCTAAAGCAACTGCCTTAAAGGATTTTGATGCGATTCAAGCACAAAATGATTTAAGCAAATGAGACAGTGGCGCTCAGCGGATCCGAAAGGATATGGCCACAATGGAAGGTCAGGCGAGGTGCCTTTATACCCAAACAACCTGAAAATGCAGGATTCAGAGGGAGTTTAACGCACTTTAGGCAAGGCGGTTATTTGCAGACCTAGCGGGCTAAGTTAAAAATAACCAACACCGCATAAAGTGCGTTAAAACCCGCCGGGACGGAGCGTCTAGGGTACTCCACTCCCGTGTTGCATCAATTCAAAAGGTGGTCGACATTCTGTCATTGATGCGCCTTGAATTGAAGCCCCCTAGGCGCTCTGAAACTCATATCTTCAGGTAGCTTGGGTATATCCATTGCGGCTACAGATAGGGAGTATAAAAGGGTGTGAAACACATAAAACTTGCCTTAGCGTGTGTTGAGTAAAAACGGATAAGTGTTTTGATGCTTTGCCTTAATAACCTAACGGCAACGGAGGTTACCATAGGGAACTGAACCGTACTTGTCAACCATTACAACAGTATTTTGATTGTTTTTTTGTCACAGGATTAAGGCGCAAGATATTCATTGATCACATTGCGGCAATGGCACTTGAGGGAATCGCGCGATAAAAAATGCCGCCGACTTGATTTAAGCGGGCGGCATTTTTAGCGGTAAAATCGATAGTAAGACATCAGGAACAGTAAGCAGATTATGCTTTACTCCGTAGCGCCTTTTCATGTCTTGCCAGCAAGTTTGCTGTGATGTCACTGAGGCTTAAATCTTGATCTTCAAGCAATACCAGCAAGTGATAGATAAGATCTGAGGCTTCGTTAACTAGCTCTTCTTTATCGTGGGTCGCAGCGGCAAGGGCGGTTTCAAGACCTTCTTCCCCGACCTTTTGGGCGATACGTTTCGTGCCTCGCGCAAACAAAGACGCCGTGTAGCTGGAATCGGCACTTTGCCCTTTACGCGAGGTGATTAAGCTGGCGAGGTTGTTCAAAAATGGGTGCGCATTGTCATCTAACCAGCAACTTTCGGTGCCTTTGTGGCAGGTTGGGCCGTTGGGGATCACTTGAACTAACAGGCTGTCGTTATCGCAGTCTTTATCGATAGCCACCAATTTTAGCGTATTGCCTGAGGTTTCACCCTTAGTCCACAAACGCTGTTTTGAGCGGCTGAAAAAGGTCACATCACCTGTGCTTAAGGTTTTTTCCAGCGCGGCCTTATCCATATAACCGAGCATTAATACCTTGCCCGATAAATGATTTTGGATAACGGCAGGAATGAGCCCATCCTGTTTGTCCCAATCCAGCTCATTAACTTGAACAGGGCTAAAATCCGACTTAGTGTTTGTTTGCGTTGGCATAATATTTACTCTTAATCTCTTTGTAGAACCTAGAACCTAGAACCTAGAACCTAGAACCGCTCTAGCGTCTAATCGCAATCCCTTCGGCCGCTAAATAGGCTTTTAATTCACCAATGTTGATAATCGCCTTGTGGAATACGCTCGCTGCCAGCGCCGCATCGACCTTAGCTTCAATAAATACATCACGAAAATGCGCTATAGTCCCAGCACCGCCCGAGGCAATTAAAGGCACGTCGCAGATGGCGCGAACAAGACTTAACTGCTTGATATCATAGCCACCGCGCACGCCGTCTTGGTTCATCACATTGAGTACTATTTCACCACAACCTCGTTTTTGCACTTCTTCAACCCAGTCTTGGGTAAACCATTGGGTATCTTTGGTCGCCGCTTCATCGCCAGTAAATTGCTTTACTTTATAGCTGTTGCTGGTGGCATCGAAAAAGGAGTCGATACCAATCACGATACACTGGCGGCCGAACTCGTCCTGCAGGCGCGAGATTAAACTTGGATCGGTTAAGGCGGGCGAGTTAATCGAAATCTTATCCGCACCAAAGGCTAATAACTCACGGGCTTGGCTAATGGTTTTAATACCACCTGCCACGCAGAAGGGAATATCAATCTGCTCCGCCACGCGGCTCACCCAAGATTTATCGACCACACGTTCGTGGGCGCTGGCGGTAATGTCATAAAACACCAGCTCATCGGCGCCTTCTTCGGCATAACGCGCGGCTAAGGGGACGATATCGCCGACAATTTCGTGGTTACGAAACTGCACGCCTTTCACTACTTTACCGTCTTTTACATCTAAACAGGGGACTAGTCGTTTGGCCAGCATTGGATTGCCTCCGCCACGTTAAACTGATTGATAAGCAAGGCTTTACCGATAATGATGCCCGCAGCGCCGCTATCTCGCACGGCGCTCACATCATCAAGGGTCGCAATACCGCCAGAGGCTTGCCAAGCGATGTCGGGATAGCTAGCTGCAATTTCTTGATAAAGCGCGGTATTGGCGCCCGTTAAGGTGCCATCACGGCTAATGTCAGTCACTAGCGCATGCTTTAAGCCGACAGCGCTAAAGGTTTCTACAAGGGATTCTAAACTCTTACCGCCGCCACTTTGCCAACCGGATACGGCGACCATTTTCTCGCCGCTCTGGTTGATATTGACATCGAGTGCGAGGCAAATCGCTTCGCTGCCGTACTTGATAAACCATTGTTTAACTAACTCAGGTTCTTTCACCGCAAGTGAGCCAATTACCACTCTTTTTACACCGATAGCTAATAATTCAGTGACTTGTTCTTCAGTACGAATACCGCCGCCCACTTGAATATTGGCGTTTAGTCCTGCCACTAATTCACTGATAAGGCGAGTTTGGCGTTTAGCGGGATCTTTCGCGCCGGTTAAATCAACGATATGCAACCAGTTAGCGCCTTGTGCCTCGTAGGATTGCAGCTGCGCCAAAGGACTTAAATCAAAGGTGGTCTGCTGGTCGTAATCGCCCTGATAGAGGCGGACGACATTGCCATCAATTAAATCAATCGCAGGAATAATCATAAGCTCATATCCTTGATTGATTTGTTTATAAGTAATTTATTAATAAATACTTTTTTAATGAGTAATTTATTCATTGGTCAGCCTTCTTTACACCAGATTGGCCATCAGCAGAGTTGCTTTGCAGCGCTTCGTTCATCAGAGCTTCGTTCATTTGCAACTCGTCCATCAGTAAAAAATTACGCAGAATTTGCGCACCCACGGCGGCACTTTTTTCGGGGTGGAACTGCACGCCCATAAAGTTGCCTTTGCCGATGGCGGCGCTAAAGTCTTCACCATAGGAACATTGGGCTAAGGTAAATTCACTCAACGGCGCGCGGTAACTGTGGACGAAATACACATAACTGCCATCTTCAATGCCCGTAAACAGCGGGTGAACGTTAGGGATTTTGGCTCCTTGTGAGTTTGTCGTAAGCTTAAGTTGGTTCCAGCCCATGTGCGGCAAAGGTAGGCTTTCAGCTTTGAGTAACTGCGTATCCAGCTCGCAAATATCGGTCGGGATTATGCCTAAGCACTCGCAATCTTGACCTTTTCCGCCGCGCTCCTTAGAAATTTCCGCCAACATTTGCATGCCAAGGCACACACCCAGCACAGGTTGAGTCAGGCCTTGAATGAGTTCGACCAAGCCTTTTTCATGTAAGGACGCCATGGCTGCACCCGCCGTGCCCACACCCGGCAGTACCACACGTTTTGCCGCTTTGATTTTGGCTTTATCGTCTGTGACCAATACCTTAGCGCCTAAACGCTCGAAGGCGAAACGTACTGAGTTTAAATTGGCGCAGCCCGTGTCTATGATGACGGTTTCAGCATCTGGCGATTCATTTGCTGTTAATTGCGGGCTAGCTGTTAATAGAGTGTCTTGTTGCATCCTAACCTCTTAAACGATTTATGCTGATGCCTTAAAGTACGCCTTTGCTCGATGGCAGAATATCGCCTTCAACTTTAACTGCTTGGCGTAGCGCGCGGCCGAGCACTTTAAACAGGGCTTCAACCTTGTGGTGATCGTTATCGCCCTGCGTCGACACATGCAGCGTACAGCGCAGGCCATCGGCAAAGGATCGGAAGAAGTGCGGCACCATTTCAGTGGCCATTTCGCCCACATGCTCGCGCTCAAAATCGGCCGAGAATTTGATAAAAGGGCGGCCAGAGATATCCAGCAGACACTCACCCTTAGCTTCGTCCATCGGCAGGCTAAAGCCGAAACGGGCAATGCCGCGTTTGTCACCGAGCGCTTGGCGCAGGGCATCACCTATGGCTAGTGCCGTGTCTTCGATGCTGTGGTGATCGTCGATTTCCAGATCGCCATCGACTTTCACATCCATTCTAAAATTACCGTGGGTGGCAATTTGATCGAGCATGTGGTCGAAAAAGCCAATGCCAGTGTCGATTTTACCTTTAACGGGGCTGTCGAGATCCACAGTCACGCGAATATCGGTTTCTTTGGTGGTACGTACGACTGTGGCGGTGCGGCCTTTATTGAGCAGCGCATCGGCGATGGCGTTCCAGCCTAAAGTGTCGCGTTGATATTTCAGGCTTTTAATGCCCATGGCATTGCCCAGCTCCACATCGGTTTCGCGATCGCCAATTACCGCCGATTGGGTGAAATCGATGCAGCCTTGGGTGAGGTAGTCTTTCACTAGCCCAAGCTTAGGTTTACGGCAGCTGCAATTTTCATCATTAAAGTGTGGGCAAATTACCACATCTTCGAAGTTCACCCCTTGGCTTTTGAGGATTTGCATCATCATATTGTGGGGCGCATCGAAATCTACCTGCGGGAAAGACGGTGTGCCAAGGCCGTCTTGATTGCTGACCATGACTAAGCGAAACCCTGCCTTTTGCAGACGTAGCAAAGCGGGGATCACCTGTGGCTCGAACACTAATTTCGCTAGACTATCGACCTGTTTGTCGGTGATGGGCTCTTCAATCAAGGTGCCATCGCGGTCGATAAACAGAATTTTTTGTGCAACATTCGGGATAAATTGTGGGTTCATGGCTCTACCTTCAAACTCAAGTCGTTTAGCTAATGCTTAAGCTGATTTTACCTTCAGCGTTGCATTCGCTTTTTATTAGTTTTTTATGATCAGAGATTTATTATCAGTGACTTATTATCAGTGACTTATTATTCGTTTTCTGATGACTGCTCAGTGCGTTGCGATTCAAATAAATTCACTAACACATCGGTATCCGCCTTTGAACTAAAGCTAAAGCGGATAGCTTTGGCAAGCCTTGGGTCTTTGTAAGCGCGGGCGACAACACCGCTGCCTTGCAGTAATGCTGCGACCTTAGCGACATCATCAAATTCAGCCAGTACATAATTGCCGTTAGGCTTAAGCACGCGGGCGCGGGACTCTGAACTATTCGATTTTGAACAATATGCGCTGATCGCCGCAGTGAGTCTGGCGCCTTGCTCATTCAATTGTGCGACTTGCACTTTCATCCTTGCAACGCCTGCGCTCGATAGCGCCTGGGTGGCGACTTCACTCACGGGCAGCGGCACTGGATAGGGCGCAATCACGCGCATAATGATTTCGACTACGGCCTCGTTTGCCAGCATAAAACCACAGCGTGCGCCGGCAAGTGCAAAGGCTTTTGACAGGGTGCGCAGTACCACTAGATTCGGATAGCTTTCCAGCAAATCCGCCACACTGTATTCGGGGCAAAACTCAATATAGGCCTCGTCGATTACCACAAGCGTGTTGGGCAGGGCCTTGATCGCTTGCTCAATAATGGCTTTGTCGATCACAGTCCCCGTCGGGTTATTGGGATTGCAGATAAACACCAGTTTTGCGCCGCGAACGTCCTCGGCATAGCTTGTCGGCAAGCCATATTCCGCGCTGAGATTTAATGCTTTAACGTCCACATTAAAGGTGTTCGCACTGATGGCATACATGCCGTACGTCGGGCCAAAGCAGGCGATGCTGTCGACGCCTGGAATACAAAAGGCGCGAATTAACAGTTCAATCGCTTCATCGGCGCCGCGGCTGGAAACTATCTTGCTGGCGCTCACGCCGCTGTATTCGCTGTAGGCATTGATAAGCTGCGGCGGTTGGCATTCTGGGTAACGATTCAATTTTGATAAATCGAGCGCTGCCGTATCGACATTATTAAAAGGCGATTCGTTGGCATTGATCCAAATATCACCACGACCGCCCAGTCTGCGGGCACTCTGGTAGGGTGTTAAATCCAGTAACTCAGGGCGCGCTAAACGCTCGGCTAAATTTAGCGGCGCCGATTGCGCTAACGTTGATGCTGCTAACGTTGATGCTGTGGGGTCTGCTGTCTTTTCCATATTGCTCACTTGGCTCATTTTCTTCACTCAGCTCTATTTTTATAAACTTAAGGGCTAATCACTTAAGAGTTGTTCACTTAAGTGCTAATCACTTAAGATCTAGGCGGGTCATTTCTCTAGGCTAGCTAGACGAATGGCAACGGCATTTTTGTGTGCATCGAGCAATTCGTTACTGGCTAACGTCATGACTGCTTGCCCCAATCCGATTAAGCCCTTAGCGCTGAGTTCCTGCACGGTAAAGCGGCGGCTAAAGTCGGCTAATGACAGGCTCGACACGGCGCGGCTGTAACCGTAAGTCGGTAGCACGTGGTTGGTGCCACTGGCATAATCGCCAACAGATTCAGGTGTATAAGCGCCTAAAAATACCGAGCCCGCGGCGCGAATGTTTTTCAGCACCTCACGGGGAAAGCGCGTTTGAATGATCAAGTGCTCAGGCCCATATTGATTGGAAACCTGCGCGGCTTGTAGCATATCGTCCACAACAAAAGTGCGACTGCTCAGTAGTGCCGTTGTAGCTATATCACAACGCGGCAGGGCAGCGAGCTGTCTTGTCAGCGCGTCATTTACGCCATCGGCGATAGCTTGCGAATCTGTCACTAAAATCACTTGCGAATCAGGGCCGTGCTCTGCTTGTGAAAGCAAATCGGCGGCAATAAATTCGCAATTGGTGTCGCTATCGGCAATCACTAACACTTCAGAAGGGCCAGCCGGCATATCGATACACACAGTGCAGCGACCATCCTGTGACACTAAGCGTTTAGCTTCAGTCACGTAGCGATTACCTGGGCCAAAAATCTTATCGACCGCGGGAATAGTTTCCGTGCCAAAGGCTAGCGCTGCAATGGCCTGCGCACCACCCACTTGATAAATTTCAGTGATCCCACAGGCATTGGCGGCATAGATAATGGCATCGTTGATGGGCGGTGGGCTGACTAATACTCTTTGTTCGCAGCCTGCAATTTTGGCGGGCAGGGCAAGCATCATCACGGTAGAAATTAATGGCGCACTACCACCAGGAATATATAAACCCACTTTTTCAATCGGTTCGCTACGTAGCTCGCAGCGTACTCCCGCCTCGGTTTCCATATCAATCGGGCGAAATTGCTGGGCGCTGTGAAACACATCTATATTCGCCATGGCTTTGGCGATCGCCGCTTTCAGCTCTGGTGATACTCGTGCGCTTGCTGCAGTAATGTCGGTTTCACTCAGACGCAGCTCGCCACTTCCTTGTCCATTTAAATCTCTGGTTGCGCTATTGAAGCCATCAAACTTTTGATTAAATTCGGCAATGGCGGCATCCCCCCGCGTTGCCACCGCATCGATAATGGCACGAACGCTTTGCTCTAAGCCGCTGTCACCAATTAAGGGCGAGCGTTTCAGCGCCGTTTTTTGCTCGGTGCTTGATAAGGTTGACCAAGTTAGGATTTCCATACATTACCCCATCATTTTTTCGATTGGCATCACCAGAATCGAGCTGGCACCGAGTGCGGTCAGCTGTTCCATGGTATCCCAGAATAAATCTTCGGTACTGACGGCGTGGATAGCAACGCGGTTAGTATCATCATTTAATGGCAATACGGTTGGATTTTCCGCGCCGGGCAACAGGGCGACGATTTGATCTAAGGTTTCGGTTGGCGCGTGCAGCAGTATGTACTTGCTCTCACGGGCGCGGATAACGCCATTGACACGGGACAGAATCTTGTCGATGAGTGCTTGTTTAGTCGGCGTTTGGGTTTGGGTCGATTGAATGATGCAGGCCATAGAGCGGTAAATCACTTCGGTTTCGTATAAGCCGTTGGCTTCTAAGGTGGCGCCCGTCGACACGAGATCACAAATACCATCGGCAAGGCCGGCACGTGGGGCGACTTCAACCGAGCCTTTTAACATACAGTCGCGATAAGTTATGCCTTTTTGTTGCATAAAACGGCGCAGTAGGTTCGGGTAAGAAGTGGCGATGCGTAATCCTTCTAACGAGGAAGCATCGGCGTAACTGAATTCTGTCGGTACGGCTAACGAGAGGCGACATGATCCGAAATCTAACTGACGCAGTTTGAGGCAATCTGCGGGTTTGTTCAGAGTTTGACGCTCGATTTGTTCCTCTTCGAGCACGTTTTCACCGATGATCCCCATATCAACCACGCCGTCCATCACCAATCCTGGGATATCGTCATCACGAACGCGCAGTAAATCAATAGGCATATTGTCAGCGTGAGCGATAAGGCGTTGTTCATTAATGGAAAATTTAACGCCACAGCTTTTTAGCAGTTGCTGAGAGTCAGTAGAAAGACGGCCAGATTTTTGGATGGCGATGCGTAAACGGTTCGATTCAGTCATAGTGTTATCTCGCTCAAAAGTATCAAAATTAAAAGATTCAAAAGTGTGTTGTTTAATCGGTTTAATACGCCCTGCCATTCAATGGGCCCTAGCTAAGGAATCTAGCTCAGTGCTCTAGCTAACGTATTGATAATTTATTAAATATCTAAAGTTGCTTATTTAAATTAAAACCCAAATTAACGCCTAAATGCAAAAACCCCCGGAATTCCTTCCAGGGGTTTATGATCATCTTGAATCAGTCCGCCAGAAGGATATAGTCCTCCGGCAGTGAGCGTCCGAAGGCTACCGCATATGGTGGTGATGGTGGATAGCGTTCAGTAGTTGGCTCATTTTACTCTCTCGGTATTTAACTTTATTAGCTTAACTGTTCGAATAAAGTGCGGTCGAAATACAGTGAAGCGTTGAATTCGTTGTTACGGACGTCTACCCGTATAAGTGGATTTAAACTAACCGCTTTTATGAGCCTTTGCAACAGCCAATTTGAATTAAATGAGAATATTTATGCGTTTTTGTGAAAGGCAGAGGGTTATCGTTAAATAAAGTTATTGAGCATTTTTGTTGGGGAGATGTTGAAAGTGGATAAAAGTATATTTGAAAATTACACAGGCTGACATTTTACTTCAACTATTGAGAGCTTATCACTTCAATTATTTGGATCTAGCGTTTGCTGATACGACTCACACATGCTTAGCATGATGGTATTTACTCTCCAATACGTTGAGTAGAAACCTAGGGTTTCTAAGTTTATGAACATGGCTAACTTCTTCAGGGCTCAAGCTTCATGACTGCATCTAATGTTTTGTCGTATACCTCTGGTGAAAAATGCGCGCGCCACTGTAACTCAGTAAATTGGCCGTAAAATCTTAAATTATCAAAGCATTGGATCTGGTTTTTAAAGCTTATTTGCCGAATGTGTGGGATTTACATCGCGGTAGAGCTAATCCCGTTGCGGTAATATAGGGGTAAAGACAAAGACGCTGTGATTAGTGTAGAACGCTGCTAATCTAAACATGTCGGAGATCTTCTCTAAAAGCGTCATTGCTAGGAATAATCGATGGAAAAAGAATCTCTTGAGTCTGTTTACCCCTTTTTAACCGAAGCCTTACGGCTAAGCGAGAATGGCCTCGCTGTTTTGGACAAGCACAATCATTTTATCTTTTATAACCATACCTTTGCGAAAATGTTTGGTTTTGTTGATCAAGACATGGCTGGCCGGCATTTTGACGACATGATGCACTTTGCCTTTACCCATAAGCAAGGGCCTAAAATTGATCATGAAACCATAGAGGAATGGCTTGAACTTATTCATGCGAATCAACGTAAATCAGCTTTTCGACGTTTTGAAGTGGATCTGGTCGACGGTAGCTGGTTGCAACTTTCTGAGCAGGTTTATCACAATGGCGATATGGTCATTGTTTGCACCGATATTACCCAGTTAAAACAGGTCGAATTTGCCCTAAGGAATGCGCAGACTGAGTTGAATCGACTCGCACTCACCGATGAATTAACCGGTATTGCTAATCGACGGCATTTTTTCCAGCAGTTAGAGCATGAAATCAAACGCTTGAGTCGTCTACAGTTACCTTTGTGCCTTGTCATGATGGATATCGATTATTTTAAACTCGTTAATGATCGCTATGGGCATCAAGTGGGTGACAAGATACTGCAGCATTTTACCCAATTTATCAGTGCTCGCACGCGCCCATACGATATCTTTGGTCGCTTCGGCGGTGAGGAATTTGCGCTATTACTGCCAGAAACGTCGGTCGATGTCGCGCAGAAAATTGTGACGCGTATGATGTCAGCGCTTGCGAATGAAGATCTTTCAGCGATAGTCGACGATTTTCACTATCAATTTTCGGCAGGAGTGAGTGCGTTAACACCTGTGATCACTCATCATGCCATCGAAGAAAACAGCGGTATTTTAGCGCTTCAGTCTGTGCCTTCACCGATTGAAATCGGGAGTCAGTGCCGTTCAGATGCTGAAAAGCTGGTGGCCGAGGCCGATAAAGCCTTGTACCACGCTAAAACTACGGGGCGAAATCGTGTCGTGGTTTGGGATGATGTGATATTAACGGCTAAAGCTTAACGAACCCTGTGGTTGTCGAAATCTAAGTATCGCGATACCAAACCAAGAGTAAGCGCTGCTTGGCTCCTATTCTTAACTTGATATTGCACTTAATGCAGCGTTTTGTTCCTGTGCATTTTCACCTAAAATAGCCAGCTTAATGTGTCTCTCACTGCATAGGGTTCAAGGTAAGCCGTGTTAATCAATCAGCAATATAACCGCCATGGACCCGATTATCGATTTGGTGAGCAAGTCACTTTTCTTGATATTAAACAAACCTTTGGTTTTAGCCATGTGCGTGTTGGCCGCTGGGTGACGCGGGATGAATCGCGGATTGCTGCGGATTTAGTATTTGATTCGCTCGCCGATTTGGCCTTTATCTTAAAATTGCCACCTTTAACTTTAGGGCTGCGGGAAACCGTCAGCCTGGCCTTTGGTCATGGCGGCCAAAAGGGCGTTCAGGCCCATTATGCACCCGCGACCCGAGAGTTGGCATTGGCTAAAAATGCAGGTGCTGGTGCTTTAGCCCATGAGTTTTGGCATGCGTTTGACCATTATATTGCCGCTAAATCATTCAAACCCACTAATAAGCGGTTTCAGTGTGCGAGCGATCTTTGGCTATCCGATCTGCCCATCATAGAGCATCCATTAAATGCTCGATTATCTGAGATCTTCAAAGTGACATTGTTGAGTGGACAGGGTGATGAGCCCCATGATTATGTTCGCCGAGCAATTGTATTAGATAAAAAACATGGGATGCAGTACTTCTCTCGGCCAACGGAGATGATGGCGCGAGCATTTGAAGCCTGTATTGAATCCTATACTGATATTTCGAATCCGTATTTAGTGTCGGGAACCCGTTTTTCAGCAATGGCAAAGGAGGGGGCTTATCCCGATGAGGCCCACAGACAAGTGATTTTTCAGGCACTGATCAATTACTTTGAACCGCTGGGGATCGCATTGGGTAAAAATCCCCTTAACTAGGGTGTGTTGACGTTTTGAGTCATGCATTTGAACAGAGGTTAATTTAGCGTCGCTAGAGGGCAAGGCAAAATGTAAAACGACATTCGCCTTAGGTGTTTTGAATGCGAATGGCAGTGGACAGGGGGAGGGTCACGAGCCGTTTGAAGACTGATTGCCAATCATTAGCTCGCGTGCTTAGTCGACAACGTTTGCCAACAATAGGCCAAACTATGGCGAATCGCATCAAGATATTGAGATGCCTGAATATCCATTAAATACCAATAGCTAGGTTTTGATTCTGGCATGTGGTTGAAAAATAAAGCTTCAGCATTGATGAGCTGGCTAGGATGAGCAAATTGCTGCCAAATGTTGATGGGTGTATGCGCCAGTGTGATTAGCCATTCAAGTTGCATCTGCCGCGTGGCTGGATTTAGCGCATCTGCGATTAATAAGCTCGACTCTTGTAAACGCTCAAGTAAATCAAAGGGATTACCTGCGTTTATCCTAGGTGCGACTTGGCATGGTTGCATTTGGTTTATTGCGGATAGGCGAGGTAAAAGTACGGACGCTAAGCTAAATTCAGGCCAGTCGAGCGATGGTACCAAAGCCTGGGCAATTCGCCGCTCGCCTAACCAATTATGCACCATGCAAGGTAAGTGGTCTTCAAGCGGTAAATCATTGGGTCTTGCTAAACTCGGAAACAGCGACATCCGCTGCACTTGCACATGCTGAGACAACTGCTGCATCAACACGATTGTGGTTAACCCAGATGAAGGCCAGCAACCAAGCTGAGGCGTTAATTCAATCGCAACTTGCGTCAAGGCTTGGGTAAGCAGACCACTTTGTGGATGACCTTGTACCACAAAGGCATATTTTGATTCAGCAAAACCACCGTTGGCAATATTTACTATCTGATTATTTACATTGCTATTTTCAGCCCATTGAGTACCGTTAAAAATAAATGTCGTACCTGTGGTCGCAGGCTGCCAATCGCCAGAAGCATTACCAATAACGGTCACTTGCTCAAAGGCAAGGGTGCCCGCTAGAGCTTGCAGATCTAATTTAGCATGTGGCATCTGCAAATGTTGATGCATGTGGGTGTGAGATTTAGGCATAGGCGGAACATCTGTTTTACGAACTCAAAATGGACTTCATTGTAATGGATTATCCCCCTGAGCCCAAAGGGTTAATCCATTGAAGTTTACCGGATGCTGTTTTAACGCAGGATAGTTTAGCTTTAGGTATACCGCGCATAAAAGTGATGCGCGGTATTGGCGATTAACAATTAGACTAAAAATTATAACTCAGGCTAAGTTCGACATTTCGCGGTTCGCCGAAGAAACCTTGATTGTAGAAATCGATACTCGAGTAGTACTTTTCATCAAACAAGTTTCGAATATTCAAACGAACAATCGCATCATCAGTGAGTTGATAACTTGCCATAAGATTGGTAAGGAAATAACTGGCTTGTTCAGAGCTTTCGCCGTTAGGCCCCGCGTTTTCTACATAAATCTTGCTCTGCCAGCTTAAGTTGCCACCTAATGTGAGATCTTCTAGAGCGCCATCAAAGTGATAGAGCGAAGATAATCGTACTAAGTTTTTAGGCAAATGTGTGCCAAAGGCCGAACCATCGGCTTTTTCAGATTCACTGTAGGTGTAACTGAAGTACAGATCCCAATCCTCTGTGGGCCTACCCGTTAGTTCCATTTCAAAACCACGGTTACTGGTGCCATCCACAGCGCGCATTGGAAAGCTACCATCAGGAAGTGGGTCTTTAATGTTAGGATCTTTTTCCGCCACATTTTCCTTTTGAACTTTAAACACTGCAACACTGGCGGTGAGTTTTTCGTCGAAAAAATCGGCTTTACTGCCAAGTTCAATATTATTGCCAGTTGTCGGGTCTAAGCGTTTGTTATTAGCATCTTTGGCATCTTGAGGCTGAAAAATCTCAGTGTAACTGGTATAAATCGACACACTGTCACTGATATCGTAAATCAATCCTGCATACGGCGTAATGACATCATTGTGCTCATAACCTGGATCGACTTTATATTGGCTGATACGGCTTCCTAACAGCAGTGTGACCTGATCGTGCAAATTGAGTTGGGTAGCAATATAGGCACCTTTTTGGATCTCTTCAGTCTCTTCATTGGTGGGAATCGATGGATAATTTGGCTCTGCAATCGAGCCATCCCACTCAAAGAAATTACCTACGCTTAAAACATCTGTGGTGTAGTAAGAGTCGGCGCTAATATCTTGTTTTGAATAGAGTAGCCCGGTTGTTAGTTTATGTTCTCGACCCAATAGTTCGAATGGCCCTGAAGCAAATATTCGCGCCGCATCTTGCTTACGGGTTGATTGGTAAATCATAGGCAATGCACTCATCCCCAAACCTGTGATTTTATCTGGGGAGCCATATAAATATAGCAAGTGCCCATCCATCTTATCCTCACGATGTTCTATGTCGAGTTTGAGTTCCCAGTTATTATCAAAGTTGTGTTCTAAAGTAGAAAAAACGTTCGCACCATGGCGTTTCCAACTAGACCAAGATGCTGCAGTGGTCGTCGAACGGGGAAGGTCACTCGCTAAACTGCCGTCGGCATAAAACACTGGCAGCGCTCCCCAAGTGGAGCCTTTAGGATCGCGGTCACTATAGTCCGCGCCCAAAGTGAATAATGTGCTATCACTTAATCTTGCAGTAACGATGCCATAAATTTGCAGATTTTCATCTTCGGCTAGATCGGTAAAACTATCTGATTTTTCATAGGCGGCGGCAAAACGTGCTTGGACATCGGCATCTTCTGTTATGTCCACTGAACTATCACCTTCTACACGATAACTGTCCCATGAACCTACTTTTGCACTGAGGTAACCCCCTGGTGAAGATTTTGGACGTTTACGAATGAGGTTGATGGCGGCCGAGGGTTCTCCTGCACCCGTTAATAATCCGGTTGCACCACGAACTACTTCTACTCGATCGAAGATAACTGTATCGGTCGAAGCATCATTGAAGAAACTAGAATAGTTAACAGGCACACCATCAAATTGGAAGTTAGTGATTGGATTACCACGGGCGCTGAAAAAGTAGCGGTTAGTTTCTGCTTTCTGTGCAGAAATACCCGGTGTTAAAAACATTAAGTCAGCAACATTGTTAAGAGAAAAACTCTGAATAAATTCTTGATCTATAATCGTCACTGACTGCGGCGTTTCTCTCAGTGTTAAGGGTAAGCCCGTTGCTGTAGCAGCTTTATCTAAACGACTACCTTTAATACTGATCACTTCGATATTGGCGTCTGCGTCTGATTGAGTTTCGTCGGCGTAGGAACTCGGCGCTAACAATAGGCTCGAAATGAGCGCTGCTAACAAGGTTTTATCCATCATGATTCCCCATCATAGTATTTTGTGACCGGCATTCTAATTGAAAACAATTCCCAGCACATCGTATTGATAACAATTTGCATTACCTTTACACTCGCGAAATACGATAAGTGTTAGGAAAGTCACAAATGGCGAAGATCAGTAACCGATTCTGGTTTATGTTGCATGGTTGGGTGTCGCTCCCAATTTGGTTGTTATTTTGTTTTATCTGCTTGACGGGGACGATTGCGGTACTGAGTCATGAGATCACTTGGTTAACTAATCCTGCATCGAGGGCGTTGAACCCTAATGATTTACCCGTAAAACCGGTTAGTGAATTAATGACGATTGTTGAGGAAGCCTACCCAAGTGCGGCAGTCTCTGGCACTATGACATTAGAACCTTATATGGTCAATGTGATCATGTTCAGTGACGCGGATAAACCCTATGCCATGGCCTATGTCAATCAATACACAGGTGAGATACAACAGATTAATGAAGGCATGACATTTGCCGGTTTTATCAGATCTTTACATGCTTGGTTATTATTTCCTTGGCAAAGCGGTTACAGCTTGGGTTATTACCTTGTCTGTTCGATGGCGCTGTTTATGCTCGCGTCTTTAGTGACGGGACTCATTGTTTATAAACGTTTTTGGCGAAGTTTTTTTGCTCCGAAATTGCGTGTGAGTCAAGGTAAAAAGACACTATTGGCCGATTTGCATAAATTGTCTGGTGTGTGGTCTATTTGGTTTATCACGATTATGGCCGTTACCGGATTATGGTATTTAGTCCAAGCCATTTTTTGGCATGCAGATATTGATATCGAGCCACATGCGCCATTGGTTGCTGCTGAGCAATTGCCCTTTATCCAAAAGGGTGATGTGAATCCCGCAGATCCAAGCGTGACATTTGCACAAGCCTTAACATTAGCGCAAACGCACTTTCCAGACTTTCAACCAAGCTATGTGATGAAACCAGAGCATAATCGTGACATGTATCATCTGAGTGGTAGCGGCGATCACATTTTTTACGATCAGTATTCTTATAACCTCAGCATTAACCCTTGGACGGGGGAGATTGCAAAAACGACATCACCCGAGACGATGACAGGGATACAAACGCTAATGCATATCGCAGATCCTTTGCATTACGGTACCTTAGGTGGTATCTGGACAAAAATCATTTGGTTTATTTTTGGGGTGATCCTATCGGGTATGTCAATCACAGGATTTATGATGTGGGGACTGCGTAATGTGCGTGCAATTAAAAAAATGGGATCCCCCAGTACTGTGGCAGATAGGTTAGAGGAGGTACGTTAATGGCTTTCATTCATTCAACTTTTTGGCAAAAAAATAAATATAAACTGAGTGGGTTTATTCTATTGCTCCCCCTATTGTTTTTGTATCAGTCGCTAACACCTACATTTCCACCGGCCTGGCAGGCTCAAGAGTTAGGTGAATTTAAAATAGCCCCTTTACCCTTAGATCTAAAAGCACCCTATGTACATCATGATGACTATGTGAAAGATTTTATGTTGGTTTTTGAAAAAGGTGAGGTAGGCAATATACGCCAAGGCTATGCCAATATTGGAACGCAGGCTTTGCCAATAGCAGATTTACAGCGCAGCGAGAATGGTATTTTGCACGGTAATAAGCATGGCCAACACGTACACGCCATCGCAACTAAGACACTAACCTCCGCAGATAGTCTGTGGATATCGATAGAGAATTGGCAAGGTGAGTGGCAAGTGGCAAAGTGGCCTCTGCCTGCCGAGCTAATAGTACAGACACACTGAATGAGGTAAAAGCTAAACACTAATGGCGATCCTATGGAGTAATAATTTCAGGGTCGCTTTTAGTGGCGTAGATTAAGAATGATTAACCGAATACGGGTAAAGAATAACCTTTTTCGCCGTAAACGCTCACTTTTGAAGGCATAAACACAACGGGGACGTTTATTCCTCATTAATAAATGATGAATTTGTTATATACATCACCAAAATACAAATGAAAGTGATTCGCAATAGTGTTACCGTATGTTCATCCTAAATAAACTCCCTAAATTACTATGCGCTTTTATCTACTACCTCTCGCGTCTGCCATTACTTTGGCATTAAACCCTTTGTCAGTCTTGGCTGCAGAGCCGTCTTCTGCTGCAGATGCAAATGATCAAAATATTGAAAAAATAACAGTGATGGGCAAGTACACTGTGAGTCGAACCATTGATACCGCCACAGGCTTAGGGCTGTCACTGCAGGAAACGCCACAGTCAGTGAGCATCTTGACCGCTGAACGGATCCAGGATCAGGCACTCAATACCGTTGTTGATGTGGTTAATAACACAGTAGGTTTGTCTTCATCTAAAACAGATAACGTTCGAAATGGCTTTATGGCCCGTGGTTTTGCGGTTCAGAATTACCAGATTGATGGCGTACCTTTATCTTGGAGCTTGGGGGGCGATGCAGGTGAGACTGTGTCAGATATCTCTCTGTACGAGCGTGTAGAGGTGGTGCGTGGTGCAACAGGCTTACTAACGGGGGCAGGGGATCCTTCTGCTTCAATCAACCTAGTGCGCAAACATGCCGACAGTGACGAACTTAAGGGCTATGTTGATGTTGCTACGGGTAGCTGGGATAAAAAACAAGTTACCGCAGATGTTTCTAATGGCCTTAACGACAGTGGCAGTGTGCGTGGTCGTATGGTCGCTAAATATGTCAATAGCGATTCTTATCAGGATCTTTATCAAGACCGTAAGACTATTCTTTACGGCGTAATTGATTCAGACATTACTGACAACACTATGCTGCGCGTCGGCGGTAGTTACAATAACAACAACCCCAAAGGAGCGATGTGGGGTGCGTTACCAGCAGTATTCAGCGATGGTTCGGCTACTGATTGGGATGTTTCTACTACAACAGCGGCAGATTGGAGCCGTTGGGAAACGACTAACATCAACTATTTTGCTAACTTGAACCATTATTTCAGCAATGGTTGGCAGTTGGTGGCGAACTATAATCGCATGGAATATGAAACCACCACCAAAATGATCTATATGTCTGGCTTGCTGAATAAAGAAACCGGTGCAGGTTTGAGCGGTCAGCGTTATCACAGCCATGGTGAAAGTAACTCTGATAATTTCGATTTTCAGTTGAAAGGCGATTACCAACTCTTTAACCGTGAGCATCAATTTGTGACTGGTGCCTTATACAGCAAACAGAAATCCTATGCTGATACTTATGAACCCATCCGTGAGAATATGACGGGCTGGGACTCAAAGGCAGTTGAAAACTTTTATGATTGGCAAAGCAACGCCTTTGAAGAGCCTGAATGGTCAACAAACGCCAATCGTCAGTTAAATATGGATACCGAGCAGAAAGGTTTCTACGCAGCAACTCGGCTAACAATTACCGATGATTTAAAAGTGATTGCTGGTGGCCGTATTTCTAGTTGGAACCGCGAAGGGGTCAGCTATGGTACTGATACCAACTTTGGTGATGATGGCGTGTTCGTTCCTTATGTTGGCGCCTTGTATGACATAAACGAAGAGCATCGTGTTTACGCTAGTTATACCGAAATATTTAATCCGCAGAACAGTAAGAATATTAACGGTGATTATTTAGAGCCACTCGAAGGTAAAGCCTATGAAATCGGTTTAAAAAGCGCTTATCTGGACGACCGTCTACACACCACTGTAGCACTGTTTAAGATTGAACAGGATAATCTGGCAACAGCCGCTGGGACTATCATTGTTGACGGTACTCCAACCACTTATTACAAAGCTGCTCAAGGTACTGAGAGTACAGGCTTTGAGTTAGAAGTGGTGGGGGAGTTTATCGATGGGTGGAATATCACGGCTGGCTATTCGCAGTTTACAGCGGAAGATGCTGAAGGAAAAAAAGTGGCGACTACTAGCCCTCGCAAACAGTTTAAACTATTCACAACTTATCAGTTTGTCGATTACCTGCCTGAGTTGAGCGTGGGTGGTGGTATTAACTGGCAGAGTGATAGTTACTCTGAAGGGGGGACAGTAAAAATCGATCAGGATGCTTACTCTTTAGTCAACCTGATGGCTCGTTATAACCTTACTGACAATATGGATCTGCAACTTAACGTAGAGAACCTATTAGACGAAAAATACTATGCTTATATGTCTGCTTCTGCCTCAATGTCCGAAGCATATAGTGTGTATCATTACGGAACCCCACGTAATGTGACCCTGAGCTTTAATTACCGCTTTTAAATTTTCCGCTAAATAAAAGGAGTAGCCGCGTTATCGGCGACTCCTTTTTTATCTTCTATTATTGTTATTCCAAATATTTTGATGGCTTGTTTCGTGCTTATTAACGACTCAGTACTGATATCGGTAAATATTGGGCTAGCTCACCTATGGTTCGTTCCAAAATCCAATGCTGTTATTAATTGAAAGCGGGAAGATGATGCCCTTCAATCTAGTTATGGAATGGCAACATATTGTATTGGTAGTTTTCCTTCTTTCTTGTGCGCATTGTATTGTCAACAATCAGTGCGGCAACGAACAGAGTCAATAGAAAAATATAGGTATACTCATGCCATTAGCCTTATTACAAGGTTGTGGGTTATCGCCAGCTTTTTAAGCTAAAGACCAGATGTTACATAGATTAAACCGTTGTTGGACTTATAAAGTATTTTATGTTGATGACAAATTGTCAACAACATAAAATTAATAATAGACATCAGCGCTTGACTACTTAGTCAATAATCATTTCAAAACTGCACTTTTAATGGGGCATAATGTCATTGTAAATATGGGCTTATTTAGTAAGTTTATTTTCATCAATGCATAGAAAAGTGATTCATTTTTTACAGTAAAGACCAAGGACTCCCATTTTGAGGAGAATAATATGCAAATAGAAACGCTATATGATGTTATGCAATGGACTAGAAATATACACCAACAGCTGCATGCATTTGCGGCACATTGCGCACTTACAAATGATAGCGAAAGAAGCGGATTACTGTTGGAGTATATTTCAGCCCACGAGCAAAAAATGGCACTGGTTATCAGACAGTTCGAAGATAATGGCAATAGCAATGCACTTAACACTTATTGTCGGCATTATTATGAAAAAACCGCTATTCCTTTTAACACCATAGGTGAACATCCGTTTAAGAGGATGGATACGGATGAAATAGCGATGGCCACACTTGAGTATCATAAAAATATTGTAGGGCTGTTTGAATATCTACAAAATTGCAGTTCTGCACCTTCCGTAACTGAATTTCTTAGCAACATACTGTCCCTTGAAGTGTAGTGATGTGATGGACGCCTCAGCACCTAAGCTTGCAGTATTATGCCAAGCTTAAAGCTGACAAATAGTTCTGGAGGTTTCCATCATGGATATTAAAGTTATTGGTATCGATTTAGCCAAAAATGTTTTTCAAGTTTGTGTTTGTCTTATGGATAACTCTGTCATGAGTAACAAAAAGGTTAACAGAAACAAGCTGCTCGATAAAATTAGACAATTCCCCGAAGGTAGCCTTATTGCTATGGAGGC